>JAHHRI010000009.1 GCA_020025875.1 Alphaproteobacteria bacterium | reverse complement strand
GGAATATCAGAAGATTGCGCTTGCTGCCAAGGCGGGGAAAACGGAGAAAATTTGCCCAAGAGTGAAACATCTCATGAGTAAGGGCAGTAAAGATGAGAAAAACGGAGCAAACGGTGGTATCAGAAGATTGCGCTTGCTGCCAAGGTGAGGAAACGAAGAAAATTTGCCCAAGAGTGAAATATCTCATGAGTAAAGGTGGTAAGGGTGAGGAAAACGAAGGAAATGGAAGTATCAGAAGATTGCGCCTGCTGCCAAGGCGGGGAAAACGAAGGAAATTTGCCCAAGAGCGAAACATCTCATGAGTAAGGGGGGTAAGGGTAAGAAAAACGGAGGAAACGGAAGTATCAGAAGATTGCGCTTGCTGCTAAAACATTCCCTCCCCCAAAATGTGATTGCTGCCGATGACATATTTTTTAGGTCATTGCAAGACAATGTCAAGCTTTAACATCTGCTGTTACCAAAAGTTCCCTTCAGCTTAAATTAAATGACATCGTTTTTGTATCGATGTCATTTAATTTTGAGGGGCGTACCGGTTGCCAACGGTTGACCGGAAGCAACCGCCATTTTCTCCTTTTGGCTTCTCCCGATATTTGTCAGGCAGACGAGCAAGCAAATAGACCTTGCGGTATCGCTTTTCCCTTTGTTAAAAAGCTCTCTGTCAGGACAGCTTGGCTGACAATAATCGGTTAACCACCTGTGGATTGGCTTTGCCGTGTGATTCTTTAATCACTTGACCGACAAACCAGCCCATAAGACCGACTTTTCCACCCTTATAAGCATTGACCTTGTCCAAGTTTTCGGCAATAACCTTGTCGACAATCGCCTCAATCGCACCGGTATCCGTCACCTGCCGCAAGCCTTTTTCTTCAACTATTTTTTCCGGACTTTCGCCGGTTTCGCTCATTATCTCAAAAACCTCTTTGGCCATTTTGCCGGAGATAATATCTTTTTCGATCAGCTCAACCAAACTGCCGAGATTCTCTGCCGAAACAGGAGTTTCCTCAACCGTCAGGTTTTTGCGCTTGAGCATGGCGAAGAAATCTCCCATCAGCCAGTTGGCTACTTTTTTAGCATCGTGTCCGGTTGCTGCCTTTTCAAAGAAATCCGCCGTTTCTTTGTTTTCGCAAATAACCGTGGCGTCATATTTGGTCAACCCCAATTGCTCAACAAATCGGGCTTTTTTGGCATCGGGCAATTCCGGCAGCTCTTCCGCCACCTGCCGAATATACTCATCGGTCAGCACAAGAGGCGGCAGATCGGGTTCTGGAAAATAGCGATAATCGTGGGCAAACTCTTTTTTGCGCATCACTTTTGTCTGTCCGCTCAGCGGATCGAACTGACGGGTTTCCTGCTCAACCGTTTCGCCCTTTTCATAAACCTCGATATGTCGGCGCGCTTCTGTTTCTATGGCCTGCATCACAAACTTGACCGAGTTGACATTTTTCATTTCGCAGCGTGTGCGCAGTTCGTCGCTGCCTGCCGGACGGACGGAAACATTAACGTCGCAGCGCATGGAACCTTCATCCATATTGCCGTCGCAGGTACCAAGGTAGCGCAAAATCGAACGCAGTTTTTTCAAAAATGCTCCGGCTTCTTCGGGGGAACGAAAATCGGGCTTGGTCACAATTTCCATCAGTCCGACACCGGCACGATTCAAGTCAATAAAGGTTTTGCGCGGATCAATGTCGTGGATCGATTTGCCGGCATCTTGTTCAATGTGCATTCTTTCTATGCGAATGTCTTTGCTGCTGCCGTCGTCCAGATCAACAGTAACCACACCCTCGCCGACAATAGGATATTGAAATTGGGTAATTTGGTAGCCGGTCGGCATATCGGCATAAAAATAGTTTTTACGCGAAAACTCCGAATATTTGTTAATTGTTGCCCGCAACCCCAAACCGGTCTTGACCGCCTGATGCACACAAAAAGTGTTAAGAACCGGCAGCATTCCGGGCATACCGGCATCGACAAACGCCACATTTTCGTTGGCATCTTCACCAAACTTGGTCGAGGCTCCGCTGAAAATTTTTGATTTAGAAATAATCTGACAATGAATTTCCAACCCGCAGACAATTTCCCATTTGTTTTCTTTTCCTTCAATAATCATGGCTATTTTAACCTTTCAAATCCGGTTTCCGTTTCTATCACCGCGGCAGCTTTAAATACCGTTTCTTCATCAAACGGGCGCCCAATCAACTGTAAGCCCAGCGGCAACCCTGCCGCTGAAAGACCGGCGGGAAGGCTCAGCCCCGGCAGCCCTGCCAGATTGACAGAAACGGTAAAGATATCGTTCAACCACATATTAATCGGATTTTCTCGCATTGAGCAGTCGCCGATGGGGAATGCGGCAGTTGGCGCCGTTGGCGTCAAAATAACGTCGCAATCTGCAAAAGCACGGACAAAATCATCGCGAATCAACCTCCGCACTTTTTGTGCTTTTAGATAGTAGGCATCGTAATAGCCTGCCGACAGCACATAGCTGCCGATCATAATGCGGCGTTTGACCTCCTGCCCGAAACCGGCGCTTCGGGTATTGATGTACATATTGTCCAAGTGATCGCCCGAAACCCGCAACCCATAACGCAGCCCGTCATAACGCGCCAGATTGGACGAGGCTTCCGCAGGAGCAATGATATAATAGGCCGCCAGCGCATATTTGCTGTGCGGCAACGAAATATTGACAATTTCCGCACCGGCAGACTTTAGCATTTCAATTCCTTTGTCCCAGCAGGCGGCTATTTCCGCATTAAGACCTTCGGGACGATATTCGGCAGGAATACCTATTTTGAGCCCCCGCACGCTTTGTCCGAGAACTTTGGTAAAATCCGGCACATTGCGTTTTGCCGAAGTCGAATCTTTCTCATCGTAGCCTGCCATCACATTCAGTAGCAAAGCGCAATCGCGCACATCTTTAGCAATCGGCCCCGCTTGGTCCAAAGAAGATGCAAAAGCAACAATGCCATAACGCGAACAACGCCCGTAAGTCGGCTTAATGCCGGTTACACCACAAAAAGCAGCCGGCTGGCGAATTGATCCGCCGGTATCCGTTCCGGTTGCCGCGGCGCAAATATTGGCTGCCACCGCCGCCGCCGAACCGCCTGAAGATCCCCCCGGCACCAATTTTTCTTCCGCTTTCCACGGGTTATAAACCGGTCCGTAAAAACTGTTTTCGTTACTGCCGCCCATGGCAAACTCGTCCATATTGAGCTTGCCGAGACACCCTGCCCCAGCTGCAAACAATTTGCCGGTAACCGTTGACTCGTACGGCGGAACAAAGCCGTCCAGAATGTGCGAACAAGCCGTTGTGCGTATACCTTCGGTGCAAAACAAATCTTTGATACCGAGCGGAATGCCCTCTAAGGCACGGGCGTTTCCGTTGTGGTAGCGGCGGTCGGCCTCTTGCGCCTGCGCCAATGCCTTATCGGGCGTTTCCAAGACATAAGCATTCAGCAGGCGTTTTTCTTCCATCGCGCGGAGGTAATCTTTGGTCAACTCAACGGCGGAAAAGCTTTTGTTTTTTAAACCATCCAATGTTTCATGGATTGTCTGAGAGGTTAATTTTTCCATCTTTTCTGCTCCTTTTATTCCACCACTTTAGGCACCACGAAATAGCCATATTCGGACATCGGCGCGTTTGCCAAAATCTTTTCTGCCTGAGAGCCTTCGGTTATTTCATCTTCGCGACAGATCAGATCTGTTTCGTTGATTGCCGACAAAGGTTCGACATCATCGGTATTGACTTCGTTCAGCTGTTCCACCCAGTTCAGGATTTTGTTAAATTCCCGTTCGGTTGCCTCAATTTTGTCCTCATCAATCTTCAGGCGCGCCAAAAACGCTACCCGATTGACGGTCTTTGTGTCTATTGCCATTGTTTTCTCCCGTATTATCAAGCGAAAAGCCGTTGAACGCTGCAACATTCAACGGCTCTTACTATAAGTTTATCAGTTTTAAAATACAAGCGTATTTTATTATTCTTCAACCAGCATTTTTCCGCATTCTTTGGCATTGTCCAGATTGATCATACCGACAATGTGGTAACCGGCGTCAACGTGCAGCACTTCGCCCGTTACTGCGGTACCGAGCGGCGACAACAATGCCAGCGCCATATTGCCCACTTCGTCCTGTGTGACATTGCGACGCAAGGGGGCATTCAGTTCGTTCCAATGCAAAATTTTGCGAAAATCGCCGATACCCGATGCGGCAAGCGTTTTGATCGGGCCTGCCGAAATGGCATTCACACGCACATTTTGTTTGCCCATATCAACCGCGGCAAAGCGAACGGCGGCTTCCAAAGCCGCTTTGGCAACACCCATAATGTTGTAATTGGGCAGCACTCTTTCGGCACCGAGGTAAGACAAGGTCAAAATTGAACCGTCTTTGTTCATAATCGGGGACGCACAACGACAAGTTTCTATAAACGAATAGCAAGAGATGTGCATGGTGTTGGTAAAATTGGCTAAAGTCGTATCGATAGTGCGACCTTTCAGTTCGTTTTTGTCTGAAAAAGCGATGGCGTGAACCACAAAATCAATTTTTCCCCATTTTTCTCCCAATTCTTTGAAACAAGCTTCCACACTCGCGGAATCCGAAACATCACATTTAATCAGCAACGGTTCGTTGTCAAGTTGGGCCGCCAACGGCGCAACTCTTTTTTCCAAAACTTCGTTTTGATAAGAAATTGCAAGCTGAGCCCCTTGTGCATTCAACGCCTGACAAATGCCCCAAGCAATAGACTTGTCATTGGCCAACCCCATAACCAAGCCTTTTTTTCCGCTCATTAACAGTTGATTAGTCGTCATTTATATTTTTTCCTTTGCAAATTTTTAAAATTTTATATACTAAAAAACAGTTTTAGAGCTTTTTATAAGATTTAACCTGATTTGTAAACACATTTTTTTTTAGAATAAAGGGAAATTTATGGATTGGAAAACAAAGACGGCAGAAATGCTAAAACCGGTGACGAACTTTTTGTTTTTTCTTGCCCAGCGCGCACAAAACGATTCTATTTTTCGGGTTGCCTCATCGTTGGCCTATACCTCGTTAATTGCTTTGGTGCCGTTGTTTGCTATCGGATTGGCAATTTTTTCGGCTTTTCCGGTATTTGAATCTATCCGCTGCCAAATGGAGGAGTTTTTGTTCCGCAACATGACACCGGAATTTGAGCAAGAGGTCAGTCAATATTTTGCCACCATCGTCAAAAACTCCGGTCAGCTGACCACAATCGGCGTCATCGGTTTGGCAGTTACCGCCATTTTGTTGCTGTCGACAATCGAAAACAGCTTCAACTTTATCTTTAAAGTGACGCAGCCGCGCCATGTTACCACAAAAATCACCCTCTATTGGACAGTCATTACGCTCGGACCGTTGCTGTTGGGCACGGCGTTCTCGATGCGAGGCTACCTCTATACCTTACAAAAAATAATGGTGGCAGACGGCGAAACCGGACGCTTTTTCTTCAGCTATCTGATTCCGCCGCTGATGACCATCTTAAGCCTGATGCTGGTCTATGTGCTGGTACCAAACAAAAAGGTGCAGGTTGGCAGCGCGTTTGTCGGTGCGGCAGTGGCCATGATTTTGTTTTGGTTTTTGCGGCAGGGGTTTGCATTGGCGGTTTTAAACAATGCCACCTACAAAACGCTTTACGGCGCCATGGCGGTGCTCCCTGTCTTTTTAATCTGGATGTATCTGTCTTGGGCGGTCGTCATTTTCGGCGCGGTTGTTACGGCGGCTTTAGACGAGTTTAAACAATTCAACGGCAGGGAAATCAAAAAGGCGATTATTGCCGGAAAATCCGGTCGCCGCTAGTCTTTACCGACGCCCCTATTTAAGCTTTCCCCTGTCATTAAACAGCAAAACCCCGCTTATTAGGCGGGGGTTTTGTTTTAAAGTTAACTTCTGTTTATTTGCTTTAGAGCTCACCACTGCTCAGCTGTATGTATTCTTCATACTTGCTGAAATAGCTGCGGATAAGGTCCAGATCGTTGCTGTCCAGCAATATCTCCTCAACCTCACTATCCAAACAGTTGGCAGAGAGATACGCCATAGCAAATTCGCGATTGCCGGAATTGATGATGAATACATCGACCTGATCGCAAAATTTGATTTTCGGATATCGTTTGAAGTGTCGACAAAAAATGCCCACATCATTCAACTTCAGCAGTTCTTGCTGCACGGCAACGGAAAACTCGGGCACCTCCAATCTGTCTATGATTTTGAGATTGCCGGTGCGGATAATTTCCATCACTTCCCACTCTTTTGGCTCCGGTAGCATAAAGGCAAGGTAGACCTCAAGCAGCGGCTCGGACTTTAAACGAATCACCGATTTCTTTTCGATCGCGGTCAAAGTATTGCTTTTCAGCGCTTCAACCAAGGCAGCCTTAGCGGCAGATATGTTTCCTGACCGATAGAGCTCTTTAATTTTTTTATAGATCATAAATTCAAGAATTATATGTTAATAATCATTTACATGAATTTACCATAGCACCATATTTTGTCTAATTCAAGCAAAAAAAACAGATTATTGCTTTATTATTTTCCGCCGTTTTGATACGCCGAACACAAAAAACACAAACTCTTTAAAATCGTTGCGGACACTCACTTTCTCCCCAAACAGTCTGCCTTGAGTTGCTGTTTTTTCAAGATCAAGCCATAGAGATTAGGTCATGCCGAGCCTAAACCGCGCATCTCCGGCATGGTTTTCGGTGCGCATAAAATCGGTGCGCATAAAAAAAGAACGTCTCAAAAGAGACGTTCTTTTTTACTAACGAGGATATTCTATCTTGTATGCACCGAGCAGTGCTTGGAAATAAAATATCCGGCGACTTTTTCGTCCGGTTTCGCGCGAGCGCACCGCAGGGTCTTGGATCGAGTATGACCATTCCAATCGGCGATACTCTTGTTCAAGATGTCGCACCATTTTAGCGGCAATGACATTAACAAAGTCGCGAAAACGTGCAAGCGGATAGAAACGCCCGTCGTCGACCTCAAGCATAAGGCGAACCGCATCCAACGGCACAAAGTCTTGATCCCAGACACATATCCAGAACGACCAAGAGATGCTGTCGGTAGCGCTTTCCCTTTCTCTGAGGAAATTGAAACTGAAAGCGTTGAGCTCCTTGTCGGGATAACGCAATCCTTCAACCAACAATGCAGCCGTCACGGCAGCCAGAGTCTGATTGTCAACATCGTAATTTTTGATGACAAAATAACGAAAATCGCGCTTTTGTTCTTCGGAAAGAAGGGTGTTTTCCAAAACGCGATCCTTAACATATTGTTCGCGTTTGTTGTGGATATATTCCCACAGGTTGTGAATCTTCTTTCGATATTCTTCGATCGAGATTTCTTCCTTGGAATACTCTGAAAAAATAAGGTTTTCTTCTTCAAAATCCTCTTTTTCCTGTTGAAGGCTTATTTTTTCAGATTCGGCGAGTTTTCTTTTAGCATCTCGACGAGCCGCTTCTTGAGGATGTTTTTTGCGCCATTCGGCACGGAGGAACTCTTGCTCCTCCATAGAAAGCTTTCTTTTTTTATTTACCATAAGCTATTGTTTTTTTTTGTTAGCAGCAAAGAAAATTCCGCTGAATTTTTTTGCTGCCGGTAAAACTTTTTGTTAATTCCACTTAAGGTTATACTCCTTGGCAAAGGAGCGTAACTTTCTCATAACTTCCTGATTTTTGGAAGCCGCGCTGCCAACGTTGTAAACAAACGACTGGTAGGCACTTCGGGTGTACGAATTGACACGAGGACGTTTTTGTGCGAGGATTGTAACAACATCGCGCTGCACTTCCACCTTTCGATAACGTCCATGTCTGACTTGTTCGCTTACCCCCATAATGAGATCTGCAAGTTCTTTTTCATTAGCAGACTTAAGTTGAGCTTTCAAACTTTCTTCTTTCATTTTGAAACTAATATATTAAATTAAACATAAAAATTGACTGTTCTTTCAATATAGACAAAAAAAAGAACTTTGGCAAGTATTATTTTTTCTCTTCTTAAGAGTTTTTTGCTTTAATCATAAAAAAACCCTCGGAACTTGATGTTCCGAGGGGATAAATTGTAAATGTTTAAAAAGGATTTTTCATACATATTTCTTCTTGCTCCGCAAAAAGAAACTTAACAAGAGAGCTGCAGACTTTTTCTCTTCTTTCACAAAAATAATCATCACTTCAAAGAAAGAGAAGTATTGGCTGTTTTACTATTATTGTTTTTGGCATAAGAGATCGTAATCTGATTGCCTTCAACTTTATAGCTTTGCGCACTTGGGATCGGTGTTACGTCCACACCAATTCCCAAAATAACAGCATTCGTTTCCATAACGGTATGATCCCATGCCGGATTTTTGCCGGCATAAATCCATCGGCCGCTTACGATAGTGATTTTCGCAGGCTGCCATTTGGCATTACCAAACACACCGCTGTATGCACCTTTGATACAGGTTTCAGCGCCGTTTTGGGTTGCCACAGATTCATCAAAAGCATAACACAATTTCAAATCCACCTGACCGTTAGGTGCCAAGACCACGCCGTTTTCGTAAACAAAAACGATCATGTCCATAAATTTGTCACCAACCCGTTGTTGAACACGTGTATACTTTGCAGACTTGGGAGCTCCCAACCAGCTGGGCGTATCACGGTCTTCTTTGACAAAAACACGCAATTCCGCTTCGCTTGCCGCCGTTGCCGGATAACCGTTGAACATGGCACTCATGGTGTGCGTATAGTTCTTACGATCATAGATCTTGCCGTTTTCGGTCAGCTGGCTCATATCGCTCAGCTTAAATCCGTTATCGGCCAGATTTTCATATTCGGCATGGGGCATATTATGGGTCAACGGAGAATAAACAGCCTTTTGATAAGACAATGTAAACTCTCGGTTAAACTTGTCGTTGGCAACCGTATAAAGGCGTTGATAGGTCATCACCTTAAAGTCGCCGACAGTTGTTGTTTCCGTCAGTTTTTCACCGCTTATCGATGGGGCCGCACCAATCAGATTAAAGTTTTTCAAAATTTGAATCATCTTACTTGATGCCGTAATCGAGTTTTTCAGGTTCACCTTTTTGGTATAGACCTTTTCGCCCGATACAGACCAAATTTCTCTAATCTTAATCCAACTCATGGTTGTCGAAGCATCGATGTAGTCTTTGCCTTCCGACAAGATGATACACTCTTGCAGTTCGTCATTGATTTCCACCCACAATTCGGCTTCGCCGACAGCGCTGACATGGTGACCGTTAAAACTTGCGCTCATGGTGTGCGCATAGCTCTTGCGGTGATATGTCTTGCCGCCGCTGACCGTTTGCGGAAGATCTGCCGTTTTAAAACCGTTATCCGAGATGTTTTCATAGTCCGCATTGGGCATATGATGCTGCAGCGGATTGTAAACAGCCCGTTGGTAACCGAGGGTAAAGACACGGTTGAACTTGTCGTTGGCAACCGTATAGTTGCGCTGATAAGTTTTTACCGTAAAGTCGCCGACGGTTTCGGTCTTAAGCAAGCTTTCGTTTGCCAGAGACGGGCTTGCGGAAGCCAGTGCAAAACTCGGCAAAATCTTGGTTATTTTGGCAGGAACAGCAATGCCGTTTGTCAAATCAACCGATTTTACATAAGTCTTTTCACCGGACACGGTCCAGATTTCTCGGATTTTTATCCAAGATCTGGTGGTGTTGTCGTCCACATAGTCCATGCCGTCTTCAATGATTTCCTGACTGATCATGATATCTGAAGCGCAAACCCGCAATTCCGCTTCTGCTTTTGCTTCCGCCGAATGACCGTTAAAGCCGGCACTGATTGAGTGCGTGTAGCTCTTGCGATCGTAGGTTTTGCCGTCTTCCGTGATCTGATTCATGTCGGCGGTCGTAAAGCCGTTATCAGAAACGTTTTCATATTCCGCAAACGGCATACTGTGATCCAGCGGATTGTAGAACGCTCGCTGATAGGACAACATAAAGACACGGTTAAACTTGTCGTTGCCCACCGTATAAGCGCGCTGATAAGTTCTGACCGTAAAGTCGCCGACGGTTTCTGTTTCTGTCAACACCTCATTGCCGAGCGCTGCCGGTATCTGATTGAGAGTAAAGTCTGGCAAAACCTTTATCACCTTGGCCGGAGCATTGATGCCGTTGGTCAGGTTAACCGATTTTGTATAGATCTTTTCTCCGCTGACAGACCAGACCTCTTTGATCTTGATCCATGACCGAGTTGTGGTTGCGTTAACATACTCCATCCCGTCTTCGATAATCACTTGGCTTTCCAGCACATCCGCCGCTTTTTTGTGCAATTCAACTTCGGCAACCGCCTCGGCAGAATTTCCGTTAAAAGTGGTACCGATGGTATGGGTGTAGAGCCGGCGCTCGTAATTATCTTTTTTCGACATTTCCGTTAACTTAAATCCCTTGTCTGTGATGTTTTCATAAGCACGATATGGCATCTCAAATTCTTGCCCGTCAACCTTTAAAACGGCAGTTTCCCAAAACGGGGTAAACACCTTGTCAAACAAATTGCAGCCGACTGTATAGTCAAACCTGTGTGTTGTAACCTTGATGTTGCCCTCGGTATGGGTACCGCTGAGGACGATTTCGCCAGAAACGGCGTTTTTCTTTTCCAATTCAAAGTTTTCTACCGTACGGATTTCATATGCCGGAGCATTGATACCATTCTTTAAGATCACTTCGTATCTGGAAACGACAGGACCGGAAAGGCTGTAGTTGCGTGTGATTTCAATCCAGCTTTTAGCTGTGGTTGAAGACAGCGTTTCATAGCCTTCGTCCGTTTTTGAGGTGCTCTGCAAAACATCGTCTGCATCCATTGCCAGCCGCTCATATCCCCGCTCTGCCCTACTGCTGCCCATAAAGGCAACTTTGTAGCTTGAAGTGGAAAGATAATAGTGGACTTTGTTTTTAATGCCTTCGTCAACGACGCTGATGCTGCCGTCTTCAAAAGACACACTACCGTTTGCTGCGGGAAAAACAACCTTTTTCCCCCAAATAGTCATCTCTGCATCTAAGTAGCTGATGGTTATATTTTTCCAATATCCGGTCATTTCATGACTATAAGTCTTGACCGTTTTGGTATAAGTAATACCTTCTGCTTCCCAGTTGCTGGAGTTGCTGCCGGTGGCGCCAAAGTTTACTGACAACACTTCCGGTTTGCTCACTTTGATCGTGTCTAAAGGCGAAATTTCAAAATTAACACCGCCTAAAGGTACAATCACCGTGGTGTCCTGCTGAATGCCGTTAACATTTTTTGTGGCAGTCACTTTACCGTTTTCGTTGTCACGAGTTACGCTGATGCTAACTTCCGTGTTGGTTGTATTGCCACTGGGCTTAACATCAAGACTAAACTCTTCCAATGTCTTGTCACATGACGTGAACATGGCTAAAGTCAGCATCATAACAAATGCAACAATGCCGTAAAACAAACTTTTCTTTTCCATTTTTTGTATTTTTAAAGTTATTTAATTATTTTTTAGGAAATATGTAGAAAAATTGCTTCTGCAGGTCTCTCAATGCTGAAAAATCATTTTCATCAGAGACATTTACAATGATATTCAATGTAATAACAGAATAATTTTTGTCGCTTATACTGTAGCACAAAAGATTCAAAACCACAACTTATTTTTGACTAAAAAATAAGTTTTTTCTATTTTGTCTAAAAACAACAACCAACATCCTGTCTGTAGCTAAAATTTCACCGCTTCTATGGACAGAAAAAAAGCCACAATCAAAAACACTCCCAAACCGCGTGCAAACAAAGACCGATTGACCGACAAAAAATAAGCCCCTTTAAGAAAAAAGAAAGCGGCTCAAAATCTGCCTGTTGGAAAAACAACCGACCATACCTCGGCACAATGGAACCTTTTATCTCTCATGTATCATCAAGTGCCGGCGGCTTTGAGATATGGCGGTGCCGAGGACAAAAAAAAGATGTTGGAGGAAAATCCTCCAACATCTTGAAAATATATTATATGCTTTGCAGCGAAACTAGAAATAGTTAGTAGTTCTTGCGCGTTTTGCCGAACTGGAAGCGATAGCTCAAAGTGAGCTCCACTTGCCAACCCTGCTTCACCACGTTTTTATTGGCAACCATCGTGCCATTCACTTTACCTGATGTTGCGTGTTGCACATCATAAGTATAAGCGGCAAGCTGGATACCGAAACGGTTTCCGCTCATGAACTGACGGGTTTCCCAGCCTAAAACGGCTCCATAACCCAGACCAGAACCTTTCAGCGATGATTTACGATTAAAATCGTAACCTTCGCCGGATTCCGAGATTGAATTATCACTCTCGGTATACTGATAGCCTACACGGCCACCAACATAGAAGCGATGTTGTTTGTTTTTGCCCCAGTGCGCAAGGTTTACCCTTACTTCACCAAAGGCTGAAGGAGCCATATAAGTCAGACCGTCAAAATTGACCTCCCCCACACGGCCGGTGATTAAGAAATCACCCCACCACATGGTGTAGCCGACTTCCGCGCCAAAAACATAACTCATGCTTTTGGCGTTCGGTGTATAGGCTGCTCCGCCGATAGCACCGATGAAGAAACCTTCAATTCCCCTTCCCTTCCAATACGTTTTACCGTCGGAAGTTTTAAGCATGAGTTCATCATGCTTTCTGGATGCAAAAGCTTCCAAATAATCCAAAGTCATCGAATCGACTTTGGCATATTCCTGCATCTCAATAGAAGGTGCAGAAACAAGCCCCTTCTTCTCAGAACCAAAATTTACTGACTGAGCGCTAGCGCTGTTCATGTTCACAAATGCAGCTGCCAACACTGCTGTCAAGGCAATTACTATATTTTTCATCTTTTCTTAATTTTAATAAGGAACGTTCGGGAATAGCCCCAATTTATTTTTTTTAATACACCTCTCCGGAACTAATGCCGGAGAGGAATGAGAGAATATCTAGACACCTATATTCGCACCGTTCATAATGTCAAATTAACGCAATGATACGGAAGAATTTGCAGTGTTGCTACCATTGTTTGCAGCGTAAGAAATTGTAATCTTACCGTTGCTAATGGTCGTTTTTTGTGCACTTGGGATCGGTGTTACGTCAACGCCTATACCAAGAATGACAGCATTTGTCTCCATAACGGTATGATCCCAATTTTTGGAAATACCGGCATAGATCCAACGACCGCTTACGATAGTAATTGTCGCAGGCTGCCATTTACCATCACCAAATACACCGCTGTATGCACCTTTGATGCAAGTTTCCACACCGTTAGCAGATGCTACAGATGCGTCAAAAGCATAGATAAGACTCATGTCTACCTTGCCGTTAGGAGCCATAACAACACCATTTTCATAAATGAAAACGATCATGTCCATAAACTTCTGTCCGACAGCTTTTTGTACGCGGGTATATTTTGCTCCGGTAGGGTTACCTAACCAGGCAGGAGTGTCTCTAGGTGTTTCCACTTCAACCAAGATCTCTGCTTCTGCGTTTGCATTAGCATTGTAACCGTTGAAAACTGCGCTCATGCTATGAACATAGTTTTTGCGATTATAAGTCTTACCGTTCTGAAAAGTATCGGACAATGAGTTCATGTTGAAACCATTATCTGCTACATTTTCATATGTTGCGTAAGGCATATCGTGGTTGATCACGGTGTAAACTGCTGTCTGATAAGAAAGCGTGAAAACACGGCTAAACTTATCGTTTGCTACCGTATAGGTACGCTGATAAGTTTTCACCTGAAAATCACCTTTGTTTTCAGTTTTAACAAGTTTTACATCGCCAAGAGAAGCAGCAGCGCTGTTGAGATTAAAAGAATCAAGAATTTTGCTCATTTTAGCGGGAGCAGAGATACTATTGGTCAAATTAACCGACTTAGTATACACTTTTTCTCCGCCTACAGACCATATTTCTTTGATTTTAATCCAACTTTTTGTCGTATTGGCATTGATATAATCTTTACCATCTGCGACAATAACGCGGCTGATGAGTTCATCTTGAACTTCTACCATGCGAAGTTCCACTTCTGCTGTTGCTGCAACAGAGTTGCCGTTGAATGTCGCACTCATCTTGTGAGTATACATTGCACGGTCATAACCGGTGATTCCTTCCATATTGGTGATATTGAAGTTGTCGTCAGTTATGTTCTCATATTTGCGGCTAGGCATATCAAAGCGCATACCGTCAACAACCAATACAGCCGTTTCATAAGAGAGAACGAATGTACGATTGAAGAGATTGTTTGCTACGATATAGTTTTGTCGCAAAGAAGTAACTTCAATGTTACCTTCTTCGTGACTGCCTGCAATAGCAGCTTCCTCAAGGCTTGCGGCACGAGAGGAAAGATTGAAACTTTCAACATTCATCACTTCGTAAGCAGGAGCGGAAACGCTGTTGTTAAGAACAACCTCGTAACGTGTTGCAACTGCTCCAGAAACTTTGTATGTACGAGTAATTTCAACCCAGCTTTTCGCTGTTGTAGAAGTAAGAGTTTCATAACCCTCGCCTGTTTTTTCGGTCGAGATCAACTTATCGTCAGCATTTACCGCCAACACTTCCAATCCTTGCTCAATAGAGTTACCTTCCATGAAAGCAACCTTATATTGAGTCTTAGAAGTGTAGTAGTGCATATTGCCTTCGATGCCCTCATCGAGGATATTAATTTCCTCAACCGGAGTAATGTTGCCATTTACCCTTGGAAATTCCACTTTCTTGCCCCATACATAAGTATAGGCATCAAGATAAGAAATGTTAATTTCCTTAGCGTAACCGCTGAGCTCATCACGGAAATTCTTTGCGGTTTTGGTGAAATAAACACCGTTTTCCTCAAATTCCGTTGTCTGTGCATCACCGATTGCGGTGAAGTTTGAACGTGTTACTTCTGCGGAAGCAACGGCAATCGTATCAACCGGAGTTATGTCGAAAGACACGCCTCCCATTGGTACTGTTATTATGGTGTCCTGACGGATACCATCAATAACACGTGTAGCCTCGATGACACCGTTGTCAGCATCACGCTTCACGTTGATTGTAACAGCAGTATTGCTACCGTTACCTTCCTGTGCATATGTGTCCAACGTGAAAAAATCTTCCGATTTTTCACATGATGAAAACATTACACCCAAAACAACTGTGAACATCATCATTGCGATGTTCTTAATTAAATTCTTCTGCGCCATATTGTTATTTTTTTTAATTATTACTCAGATTTAGAATATAATTTGTCCAGAAGTCTCCGTACCAAAAAAAGCACTTGAAACCTTTCCTTCTCTTTCCCTATTTTTTAAGAAAAGCATTTTTAATGATAAGACATTATAATAGAACAAATTAATTTTATACAGTATCAATGTAGCATAATTTTTTTTAGTACGCAAGCGGTTTTTGTGAAAAAAGTAAATTTTAGGCTATTTTTGTTGAAAACAAACAGGCAAAACCTAAAGAATTTGATAAAAAATCATTAAAAATCAATCTGTTTACTGTTTATTTCTTTTTGTCTATTAAGGTTTGTTCCGTGAGCATAAAAAGCCACACGCATACGCCGAATCGTTGCTTTTTGCACAGATTCCCAAACAACGGACTCGCATATAATACACTGTTTTGGCTAGCTATTCTTCCTCTTGACGATAATATTTTTCGCTTGATTTTGCCAGCAGCTCAAAATCATCCAAAAACCATTCTATTTCCTCGTCCGCTTCCGCCATCATTTGGTAAAAACGGTTGCGGTAAGAAAGAAGAAGAGAACTCTCGGTCACTTTAATATCGGTTAGCATAATGCGCCCGTTTTTCTTATGTATCCGCAACTCAACGGGGAACTTCGTGTTTTTGCCGTCCATCCCACGATAATCGATATCGGTGCGAATGGACATCTGCTCGCCGTCGCTGACGACACGAGAAACGGAAAAACTCAGATTGTTATCAAAATCAAACGAAAATCCTTTGTAGAGGTTAAGCGTGTAGAGACGAAACAGTTCCTGATATTTTTGCTGTTGCTCAGAGTTCATTTGTCGCCAATATTTGCCGATGACGAATCGTGAAATATAATTGAGATCGACATCATTTAAAAAGAGTTCGTCCAATTTCCTATATTTTTCTGCCGGATCGGTTTGGGCAAAAGCGGCAAGCAATTCGTTGCCTTTGGTTTCGGCAAAAGTGCGCGCCTCCGCCTCGGTTAAAGGCTCTGCGGCAACGGGAAAACTAAACATCATCAACACAAAAAAAATGATAAGTCGTAAAAAATAGTTACTTTTCATAAAAAATACCCTATATTAAAAGTTATCTGAAATTATCATAACAAAATGGTTGTTAAAATGAAACTAAAATTATGGTTATCTCTTGCATTCGCAGCATCGGCGGCGGCATCTGCCTTTGCCGCAACCCCCAAACCGACTGTCAATGCCGGTCTGCACTACATTCATACCCGCGGCAAAATCTTCTGCGGAACGGAAAGAGGCAACAAAATCCTTAGCTACCGAAACAAAAAAGGCAACTGGCAGGGTATGGACGCCGAGCTGTGCAAAATGATTTCCACCGCCATCTTTGGCAGAAGCGACAGAATCGAAATGGTGCCGCTTGCCGCCAACCAAGTGTCCAAAGCTTTTTACACCAACAAAATTGACGTCATGATCGGCGGGTTGCCGTTTTCCGCCACAACCGAAATGTCTACCCGTGCCGCACCGATAGACGTCTGGTACTACGATCGGCAGGTCTTTTTGGCGCATACCGTCAAGGGAGCAACCTCCATGGAAGCCTACAAAGGCAAAAAAGTCTGCGTGGTCAACAACAGTGACGACCTTGCCAAGCTGGAAGTTTACAATAACAAATATCAGCTCGACTTCTCGTTGCTGACTTTCCCCAACATACAAAGAGCAAAAGAGGCCTTTTTGCTCAATCGCTGCCAGTTGTTCACCGGCAATTCAATGATCCTCCGCGACATTGTCGTGCACAGCCCCGCCGGCGTTTCCGATGTGGAAATGTTGCCGGAAACCATCACCGTGCGCCCTATTTACGTTTATGTCGATAAAGACAACACAACCTTAAAAAGTATTGCCAAATGGGTGATGAACGCCGTTAAACAGGCCGAGGAAACCGGTCTGACCTCCAAAAATGTCAACATCCACTCCGGCTCAACGGATCCTTCCACCAGAAACTTGCTGGGACTGGACGAAAAACTATGGGGACGCTTTAAGCTGGTGCCGAATTGGTTGCAGACTTATCTGAAAGAAAGCGGCAACTATGGCGAAGTGTTTGAAAAAGAATTGGGAGAGAACTCTCCTTTCAAAATCAAACGCAACCAAAACAACTTGCTAAAAGACAGCGGGCTGATGTTTTCGGTGCCGTTTATCTAACCGGCAAGATTGGTTAAAACGTTGCGTTTGGCGGTGTTTTTTTGCCAAACCAAAGCTCACGGGGGGCAGCAAACACAACGCCCCGAAAAGAACATCAAACCAACAACCCACGGGGGGCAGGCACCTCCCCCCTAAAAGTGCGGAGATAAAAATAATCGCCGCTTTAGTGTTTGTGCCGCAAAAAATCTTCAACCTCTTGCAGAGACTGTTCGGGGGAAGTATTGAAGTCGATAATCTTTCCGCCGACTTGGCAGGTTCTGTTAGCGGAATTGTAGCAGCAAAAAGGGGTAGAAAAAGAAACGCCGTAGCTCGGTGTATCGTCTATCTGAATGTCGATTCCGTTTTGCAGGCAATAGTCCGCCTTGGCCTTGTTCCATAGTTCGTCGGGCACTTTGAAGTTGCCGTTTGCAAAATATTTTACCTGTCCGCGGCTGGCAAAATGATCAATAAGCGAAAAAATATTGTTATAACGGATTTTCCAAGAATCCAAAAAGTTTTTCACCACAAGGTACGGACCGCCCGAAATAATAAAAACCTCATAACCGCGTTCAAATGCCAGCGCGGTAAAATCTCTGAAAAAGGCGGGCGAAACCGTGATCACCCCGTGAAAGTCTATGCCTATTTTACATTTAGAACTTGTCATCTTCTCCTCCAAACACCTTGGAAACAGCCTCTTTTAGCGAATTTGGACTCAATACCGAAAGCGGATTCAGCCGAACTTGCGGATCGCTGACCTTGCCCGTAATCGAATAATTGGCGGCAAACACGGTGCCGTCTTTGCCTGCCAGCAAACTGCCGACCAGAGGAATCCGCCCGATCAGCGTGTTCAACCCGTAAGCCGGCGCAATCATCCCCTTAATGCTGATATCTTCGTTGTCGGTATTATATGCGCCGCTAAACGTCAGCCCGATAACATTGCCGTAGGTTTTGCCGCTTTTTACAGATAATATGTGATTTTTGTATTTAAACGGGGCGTCGAAATGCGAAAAAGTCATTCCTTCGCCGGTCAACATATCCACCATGCCGGTAAACGACGCCACCGTCAGCAAGCGTGCCAAAAGCGGCGTATTATGCAGGCTGAAATCACGTATCTTGGCATGCCCGATAAACTCTTTATCGGCTCCTCTTTTGGCTTCTATCTGCAAATTTCCGCCATGCATATCGTTGTAAATGCGCAAAAAACGCAATGTGTTGCCGGCGTGGTTGCTGCTAACCGAAAGCCGCCACTCTCCGTTTGGCCGCGGAACATAGTCCACTTTCAAATTCATGCTGCGGTTATGATCATAGTTGCCGATCATATGCACTTCGTGCACACCGACACCGTTTCTGAGTTTGGCACTGCCGGCAAAACCGGTTACCGAAACGTCGGGATTGGTCCACAGACGGTTAACGGCAATGTTAACATCAACATCGGGTGTTTTTTCCCAGTCGTCATCTTCTACTCCGGAAGCAGACGCACTGTCGTTGCCACGGGCGAAAAACTCTGACAAATCATAGCTGTCGCCGGAAATATTAACTTTGACGACACCGTTTTTGTCCGACGGCATTTCTATTTTGGCGCCGGCTTGCGTTTTGGGACCTTTGATGTTGCCGATGTCGACAACGCGCACGGCTCCTTTGGAATCAAAGCTGATTTTGCCGGAAATATCAAAATCGTTTTTATGTAATGTAAAATCGGGAATCGAAACCAGCTGTTTTTTGAGGAAAACGAGTTTGGCATTAAATTCGGCTGCCGCACCGGCAGGTTTGTAAAAACCCAAAAAGCTGTAATTCATCGCCGCATTTTGCAGTTGCGCTTTAAGGTCGATCATCAGCCGGTTGCCGCTGCCTTGGGTTGCCGTTGCCCGCACTTCGGCACTGCCTTCAAAATAAGGGGCTTTTAACATATCGTAGTTCAAGCCAAATTTTTGCGCATCGGAAGCATTCAACACCAACGAGGCGGTGTAACGGCTGCGGTATGGGCGGTCTGTTTTGAACCGCTCGTCCCAGACAATTTTGAGCGGAACACCGTCAAACTCGGCGTTGCCTTTAACGGACATACCGTCATTGTTGACCTCCAACAACAACTCTTTGGCAGTAATCGGGCGACCGTCCACGGCATCTTTTATCAGCACGTTGCGCAGTTTTGATTTGACCGTCACATGGACATCGTCATAATCAAGATCTTTTTTTAATTCAAATTTCAACCCCAGTTCGGTGTCTGCCTCGCCTTGGATAATTTCCGGATGCAGCCCCATTTGAGAAGTGAACTCCAGCGGTTTATGATCAATCAATTTTAGGGCATCGGTTATGGAAGAATCGGACGACAGGCGAATATCGATGTAATTGTTATATTTGTCCAAATCATAGATCAAAACATTGCCCTTGTTTAGCAAAATCCCGTCGGACACGGCTTTATCAAGCGCAATGTTGATGCTGGTGGGGGTAACGCTGAAAATGCCGTAAACATGATTGACCAACGGCATGGTATTGATATAGCGAAGGTTCGAATCGCTGATATAAGCTTTCCCTTGCAAATCTGTCAGCCCAAAAGTTTTGCTCTGTTTATTGTAGCCAAACTCAAACCGAAAACGGGCATCATTTGCGTCGCCGCCGAAAATGCTGTCTTTGCACCACTCCCAAGCATCTGGGGCAATGTAACGCGGCCAATAGGTGTAAAGATCATCAAACTTCAGCTTTTTGATTTCCGTTGTCAGCGACAGCTTCAATTTCTTTTTTGAATCTTTCAGCAAATAATCTTCCAACCCAGAAACCTTAAAACCGAGTGTCACTTTTTGCTCTCCGAGATAAAAATCGGCATTTTCAATCGTTACCCGATCCAACCCGCCATTAATTTCACCTTCCAGCATAAAGGATGAGATGTCGTAGCGGGAATCTGCATCATCGGTATCAAAAAGAATAAAACCGCGCCCGCCTTCCAACTGAAACTTAATTTTTTCCAGCGCGGTATCCACGGCTTCGATCAAGTCGCTGCGGTTTTTCAAAAACTCGTTAAAATTGATCATGGCGGCAACCTTGCCGTTGATCGGCAGATTGACGTTGTACCAATCGCGACGGGTGCCGCCTTCAACATAAGTATCGACAATATCGGCGGGCACCAAATCGGAAAAATAAATTTGCGTCATCAACCTGTTGTCGGAAGGGCGGTATCGGGCTTCCATGCCGACGCTGACCAGCTTGTCGCGCAAACGAACCGCGCCGCTGATCTCGGTTTCGATGTCATTCCCGCGGCGTTCAAAATCGTAATTCAGATCGGCAAATTCCCATTTGCGACCAAGGTCTATTTCATGAAACTCAACCTTGCCGTTATTTATTTTGATGTCGTTGATATAGCTCTCCGAATAAGTCTTGTCCGGAGAGTTGAAACGCTCCAAAAACTCCTCAAACGCCGTCACATAATAGTCTATTCGCTTGTAGCTTACTTCCGCCGCTCGGGTTTTGTCACGAACGCCGTAATCGGTAAAAATATACACCGACGGATTGAGCACCTCTATCGAACTCGGCGCAATCACCCCTTGGAGCAAAGCCCGAATGCTGAAAGAAACCGCAACATCGGGCGCGCTGACACGCATATGACCGTCATTTTCTTCATAAACCACGTTTTTGGCAATAATCCGAACCGGCTTAATAGAACGCACCAGCTCTATGTTGACGCTGTCTACCGTTACTTCCGCGTTTTCATTATCTTGATTCAGAGCCGCAATAATGTAAGGCTTAAGAAAGGGAACGGTAATCGGCCCCCGATACAGCTGCCATATAAACAACAGCAGCATAATCAGGATTAAAACCAGCGTATAATCGAAGATTTTACGAGCCAGATAGAGCCGGCTTGAAACTTTTTTCATTTGTTGCTTACCTTGTCGGCCAGCGCCGCCTCCAAAAACAAATCAATATCACCGTCTAAAACCGCTTTGGCGTCTGAGGTTTCTGCCTCCGTACGCAGATCTTTGATCATTTTGTAGGGCTGCAACACATATGAACGGATCTGATACCCCCAACCGTTGTCTCCCATCGTGTCTCTTTGCCCCTGCGCGGCGTCCTCACGTTTTTTCAGCTCCATTTCATATAAGCGCGCTCGGAGCATTTTCCAAGCGGCATCGCGGTTTTGAAACTGAGAACGCTGGTTTTGGCACTGCACGACGATACCTGTCGGAATATGGGTGATACGAACGGCAGAATCGGTTTTATTGATATGTTGCCCGCCGGCACCCGATGCACGGTAAGTGTCGACACGACAATCGGATTCGTTAATCTCGATACGGATTTCATCGTCAATATCGGGATAAACGCCTACCGAAGCAAAACTGGTATGTCGCCGCGCATTGCTGTCAAACGGTGAAATGCGCACCAAACGATGAACGCCCGATTCCGATTTGAGCCAGCCGTAAGCATTATGTCCACAAATTTTAACCGTTGCCGACTTCAATCCGGCAACATCGCCTTCCGCTTCTTCCACATATTCCACTTTATATTTATGCACTTCCGCCCAGCGGGTATACATTCGGAGCAACATTTCCGCCCAATCCTGCGCTTCGGTGCCGCCGCTGCCGGCATGAACTTCGAGAAAGGCGTCGTTTTTGTCTGCCTCGCCGGACAACAAGGCTTCCAGTTCGCTGCGGCGGGTTTTGATTTTCAGCTCTTTCAACTGATCGATAATTTCCTCAATCAGCTCTTGGTTGCCTTCTTCTTCCGCCAGTTCACAGAGTTCCGTCAATTCGCTCAACGATGTTTCCGTTTGTTGCAAGGCGGTGATGCTTTCCTCCAACGCATTTTTCTCGCTCAGCAGCTTTTGCGCGCGAGACGCATCGTTCCACAGTTCCGGCGCGGCTGTCAGAGCGTTTAGTTCTTCCAAGCGCAGCAAGGCGTTGTCATAGTCAAAGAGACCTCCTCAGCAGTGATAGCGACTGCTTGATGTCATCAATAATGGTTAATACTTCTGCCTGCATATTTTCCTCTCAATGGTTGATTAAGTTGACTAATATTGGGTTCCCAGCTGGAAGTTTTCGCCGTCGGCAGAGTTGCCAAAACGTTTGAAGTCGTTGCGTTCGTCCTCACTGTCATTGTCATTGTCAGAGCTGCCGTTTATAATGCGTTGACCTGCCGTTTCAAAGCTAAAATCGGGTTTCAGGGCTTCGGTAATCACCACTTCGTCGCCCGGCACCGCCGGTTTTCCGGTTTTGTAATTGATCCGCACCAGCTTAATGCCGGCAGGAATACGAAACGGCACATCGGGCTGTTCTTTCAAAGCCTTTTCCATAAAGGCATAGAATACCGGCAACGCAACACTGGCTCCGGTTTCCCATCGTCCGAGTGTCCGCGGTTCATCAAAACCGATATAGGTTCCAACGACCAAGTCCGGCGAAAAACCGATAAACCAGCCTTCTTTGCTGTCGTTTGTCGTTCCCGTTTTGCCGCCCAAATGTTTTTTCAGGCGGCGCAATCTGGCACCGCTGCCGCGGGTTGCCACACCTTCTAAAATCGAAGTCATCTGATAAGCCGAGAGGCTGTCAAACACTTGCTCGCGGCTGTCTGTCAGCCGAGGTGTCTGCTGCTGTTCCCATATGTCATAATTGCAGTCGTCGCAATAACGGTTATCCTGCTTGAAAAGGGTGCGCCCATAACGGTCTTGTATGCGCTCAATCAGATACGGGCGAATCTTTTTGCCGCCGTTGACAATTTCCGCATAAGCCGAGGTAAGATCGATCAGTCTGGTTTCGCCGGCACCGAGTGACATTGAGAGCAACTCCGGCAAATGCTCGTTGATGCCCGTTTTTTTGGCAAAAGCGGCAACCTTGTCCATGCCGATCTCTTGCGCCAGACGAACCGTCATCAGGTTGCGAGATTTTTCAATTCCCTCACGCAATGTCATCAATCCGTAAAATTTCTTGGTAAAGTTTTCCGGTTTCCATTTTGGCAGGCCGGCGCCCTGATCCAGCACAAAAGGCGCATCTAAAATCAGATCTGTCGGAGAATAGCCGTTTTCCAGCGCCGTCAGATAAACAAAAGGCTTAAACGACGAACCGGTTTGTCGGCGCGCTTGAGTGGCGCGGTTGAACTGCGAACGTTTGTAAGAGTAGCCGCCGACCATTGCCAACACCCGACCGGTGTGGGGATCGATGGCGATCAACCCGCCGTCCACATTGGGAACTTGGCGAAGTTCATAGGCATTTTGGGGCAGTTTCTGCTTTTTGAGTTTTTCCTCTCCGATTTTTTCCGCCCAAATAACGTCGCCTGATTTGAGCACTTCTTTAACCGATTGCGGTGCTTTGCCAATCCCCTGATTGGGCAGTGTTTTTCCCGCCCAAGCAAGAACCGACAACGGAATGACGCCGATTTCGCCGGTTAGCGTTTTAATTTCTGCCCGCGTATTGCCGACTTTGGTCACCACCGCTTTTTCCCAACTGCTCTCACCGCCGACCGGCAGCACCGTTTTTTTCAGCTGCGACATATCTTTATCATTGAGGTCAATATTGGCAGATGCACCGCGCCAGCCGTGACGACGATCATATTCCTGAAGTTTTTCGCGGAACACCTCCGTTGCTATTTTCTGCAAGCGCGGGTCAACGGTGGTACGAACGATCAACCCGCCCTCGTTTAGCGCTTCTTCTCCGAAACGTCGTTCAATGCCGCGCCGCACCTCCTCGCTGAAATATTCGGAGTGTTTTAAGAATCGGTTGTTGCGTTCCACCACTTTCAGCGGCTGCGCTTTGGCGGTTTCGGCAGCAAGTTCATCAACATAGCCTTCTTCAAACATTCGCCCGATCACCCAATTTCGGCGCGCAACGGCTGCTTGATAGCGGGTGTGGGGATTGTAGTTGTTGGGACCTTTGGGCAATGCCGCCAAATATGCCACTTCTTCCAATGTCAGCTCGGACAACGGCTTGTCAAAATAATTGAGCGCCGCCGCCGCCACGCCGTAAGAACGGTTGCCGAGATAGATCTCGTTTAGGTAAAGTTCCAAAATATGGTCTTTACTGAACGCCTGTTCGATACGCCAAGCCAAGAGCGCTTCTTTAATTTTGCGAACATAAGACACTTCCGAAGTCAGCAAAAAGTTTTTGGCCACCTGCTGCGTAATTGTCGAAGCCCCCAAAGGACGACGACCGCTGCCTATGTTTTTGAGGTTGCTGAGAATCGCACGAACAATGCCAAGATAGTCGATCCCCGAATGCCGATAAAACTTTTTATCTTCGGCAGAAATAAAAGCCTGTTTGACCAGATCGGGAATTTTATCGACCGGCATAAACAGTCGCTGTTCAACCGCATATTCTTTCAACAGCTGTCCGTCGCCGGCATAAAGACGTGTTGTAACCGCCGGTTCATATTTTTCCAGCTGCCGATAATCGGGCAGGCTCTGGTTAAAGCGCCACAGGTTGCTGATGATCACGACAGTCAGGATGACCGCAAAAAAGAAAAATGCACTCAGTAAAGAAGACAAAGTTTTAAACATTTTGGTATCCAACAGATTATATTATGACACACTCATAACAGTTTTTATCGAAAACGACAACAGCATTCTTGCTTTATCAGACGTTTAAACATCCTCACGGACTAAAACAAAGATTTGTGCTTCATATCCTCAAAATAGCGATCGATGGCGTTGGCGGCGGAAGTTGCCAATTTGCGGCGATAACTTTCCTGACGCAGGAAACGTTCTTCGTTCTTGTTGGAAAGATAGCCCATTTCAAGCAACACCGAAGGAACATCGGGAGCTTTCAAAACGGCAAAGCCGGCAAAGCGGTGTGTGTCACTGATCAGTTTGACGGATTTCCGCATTTCGTCTACCAAACATTTGGCAAACTCCGAAGATCGGTTGCGGGTTTCTCTTTGCGCAAGAGAGATCAGCACATCGCTCACTTCCTTAGACTGCTCAACCAGATTGAGCCCGCTGATGACGTCAGCCTTGTTTTCGCGTTCCGCCAGCGCCGCCGCTTCTTTGTCCGATGCCGTTTCCGACAAGGTATAAACCGACAATCCGGTTGCCTTGCGGTTCAAAGCGGAATCCGCATGCACGGAAACAAACAAATCTGCCTTATGCTTGCGGGCAATGGCCACCCGCTTGCGCAAAGGAATAAACACATCGGTGCTGCGTGTCAGATAAACTTTATATTTTCCTTTGCGATCCAGCTGTCTTTTTAGCTCTTTGGCCATTGCCAGCGTAATGTTTTTTTCATATACGCCGGAATAGCCGACCGCCCCCGGATCGTGTCCGCCGTGACCGGCATCGATCACGATAATTTTTCTGCTCTTTTGCTGATGAGCGCGGGGCGTTGCATCAACAACCACCCGTCCGCGGCTTCCCGACATTGAAAGGCTTTTGTCGCCATAAGCATTGTCAATGCCTGCTTTTTGCCGAAACTCTCGCTCGGAAGCAACGCTCACGTCAATGGCCAAGCGCCATTTGAAAGTAGATTGCGGCGGCAGCATAAACACTTTTCTAACCACCACCGGCTTGAGCAAATCAAAAACAATGCGGGTTTTGCCGTCTTGAATGTCGCCCACTCTGACCCGACCGACCAAATTGTTTTTGTCTTTAGTTTTTTCCAACGCTTTGCCGACATAGACGTTTTGCGTGTCGACAACCAAACGTTTCGGGGCATCCAGTAAAAAAACGTTATAATCAAATTCCGCATCCGCATCAAAAACGATACGCACGCTGCCTATACCCTGCCCGATTCTTAACCCGCTGACGCGACCGGCGGCATGAGCATGGCACACACACAGAAAGACTGCCGACAAAACGATTGTTGTCAGCTTTAGCATTTGGCAACGGCAAACCGCTGCTATTTTTTTTAGTGCGTTCATTTGTGGTTCTGTTTTATCATAGTTTTGGTAATTGTAAACACCACTTATTACCAATCTGTTAAAAACAGAAAAGAAAAAAATGAAATTTCGTATTGTAATTTTATATCGAACGGTATATTGTCGACAGTGGTCGGATGTTTTTTAACCGGCACGGGGGACGTTTATCACCGGACAATAAAATGTTTTTTGCTCCCCGCGCTTGGTTGCCGCCTTTTTTCACAGAGAAAATTGTGCCTGTGCATCCTGACCGGAATGAGGTTTAAACCGGATAGAGATTCTGATTTGCGGATATGCCAAACAATAAGCAAGCAAAAAAGCGTTTGTCCGCGGATCACAGAACAGGAAAGTTCTGAATGTTTGAAGGTTGGAGGAATTGGCTCCGACAATACGATTAAGCCCGACAAAAGTATCTAACACTTGTGTCTGAGGCTCTATATTTTCCTGTTTTTTCGCAAATTTCTCTCCGGACATGGTAATTTTTCCGCATTTTCAGCGGAGCAACGGAGTTTATAAAAATATGACCAAAAGAATGTTAATCGACGACACCCAACCCGAAGAAACCCGAGTGGTGGTGGTTAACGGCAACAAATTAGAAGACGTCGAATTTGAATCAAGCAGCAGAAAACAAATTAAAGGCAATGTCTATCTGGCCAAAGTGATGCGGATTGAACCCTCGCTGCAAGCGGCCTTCGTAGACTATGGCGGCAATCGCCACGGCTTTTTGGCTTTCGGCGAAATTCATCCCGACTATTATCATATGGACGACAAGACCATGGCAGAGCTGGAAAAAGAAGTGGACGCCATGATTGAGAGCAAGAAGCAAGCCATTAAAGACCGTGAGCAAGAACGTGCGCGGGTTCGTGAAGAAAAAGCCCTTAAACGCGCCCAGCGGTTGGAACAGGAAGCGGAAGAAGCCCGCGCCCGAGAAGCCGCAGCCATTATGGCAGAAACCGAAACAAAAACCGACACGGTTGTGAGCGAACAGCAGCCTGACGACCAAAAGACAGCGGCAGACGTCGCTGCCGAAAACGGCGCCGACAAAGCAGAAGTTGCCGCGGAGGAAGCCACCTCGACAGCCGAGGAAAATGACGCTGGCACCGATAAAGAGGACAATAAAAAGAAAAAAACAACGTCTACCGGCAGACGTCGCGGACGGCGCCCCAAAGCGGTCAAAGAAGCCGCCGAACCCACCTCGGAAAATGCAGATAACGGACAAACTCCCTCCGCGGACGAAAAGCCTCAAGATGATAAAGAGAAGAAAAAAGAGCTCAAAACACTTGCCGAATCTGCCGGAACGGAAAGCGAAAGGATTGTTGCCAAAGATCAAGCCGGTGAAACTGACGAGGAAGAAAACGCCGCCACCTGCATAGACAACGGCAATGATGACGAAGTGGCAACCGATGATGATGATGATGGCGAATATGACTTTGAAATTCAGAAAAAACTGATTTTAATGCGCAAAATGTTCCACCAAAGCAAAATTCAAGATGTGATTAAAGAGGGGCAAATTCTCTTGGTACAGGTTGCCAAAGAAGAACGCGGCAACAAAGGGGCGGCTCTGACGACTTACCTGTCGTTGGCAGGACGCTACTGCGTGCTGATGCCCAACCGTATCAAAAGCGGCGGCGTTTCTCGCAAAATCACCAATGTTTCCGATCGCAAACGCCTGAAAAGCATTATTCGCGAACTGCCCATTTCAAGCGATATGTCGCTGATTGTAAGAACCGCCGGCGAGGAAAAAACCAAATCGGACATTGTTCGCGACTATAACTATTTGATCAGAACATGGGAACAAATCAGGCTTGATTCGCTCAAAAACAGCGCTCCCGCCCTGATCCATGAGGAAGGTAATTTGATTAAGCGGGCGCTGCGTGATATGTTTACCAAAGAAATTTCGGAAATTATCATTGACGGCAGCAACGCTTATCAGGCGGCGCGTAGTTTTATGAAGATCTTGTCTCCGCACAGTATGAAAAAGCTCAAATCTTGCAAAACAAATGATATCCCGTTGTTTCAGCGTTTTCAGGTTGAAGGTCAGCTTGACAAATTGCATGATACCAACGTGCAACTGGAATCGGGCGGATATTTGGTTATTAACCCGACAGAAGCATTGGTTTCCATCGACGTGAACTCGGGGCGGGCAACCAAGGAAAAAGATTTGGAAGAAACGGCTCTTAAAACAAATTTGGAAGCCGCCGATGAAATAGCCAAACAGCTCCGTATGCGCAATCTGGCAGGGCTGGTGGTCATCGACTTTATTGATATGGACGAGGCAAAAAACAACCAAGCCATTGAAAAGCGGATGAAAGAGGCGATGAAGAAAGATCGCGCACGCGTACAGATCGGCAAAATGAGCTGCTTTGGGCTATTGGAAATTTCGCGTCAGCGTATGCACTCCTCGTTCTTTGAAAGCAACTACCAACTTTGTCCGCATTGTCACGGACGAGGCATTATCCGCACCATAGAATCCGGCGCCGTTTCCATTTTGCACACGATTGAGGAAGAAGGCATTAAAGGGCGCTCATCAAAAATCACCGTTTCGTTACCGCGTGATGTGGCGGTTTATCTTTTGAACCAAAAACGTGCCGAACTGGTCAATATTGAACAGCGTTACAAAATGCAGGTTGCCGTTTGCGCCGACGATACCGTCCGCAATATTACGGACTTCAAAATCGAGCGGGTAAAAGCGGTAAAAGCCGTCGCCGAGGAAACGGTCAAAGAAAGCAAGGTTGCGGCATATGAAGAAACCCCTGACGAGAGCCCGTGTTCAACGGAAGAAACGGTAGCCGAAACCAACCTTGAGGACAGCGAAAACGCAAACTTCCGCCGCAGAAACGGCAGACGTGATCGTCGCAACCGTTTTGACCGCAGACGAGGCAACCGACGTCGCGGCGGAGATTTATCCAAAGAAACGGAAGAAAAACCGGCACGGGAAGAAGCCGTCATTTTATATAACAGCCACGACACGGCATCTTCTGCCAACACCGACGCGGACAACGAATATAATCAGGAAAAGAGGAAAGTCGCATGGTGGAAAAAGCTTATCAACGGATAAACTCTTTTCTGACAACCGCAAAAAAACTGGCAGGCACTTTTGTGTTGCTGTCAGTTTTTTTCAATTTTGAACCGGCATATGGTGTTTCTCTCATCTCTGATGAAGAAACCGAGATATTCTTACAGCAAACATTGCAACCGATTTTCGAAGCAGCCGGAGTTACTTTCCGTTCGGGGCAGATCTATATTGTCAACGATCCGGAGCTCAACGCATTTGTTGCCGACGGCAACCGTATGTTTGTCAATATCGGCACCATGATCGCCGTAGACAGTCAAAATGAGCTGACCGGCGTGCTGGCACACGAAACCGGACATATTCAGGGCGGGCACATATTGCGCCACAAAATCAAAGCGCGCGAAGTTCAGAGCGTTAGTCTGGCTTCCATGCTGGTCGGCAGTTTGGCCGGAATTGCCGCCGGACGTGCCGATTTGAGCATTGCCGCCATTCTCGGCTCTCAAAGTTCGGCTCTTCATTCCATGCTCACTTACCAAATCAGCGAAGAAAGAAGTGCCGACGAAGCTGCCGTCAGCATCCTCAAAAAAATCAACCAATCGCCGGCAGGTATGCTGTCTTTTCTGAAAAAAATCAAACAGCGCAACAAAATTCAGGGGATTGCCGAACGAGAATATTATCGCACGCATCCGCTGACTGACGAACGTATTTCCTTTGCCCAAAAGGCGACGCAAGAATCGACGGCACCGGCACAAGGCAAGCAAGAAAAAGAATTTCGGCGGATTAAGGCAAAGTTGTTTGCTTATACCTCAGAACCGCGGCAGACTTTCATCAAATATCCGCCAAACGACACATCTGTTCCCGCCCGCTATGCGCGCGCCATCGCTCGGTTTAAACAATTTAACATGAAAGAAGCTTTGGCAGAAATCAACACGCTGATTGCCGAAGAACCGAAAAACCCTTATTTTTATGAATTAAAGGGACAAATGATGATGGAAACGGGGAAAATTGCCCCTGCCGTCAGCGCTTATCGGCAAGCATTGACGCTGTTGCCGTCGTCATCTCTACTCAAGCTCAGCTTGGCACAAGCCATGCTCGAAAACAATCCGCAAACCGCGGAGCTTGAGGAAATTGTCCTTATATTGAAGCAATCTTTGGTCTATAATCCAAACAGCCATGCTTGGCTGCTGTTGGCACGCGCTTACGGAATGCTGCGCGATCCGGCACATGCCAACTATGCCGCTGCCGAATTCAGCTTGCTCATAGGCGACGAAAAAACGGCAGAAAAACAGGTGAAAGCAGCCTTAAAACACAACCCGTCGGCGGTACTGCGGCTTAAACTTGATGATTTGCGGCTACGGATAAAACAACTCCAAAAAGAAGAGACTTCGCCAGAGCGCAATCATTGAAAAAGCATGGGGCTTCCGTTAAAAGCGTACGGATGCGTGTAGATATCTGCTTGTTGCGGCTACCTCGGCTCTACAAAAACTCGATTATTTTTTTGGCTATTTCGCGATAAGCTGCGCTAAACGGGCTGTCCGGTTCGGCATAAACAATCGGGGTTCCCCCGTCGGTGTAGCTGCGGATTTTGATATTGAGCGGAATTTCACCCAGAAACTTTTCGCCCAATCGTTCCGCCGTTTCCCGCGCGCCGTGCTCGCCAAAGACAAACTCCTTGTGGCCACAATCCGGACACAAATAATAGCTCATATTTTCGACAATTCCCAAAATCGGCACCTTGACCTGCTTGAACATATTAATCCCTTTGACCGCATCGATCAAAGCAATGTCCTGCGGGGTGGAAACAATCACCGCGCCGTCAAGTTTTACCTGCTGAGCCATGGTAATCTGAATGTCTCCCGTGCCGGGGGGCATATCGATAACCATCACGTCAATTTCGCCCCAGTTTACTTCGGTTAAAAGCTGCTGGAGAGCGCCGCAAGCCTTGGGGCCGCGCCAAATCAGCGGTGTGTCTTTGGCTATCAGGCTGCCGATTGACATAGACTTCAAACCGAGATTTTCAAAAGGTTCAAAAGTTTTACCATCGTAGGAGATCGGCGACACATCTTCAAAACCGAGCATGGTCGGCACCGAAGGACCATAGATGTCGGCATCGAACAAAGCCGTTTTCTTGCCCAACTCTGCCAGCGCCAATGCCAAATTGACGGCGGTTGTCGATTTGCCAACCCCTCCCTTTCCGGAGGCTACGGCAATGATTTTCTTGACACCGGAAATCTGCCAACGGGTATCGCCTTCGTCACGGCGGGCGCCGGTATACACAACCGAGACCTTGTCAATTTCCGGCAAGGCGGACAGCGCTTTTCTCATCGTTTCCTCTCTTTGCGGATCTTCGGCTGCATTAACCAATGTGACAATGACACGTCGGTTGAAAACCTTTACGCTTTCAATCGTCGTCGGGGCAAAATATTGCCCGACAATACGGCGTAGTTCTGCTTCCATTTTTCTCTCCTGTTGATATTGTCGTATCATTAATTGTTTTTATGATACATTTATATTATATATAAACTTAATGCAATAAATAAAAAACGAGGTGTAAAACATGGCTGACAACAAAAGCCCGTGGGATGACAATGACAATTCTCCTTGGCAAGGCGAGGCCGGCAAGGAAAAAATCGTTAAATTTCGCCGCATTAAAAAAAGTGACAGTTTTAACTTTGACAACGGCGGCAAACTGATCATCGGAGCGGTGGTGGCCTTGTGGCTGGCTTCCGGCTTCTATCAAGTGCAAACAAACGAACAAGGCGTGGTGCTGAGATTCGGCAAATATACAGATACCACCGAACCGGGGCTGCACTATCATCTGCCCTACCCGATAGAAACGGTAGAAAAAGTGAGCATGACACAGGAACGAAGCATTAACCTCGGTGTGGCGGAAAGCAGCCGCGCTTCCAATGTTTCGCGGGCATTTACGGAAAGCCATATGCTGACCGGCGATGAAAATATCGTTGACATCAATCTGACCGTCGTCTGGCGGATTAAAAACGCCAAAGACTACCTGTACAGTATGCGCAGTCCGGACCAAACGGTCAGCGTGGCCGCCCAGTCTGTTCTGCGAGAAATTGTCGGGCAGTCGCAAATGATGCCGATTATTTCCGGAGACCGCGGAAAAGTGGAAGAAGACACCAAGCTCGAATTGCAAAAAGTGCTCGACGATTTTGGTTCCGGTGTCGAAATTATTCGTGTCAAACTGCAAAAGGCAGATCCGCCGAAACAAGTGGTTGACGCTTTTAACGAAGTACAGCGTGCCAAAGCCGATATGGAAAGATACAAGAACGAGGCCGAAGCCTATCGTAACGAAGTTGTCCCCAATGCGCGCGGTCAGGCTTCGCAAATTCTGCAAAGCGCGGAAGCCTATAAAGAAGCCGTGGTCAACAAAGCCAAAGGTGAAGCCGAACGCTTTAATTCGGTTTATCAGGCCTATAAAAAAGGCAAAGAAGTGACGGCAAAGCGTTTGTATCTGGAAACAATGGAAAACGTTTTGAAAAACTCGGAAAAGATTATTCTTGACCCTTCCGCCAAAGGCAACGGCGTGGTGCCGCTGCTGCCGCTGAACAGTTTAAAATAAGGAACCGACGATAATGAATAAGATTCAATATGTTTTGTTTGCTCTGGGCATGGCCGTTATCATTTTGGCTGCCGGCAGCATATACACCGTTAATCAGGGCGAGCAGGCGCTGGTGCTGCAATTCGGTCGTCCGGTCCGAATGATTAAAGACCCTGGGCTTAAACTCAAAATCCCCATGATTCAGAATGTGGTGTTTTACGATTCTCGGCTGCTTAACCTCGACCCGCCGGCGCAAGAAGTCGTCTTAAACGACAAAAAGCGTTTGGATGTCGACAGTTTTACCCGCTATCGCATCATTGACCCGCTGAAGTTTTACAAAACCGTGCGTACGGAATATCAGGCTCAAAGCAAACTGGCGGAAATAGTCAATTCGTCAATCCGCAAAATTCTCGGACGCAGCACTTTGCAGGAATTGCTGTCACAAAAACGCACCCAGATTATGAACGACATCAGCGCCGCGGTTAAAATCGACGCAGAGCAGATCGGCGTGAGCGTTGCCGATGTGCGCATTCGCCGCGCAGACCTGCCGCTGGAAGTTTTGCAGGCAATCAATGCCCGAATGAAAACCGAACGCGAACGCGAAGCCAAAGAATTTCGCGCGCAAGGATCACAAGAAGCACAAAAAATAAAAGCCAGTGCCGACAAGGAAAAAACGATCATTCTCGCCGATGCCGAAAAACAGGCGCAAATCATCAGAGGGCAAGGAGATGAGCAAGCTATTATGATCTGGAACAAAGCAGCCGGACAAGATATGGCATTTTTTGCTTTCTACCGCTCATTGGAGGCTTACAAAAATGCCCTTTCCGACGGCAATGCCTCCATGCTCCTGTCACCCGAAAGTGAATTTTTCCAATTTTTCCGAAAATCGATGAGATAGGAAGATGAACAAATTACGACTATGGCTTATCATTATATCAGCAACGACCGCCGCCTTTTCCGCGCAAGCGCAATACGGCTTTCCCTCTTTTGCCGACTTATCGGAAAAATTGATTCCGACGGTGGTCAACATCTCTACCATTCAACAACCCGAGCGGATTAATATTCCGCGGGCAACCGTTGATGACAGCGGCGAATATTATGATCCGCTTGAGGGAAGAGTTGCTTTGGGCTCCGGTTTTATTATCAGTGAAGACGGCTACATTATCACCAATTATCATGTGATCGAAAATGCAGAGGTGGTCAATGTGGTGCTGTTTGACAACACCGAAGTTGAAGCCGACATTATCGGCGGTGACGAAAAAACAGATATCGCCCTAATCAAAATAGAACCGCCGTTTGAGCTGGACAAAGTGGCTTTCGGAGACTCTGACGGCATACGGGTGGGCGATTGGGTATTAGCCATCGGCAACCCTTTCGGCTTGGGCGGCAGCGTTACCGCGGGCATTGTTTCTGCCAAATCACGAGATATTGCGGCCGGCCCTTACGACAATTTTATTCAAACCGACGCCGCCATCAATCAGGGAAGCTCCGGCGGCCCCATGTTTAACACCAAAGGCGAAGTCATCGGCATCAACTCTGCCCTGTTTTCTACCTCCGGCAACAATATGGGGATTGGTTTTGCCATCCCGATCAATATCGTCAAATGGATTGTCAAACAACTGGAACAAAGCGGTGAAGTTAAGCGCGGGTGGATTGGCATTCGGGTGCGCCCCAATTCCAAAAACATGGCGCGCAGCCTCAACTTGAAAGATGCGCAAGGAATTGTGGTTTCCGGAATCAGAGAAAACGGACCGGCAGCCAAAGCCGGACTGCAAGCCGGTGATGTCATTATCAGCCTTGGACAAACAGAAATCAACAGTTGTAAAGATTTTTCGCGCTTGATTGCGGAAATGCCCGCCGGCAGCGAAGCGCAACTCGTTATTTGGCGCAATCAGGAAATTGAGCCGATCACGGTTAAAGTCGAAAATATGCCCAAGTCGCCAAAGGTGGTTTCTCGCAAACAGATAGAACCGGATTCCGACAGCGGCAAAATATTAAAAGAAAGCGGCATGATCTTAAAAGAAATTACGCCAGAAATCATTAAAAACATGAATTTGTCGCCGACAACCATGGGGCTTTTGGTTGAAGGTGTTGAATTTGGGTGCGATGCCGACAGACAAGGGATTAAGCGAGGGGATATTATATTGAAAATGGATTTAAAAGACTGCGTAACCCTCCCTGCCGCCCTCGGCCATATTCAAGATGCCAAAAGCGAAAAACGCACGCTGCACCTGATGATCCAAAATGCGGAACAAGACGAAATAAACATTGTACAACTGAAACTGAAACCATGAGCCGAGTAGATTTTTACCATTTGCAAAACCAACGTCTGGAAGATGTGCTGCCCAAGCTTTTAGAAAAAGCTTATGCCCTCGGCAAAAAAATTGTGGTAAAAATCGGTAATGAAGAACGTGTTGAATTTTTGAATTCTTGGCTGTGGACATACAACGACAATTCTTTTCTGCCGCATGGCAGCCGCAAAGATGGTTCGGCAGAAAGGCAGCCGATTTGGCTGACCGCCGCCAATGATGTGCCAAACGGCGCGGAATTTCTTTTTTTGACAGACGGCGCACAGATCGAACCGGAAACCATTTGCCGTTTTGAAAGAGTGTTCAACATTTTTGACGGAAACTCGGAAGAAAGTCTGATGCAGGCTCGTCAGCTGTGGAAAACACTAAAACAGCAAAACATCGATATTTTTTATTGGCAGAAAAACGAGAACGGCGTATGGGAACAGAAAGGATAAAACAATGAACAAGAATTTTATTATCAAAAACAATCTGGAGCAAATTGTCGGTGATCGGTTTATTGTTGACATGATGTATGCAACGCCGGACAATATCATTTTGTACCCCGTCTATCTGGAAGTGGGGTTTGGCGACCAAGCTTATGTTCATGTTGATGTCGCTGTCCGCCTGCAAAAACTGGCCGACGAATTGGCTGCCCAAAGATTAAAATTGCGTATCCGTGATGCTTACCGACCGCCGATTGCCCATCGGCGAATTTTGGAATTGATCAAAATTGAGGGGCTGTTTGCCAGCATACCCGAAAACAGCTTGCATTGCTACGGAACGGCGATTGACTGCTGTTTAACGGACGAAAAGGGGCGCAACTTGAAGTTTCCGACAGAAATTGACGGCTATGAGAAAAAATTTGCCAAACAGCTGGCGAAAGGACAAGTAGAGCCTTTTTATAAACATCTGGAAAAAGCGCGGCAAGATTTTCTTGATACACGCTATGCAGAAGAAATCAACAACCGAGAACTTTTACGACAACTGATGACCTCGGTGGGTTTTGAAACAATTAACAGCGAATGGTGGCACTTTCAGCTGCCAAACGGCAAAACAGACTATCCGATGATTGAATACGACTGATGCCATGAGCCGAAAAACCTACCTGTTCCGCCACGAATAACACCTGCGCCGCCATCTGACGTTGTGCCGACAGCGGTGCGAACCTCAAGTAATCCCACCTTGTTTTCAAAGAGAAGATGCGGTTTTACGGCGACGATAAACTCGTTTTGCCGTAGTGCTCGTTGCCGCTGCTCCGCCTTCTGCCGTTGTGCCGACAGCGGTGCGAACCTCAAGTAATCCCACCTTGTTTTCAAAGAGAAGATGCGGTTTTACGGTGACGATAAACCCGTTTTGCCGTAGTGCTCGTTGCCGCTGCTCCGCTATCTGCCGTTGCGCCGACAGCGGTGCGAACCTCATGCAATCCCACCTTGTTTTCAAAGAGAAGATGCGGTTTTACGGCGACGATAAACCCGTTTTGCCGTAGTGCTCGTTGCCGCTGCTCCGACTTCTGCCGTTGCGCCGACAGTAGCCTCATCGGCTTTGGTTTTGCTGATTTCGATAATTTTAAAAGATTTTTTGCTTTCTTTTACCGGCGTTTGGGTTTCCTCGGCAACTTTATTTTCTGTCGTATTCTCTGCACATACCGTAGCATTTTCTTCTTTGCGAGTATCGTTTTCAACAGCATTTTCTTCTGCCGCCGATTGCTGATCTTCAGTTTCCTGACGGTTGTCCGAATCGTTGCCGGCAGCACTATTTTCTGTCGTATAGGCTTGACGCTGTTGGTTTCTGCGCTCATTGATTTCGGTTACGATTTTGCGGTAATGTTCGGCGTATTGACGAAAAATCTCTGCATTAACATAGTCGTTATTGCTTTGAGCATCTTTGGCAAAGTCGTTGTAGCGTTTGATCAGGTCAAGCGCCGTGCCGCTGATTTTGCCGGCAATCGAGTTGCTGTCAAATTTATAATTAAGAGAATAGATAGTGCTGTTACTGCTGCTATTGCCGCCGCTGCGGTACTTGTTGTTTGTTTTTTTCATATTTATACCATTAAACATCAGGTTAAAGAGCGCCTGCACAAACAGGAACAACCCTGAACAAATTTATTTTTAAAAAGTTGGTTTGGAAACAAAACGCTGATTTTCCTAAAAATTCAATAAGCGTTTACAGTTGAATAATACAAATATTTTTGCAAAATGCAAATTATTTTTTCAATATTACACAACGTTTAATGCCATTTAAATCTTCCTGCATATCGACTGTTTGCCAGCCGAAACGGGAAAAAACAGTCGCAATGTCAGCAGACTGACCTGCTCCCGCCTCCAAAACCAGATATCCGCCATTGTTCAACCAGCCGCCTGCCGTCTGAGCAATTTGCCGATAGTGATCCAACCCGTCTGCTCCGCCGTCCAGCGCAAGCAACGGATCATAGTTTTTGACCTCCGGATCCAGAGAAGCAATCTCGGCACTCGGAATATATGGAGGATTGCTGATAATGAGATCAAAACGTTGGCTAAAGTGATCTTTAAAATAATCAAATTTAACCAAATGTAAGCGATCTTCCACTTTCAGCCGTTTGGCGTTTTGGGCTGCCACCGCCAAGGCCGCCGGCGAGATATCCGCACCGACGCCATAAGTTTTCGGCCGGTCTGCCAATAACGAAAGCAACAGGCAACCGGAGCCGATCCCAAGTTCAAGCAAAGAACATAAACAATGTTCCTCAATGAGTGCCAATGCGGCTTCCACCAGTGTTTCGCTGTCCGGACGCGGGCTTAAAACTTCACGTCCGACAACAAACCGATATTTGTAAAAATCGCGCCTGCCAATAATCTTATCCAGCGGTTCGTGCGCCAGCCGGCGTTCGAGCAAACGCCGTGCCTCGCGCATTTGCGGCAGGGAAAGTTCAAAATCAGGATCGTAGCCGTCGCTTTCAACAGCCGTGATATGCGACAGGAGCATTCGTGTTTCCAGCCGCGGAGAAGGAACACCCGCTTCGGCAAGAGCCTTGACAATGTGATTAAAAAACTCACCGGCCATGGAAAATCAGTTGTCCGAACTTTTGAACGGGTTGACAAAGATGTTATTTTTCTTAATCTTACGCACTTTTTTAATCCGTTCGGTCATTCGCTCCGCCATGCCGTCAAAAGATTCCGAAGGAGAAAAGCCATCCCGAAATTCCAAACCGGTAACGGCGACAGCAGACAAATCGCCGGCAAATTCAAACTCGTTTTCCTGTTTTGCTTTTTTGGCCATGGCTGCGTTTCCTCTAAACAATCGCGGCGGTTTCGGCAACAGCCTCCTTCATCAAAGCAGACAAATGCTCAAAGGCTTTTTTTTCAATCTGGCGGACACGTTCACGGCTGATTTCAAACTTGGCGCCGATATCCTCCAACGTTTGCGGTGTTTCCGTGAGCATTCGGCAGCGAATGATATAGGCTTCTCTCTCGGACAGTTGATCAAGACATTTTTGCAGCAACAGATGTTTTTGCGCCGCTTCTTGTTTGTAGGCAAGAGAGGCTTCCAGATTTTGCCGCTTGTCTACCAGCATATCAATTTTTTCTCTTTCGTCATCGTCGTCTCCGACGGTCACATTCAATGAAGAATCGCCTCCCAAACGCCGATTCATTTCCACGACATCTTTTTCGTCCACCACCAATTCGCCGGCAATCTGCTTAACAACCGACGGCTCCAGTTCCTTGTTTTCGTAGATGCCGAGCTTGGCTTTGATGCGTCCGAGATTGTAAAACAATTTTTTCTGTGCGGCAACGGTGCCGATTTTGACCAGCGACCACGAACGCAGGATAAAGTCATTAATGGCGGCTTTGATCCACCAAATGGCATAAGTGGAAAGACGCACTTTTTTTTCAAGATCAAATTTTTTAACCGCCTGCATCAACCCGATGTTGGCTTCCGAAATCAAATCGGCCAACGGCAGACCGTAACGACGATATGTCAGGGCTATTTTTGCCGCCAGACGCAAATGCGACAACACCAAGCGGTGCGCTGCTTCAAGGTTGTGATTTTGTTTAAAATCGAGGATCAAGCTCCGTTCTTCTTCCTCGCTTAGCATCGGGAAACTTTTAATTCTTTCAAAATAGGACAATAAGCTGCCCTTCTCCGACAGAGAGGGTAACTGTGCTGTATTGTTGATCACCATCAACGAAGAACTTTTATTCATTCCGACATCACCATCCTTTTATTTTCACACAATCAGGAATTATATCCTTTTTTTCGATTATTTCAACAGCTCATTTTAAAAAAACGCACCGTTGACATTTAGGGAGCGGCGACAACCTTGTCATCGGGTGAGTCGTTCACAGATGTTGCGGCGGCAGGCGGCATGGCCTCCTTGTTTGCCGCGGGTTGGTCGGAAACGGCGGCGGCAGGCTGACTGAACGATGCCACAGAGGCATCGTTTGTGTGTTTTTCTTCGGTTGCGGGCAGCTCATAATAAATTGAAAGTTCGTTGCCGCCGTCAGAGCTCGGAGCAAGGTTCAAAATTTGCACACGGGTGCCGCCGCCTTCGGGATACATCAGAAGATAAATGCCGTTGCCGGTATGGCTTTTGCACAACCGCATTTCTTGTTCGGAAAGATGATAATTTATTTTGGTCATCACCAGTTCGCGAGCCACTTCATAATTAGATGATTTGTCAAAGCTTGCCAACGACACATCTTTGAAGTTTTTCAGATTTTTAACAATCAGCGCCCGTTTGCGACGGCTGATGATGCCATAAACCGGACTGTCGAGCTGATACTCTTTCACTTTTTCGGTTACGGCCTTCAGCATGGACGGATCATTACACTCCGGCAGCCGTTCAGCCGTTTTTTCCGCCTTTTCTTTTGGCGCAAAAATGACAACGTTGATTTGGTTGTCGGCATCTTTTGCTCCGGCGGAAAATCCCCAAAAAGCCATAAGCAGGACAAGAAAATATCTTTTCACCTGTTTCTCCTAAAAGTTAACCGACTTCGGTGTTCTCGGAAAAGGAATAACATCGCGAATATTGCCTATTCCGGTCAGCAACAGCAGCATACGTTCAAAACCAAGCCCAAAGCCGGCGTGGGGAACAGTGCCGAACCGACGGGAATCGAGATACCATTCGTAGTCGGCAACATTCATCCCGCTTTCCTCGATGCGTTTTACCAGCACATCGTAGCGTTCTTCACGCTGAGATCCGCCGATCAGCTCACCGATCCCCGGCACCAAAACATCCATGGCGGCAACCGTTTTTCCGTCATCGTTCAGGCGCATATAAAAAGCTTTGATTTCTTTCGGATAATCGCGGACAATCACCGGACGTTTGAAATATTTTTCTGCCAAAAAGCGTTCGTGCTCGGTTTGCAAATCGATGCCATATTCCGGCTTATATTCAAAATGTTCGTTTGCATTTTGCATAATCTCAATAGCTTCGCTGTAGGTAATGCGGGCAAAGTCGTTGTTGATAATTGTTTCCAGCATATCCCGCAACCCCGGAGCAACAAACTTTTCAAACAATTCCAAATCTTCGGCGCAATGCTCCGTTATATGCTTAACACAATAGCGCACCATGTCTTCCGCCAAATTCATATCGTCGACAAGATCGGCAAAAGCCATTTCCGGTTCAATCATCCAAAACTCTGCCGCGTGGCGGGTGGTGTTGGAGTTTTCCGCCCGAAACGTGGGGCCGAATGTATAAATATCGCCAAGAGCCGTTGCATACATCTCGCCGTTCAACTGTCCGGAAACCGTCAGACGCGCCTCTTTGCCAAAAAAATCCTGAGAATAATCGATTTTGCCATCCGGTGTTTTGGGCAAATTGTTCAAATCAAGCGTGGTCACCTGAAACATCTCGCCGGCACCTTCACAGTCGGAAGCCGTAATGATCGGCGTATGCACATAGCGAAAACCGCGTTCGTGGAAAAAGCTATGAATGGCATAAGACAACTCGGAGCGAATCCGAAAAGCGGCGCCGTACTTGTTGGTGCGCGGACGCAGATGGGCAATACTACGCAGATATTCGTCGGTATGCTTCTTTTTCTGGAGCGGGTATGTGTCATCAGCCCCGCCGTAAATTTCTATCTTTTCAGCCTTGATCTCATATTTTTGGTTTCCCCCTTGAGAGGGAACCAGCGCACCGCTGACGGCAACGGAAGAACCGGTGGTCAATTTTTTGATATCTTCATAATTGGCAAGACCGCTGCCGGCAATAACCTGAATGTTTTTCAGGCAGGAACCGTCGTTTACCTCAATAAAGGAAAAATCTTTCGCATCGCGGCGCGTTCTTACCCAGCCTTTGACCAACACTTCTGCCAAAGGCTTGTCCGAAGACAACAATTTTACAACCTTAGTTCTTTCTGACATATTCGTTTTCCTGTTAAAGTTATTTTTGTCGGTTAATATATAACAGTTAACTTTATTTGGCAATAGTCCGGCATTGACAAAAAATAAACTGTAGATAATATAAAAACAGAACAATTTTATGATGCGGAGAAAAAAGAATGAAAAAATTTATTGTTGCATTGTTGATGTTGCCGATAACTGTCGCCTTGGCAGGATGCGCATCTCAGATCGGGGCCAATCAATATGATACGGCTGCCGTCGGATCTGTCAACCGCGCTCGTATGGGAACCATTGTTTCCGTTCGCGCCATTACCGTTGCCGACAATGACAGCTCGCTCGGCACCACAATCGGCAGCATTGCCGGCGGTGTGGCCGGTTCGCAAATTGGCAAGGGAAACACGGCTGGTGTTCTCGGTGCCGTCGGCGGCGCTCTGGTTGGCGGAGCTGCCGGCAGCATGGCTCAACGCGGAATGTCCAAACAAAACGGTTATGAATATATCGTGCAACTCGACAACGGCGGTTTGGTTACCGTTACTCAAGGAAACGACGTATTGATGGCTGCCGGACAACGTTGCATGGTTCTTTACGGCAGCGGTTCCGATCGGGCAAGAATTATCCCCTACAACGGGTACTAACCCATGAACGGAGGCTTTGACAAAGCCGTCCGCGCCCTGCAGAGCTTAAAAGACGAAGCGGCGCTTTTTACTTGTGCCGCCGATGCGCTTTTACAAGAATATGTTTTATCCGCTCCCGATATGTCGGCAAAATATTTCGACTCTTTTCGTCAAATTTTTGCACAACTGGCACCCCGTCGGAGCGACATAACCTATCAGGCGGCAGAAACGGCGTTGGCAAGACGGGCTCAGCAGAACGAACACGAATCTTGGGAACTGTTTGACGAGGTGCGCCAGCAAATCTTTCGCGGAGATGCAAACGGTTTGAACGCCATAGCGGAAGAAATCGGCAAACAAACGGCTGCCCGACAGTCTGTGTCTCCCCAATTTGCCGACCGTACCCGTCAATTCTTTGCAAAGCAAATTTGGTACCACTCTTTTACCGAAGAAGAAATCCGCCGACTGACGGAAACGTTGACCAGCGAATTTCCGAATCCGCAAATATGCCGTATATTTTCTGCCGCAGCTGCGGAAAGCCGGCAAATTCAACAGAAAAAAAGAGAACGTGATCTCGGTATGCTGAACAACTGGGCGTTTGCTTTCAAAAGTGATGACTTGCTAAAAAAACTTTCGTTCCGCAACACTTATGTTAATTTGGCTTACGAATGCCTTGTGCGGGAACACGAAATCAAAAACATCATTCCCGAACAATATTATCACCGTCACCGACTGGCGGTTCAACGGCAGGTAAAATAACTGACAGGCACCTCAGATGCCAACGGCAAAGAAATTTGTCGCAAATATGCCATCAATAAAATCTACAAAGCCATTGCCGGCAACGACAAATTCAAGCTCCATTCCACGGAATGCGCTTTGGAACAATACGAACAAGAATTTTTTTATCCAGAAACCAAAGCCATTTTACATGCGCTTGACGGCGGAGCCAAAAACCGTAACATCAAATTGCCGCAAAAACCTTACCGCGGCTACGACTGACAACCGCTCTTTGCCGAAGGTTTAACGCTTTGCCACAAGCCGTTTTTTCCAGAGCCATACCCTCCCCCAAACAGACACCCGACTTTTTTATCCGCCGAAAATAAAAAAAATCATTTTTCATAAAAATAATACTTGACCTTTATTTTTTTTATCTGTATATATGCATCTAGTTTAGATGACCCCATCGTCTAGCGGTTAGGACATCACCCTTTCACGGTGGTAACACGAGTTCGAGTCTCGTTGGGGTCGCCAATTCAAACGGCAGGTATTAAAACCTGCCGTTTTTGTTTATCAGTTAAACGGTTAACGCCTAAAAACCATCATACATTTGATGGTTTGAATTTTAAGTTGCAGTCAAGAGCGACGTTTTGTGATATAAAATATTTCTATCATGAGAAGCGTGTCGATATCTGTTCTCATCATTTTTTGATGCACAAAAATAGAGTCATAAGC
>JAHHRI010000008.1 GCA_020025875.1 Alphaproteobacteria bacterium | reverse complement strand
ACTTGCGCAAGCGCTTTGACCACGGCATCTTGCTTGATTTTAACGGTAAAACTTACAACATAACCGCTAAAATTGAACTGAGGCTACGCGCAGGCATTCATCCGGCGATTATCTCCAGCCGGCTTCTCACAAGCGGGATCAAAGATGTGCAAAACGCTTTGTGGAGCAGCAGCTATACCAGCTGGGCGGAAGTTGAACACCGCTATTCGGACGGAAGAATCGAGCGCAAAACCTACGAGGTGGAGCAAATGGGCGGAGAAATCGGCTCTTCGATTCAAAAGTATAAGATTTTGCCCGATGCAGATCTTAAACTTCAAAAAGCCGGTTTTACGGAAGCGTTTGTCAGAGATACGGTAGGATTGCCGGAGCGATTGGTGGTATGCAGAATCAGACGAGAGTATGAAGTGCAATACAACCACTTTGCGCTGCGCTATCCGGTAAGCGAAAAGGAAGCCTATTACGACGACGGAGTAACCCGCTTTGAAATGCCTTCATTGAAATATAGCGATATTCGGGAACAGCACGAACTTCGTTATGTCGGTGAGTATACCGGTGATGAGCGAGATTATCTGGAGTATTACTTTACTCAATTAATCTACGGAACGTTTGGAACCGGCAAACACGAAGCCTCCGAAAGCTTTCAGGTTATTGTTTACACCGAGTGAGCGATTGCCGCGATTGTTGTTTGAGTGTTAAAAAAACGCCGTTTCTTAAAGGAAACGGCGTTTTTTGCTGTCGAATATGCTTGAAAACGGCTATTTCTTTTTTATAATAATTTCGATTTATAACAATTAAAGGACAAGCCAATGCAAGAAGCTATTTTGAAAGTAATGAAAGATGCCGGCAAGCCGATGAGCGCCGGTGAGGTGGAAAAAATTTTGAAAGCCGACCGTAAGGAGATTGACAAAGCCTTCAAAGCGCTCAAAGATGAGGGTAAAATCATTTCTCCCGTACGTTGCAAATGGCAGCCGGCAGAATAAGACATCATCCGTTTACCGGTCACAATATGAACAACCGCTGAAATGCGATTGAGAAAACGCCTACAGCCGCATCGTCGGCAAAACAAACAACGGCTCTGAAAAAGAAAAAAGCATCACCCGAAACGGTGATGCTTTTTCTAAAAACGAAGATTACTTCAGAGCTTCACAAATGAGGTTATACTCCTCCTTGTCGATTGCTTGTGCTTCAAGCAGTTCTTTCGCCATTTTTTTGAAGGCTTTTTTCTCGGCCTTCGTCATGGCTGCCGGATCTGTGTTGTACTGGTCAAGCATAAACTGACGCAGTTTTTCTGCTCCTTGTAAACCTGCATTTCTTTTGCAGTTTACTGCCGTCGCGAACTTGGGCTGCTTTTTTTCGTTCTTTTTCATATTGATAGCATTTAATTGATTAATAATTCTTTATTACCGTACATTTTAGACCAAAATAAAATTTTGTCAAGATTTTTGTTGAGATAAATACAAAAAAACTAAAATTCTCGTTTTAAGTTGCGTTCAAACATCGAACGTATGGTTTTTTCAATATCTGTATTTTCGTAAATGGCTTTGTACAGAGCCTGACAAATAGGCATATCAATTTCTTCTTTGTCGGCAATGATTTTAACCGCTTTTAGGGTAGGTACGCCTTCTGCCAATTTGGCAAAACGTTCGCCTTTGGCAAAAGCTTCGCCGTAAGAACGGTTGTGGCTAAATTTGGAGAACAGAGTTGCTTCATAGTCGCCCAGATGCGCCAGCCCGTAAGCCGACATGGGATTGCCGCCAAAATGTTTGATCAGACGACCGACTTCGACCGGCGCCCGTGCCATGAGCGCACCTTTCAGCCCATGCCATTCCAGCCCGTCCAAAATGCCGGCAGCCAGCCCAATGACATTTTTCAAAGCCGCGCCGATCTGATCGCCGATCAGATCAGAGCCATAATAAAAACGGATTAAATCGCTTTGCAACAGTTTGATCAGCTCGTCTTTGACAGCCTCCTCCGAACTGTCAATGACCGCTGCTGACGGAACGTTTCTCATATAGTCTTGAACATGCCCCGGTCCGGAAAGAGCCGCCACATGCACGTTTTGTTTGACTTCTTCGCAAAACACGTCGTGCATGATTTTGGCGGAGGGTTCTTCCAGCCCTTTCATCGCCAGCAGGAAAGTTTTGCCGTTTAAGTCATAGCCGTTCAGTTCTCTTGCCAGCGACCGCAGGTGCTGACAGCCGATCGAAATGATCACGGTATCGTTAACCAACACTTTTTCGAGTGTGTCAAATAAATACATATTATCCGAGAGGGTCAAATATTCGTTCTTGCGCGTATTGCACAATTCAATGAAATTTGGTGAGGTTTTGAGGTCATACATCAAAACATTTTGGATTTTGCCTTTGCAGTGATTGGCGGCATACCAAGCAAGGAATGTGCCCCAACGACCGCAACCAATGACAGAAATATCTTTCATGATCGTTTGTCCGTTAATAGTTAACATCGTTTATGTTTTAACTATTAATCCAAAAATAGCCCATATGCAAACAATATCTGCCGTCTATCATCAGGCGAAACGCTAAAAAAAACTCCGTCACTGTGCGGACGGAGATGTTTTTTGGCCGGTTAAATTGATTTTTTAATCCTTTGCCGCCCGATAATTGCGTTGACATAGTCAAATTCTTCAAAAGAGCGGTAAGCTTCATCATAGCTGCGACGGTCATATTCGTAATATACTTTGTTAGCCAACATTTTGATCGCTTCGTCAATTTTTTTAAATGCCGCGTTGTAATCGGCATTGAAGTTGTTTTTAATCTTTTTTTTGATCAGATTATGATAAGCGTTAATGACGTTTAATGTCTCGTCAGCGGAATTGGCATAACCTTTTCGCTCAAAATCATGCATAATTTGAGCTATGGTCTGATAAAAACATTTGTTAGTCAAAATGTTTCTTTGCTGAGCATTACTGCTGTCTATAATCATAACACCAACATCCAAAGTTACAATTTGACAATCTTTATAGCATAATCTGACAGGCAATGCAATCATTTTTACTTTTGATTGTTTTGTTCGGTTCTGCGGTTTAGCTGTCCGTATCGAGATTTTAAGCATAAAAAAGCCCGCCGTGGGGCGGGCTTTGGTCCGATATGTCCGATCTATTCGACATTGCCGAACGGGTTGATCGTTTTGTCGGCGTTTTGGTTGGTGCGCAGGTCAAACAAGTTCAGAAAAGTGCCGGAAACATAAATCGACGAGTAGGTGCCGATAATGACGCCGAGAACAATCGTGAACGAAAAACTACGCAACGTGTCACCGCCAAAGATAAACAGGGCGATTGAAGCCAGCAGAGTTGTCAGACCGGTCAAAATGGTGCGCGAAAAAATATCGTTAATACTCTTGTTCAAGAGATCGTATTGCGACATTTTTTTGTATTTGCGCAGATTTTCGCGTATGCGATCATAGTTGACCACTTTGTCGTTTACGGAATAGCCCGCCAAGGTCAAAACAGCGGCCACCGTTGTCAGGCTGATGTCAAAGTTAAACAGCGACAAAAAACCGATGGTGACCACCAAGTCGTGAACCAACCCGACCATGGCACCTAAGGCAAATTGCCATTCAAAACGGAACCAGATGTAAAGAGTGATGGCCAGTACCGCAATCAGGGAAGCAATAACGCCTGCCTTTTTCAGCTCGCTGCCGACTTGCGGGCCGACCAACTCAACCCGACGATATTCGTACTTGTCGCCGAGAATCTTTTTAATGGCGTTTACGGCTTTCATCTGTTCTTTTTCGTCCTGCGACTTGGTCTGTGCGCGGATCATCATCTCGTCGCCGTTCTCGCCGATGGATTGCAGATTGACATCGTCAAGTTCAATGCCGGAAAGTTGTTTGCGCACTTCTTCCATGTTGATTTTTTCCGAGCTTTTCAGTTCAATCAAAATTCCGCCTGAAAAGTCAATGCCGTAGTTAAATCCCTTAAAGGCGATACAGGCGACAGATAAAACCACCAGCGCAATCGACGACAGGTATCCGGCTTTGCGAAACTTTAGGAAGTCGATATTTGTATCTTTGGTTACCCAGCTAAAAATTCTCATTTTTTATTATCCTTAATTGGTTTTAAGTTAAATCGGCAATTTTGTCGGTTTGTATTTTTGCAGCCATCCGGTGATGATCAGGCGGGTGACGGTTACCGAAGTGAACATGGAGGTTGCAATACCGATAGCCAAAGTCACGGCAAAGCCTCTGACCGGTCCCGTGCCGAAATAAAGCAGAACAAAGGCGGCGACAAGCGTTGTCAGGTTAGAGTCAACAATTGTTGCCCATGCTTCGGTAAAGCCGGCTTCTGCGGCGTCCCGCGGGGAACGTTTGTTTTTGACTTCTTCGCGCATTCTCTCAAAAATCAGCACATTGGCGTCAACGGCCATGCCGATGGTGAGGATGATGCCGGCAATGCCGGGCAACGTCAACGTGGCGCCGATAATGCTCAAAATGCCCAGCATCAGGAACAGGTTGAGAAACACGGTGACGGTGGTAAAGATACCAAACAGGCCATAAGCGGCGATCATAAAGAGAACCACCGCAATCAGACCAATGACCGAAGCGGTAACACCGGCGTTGATTGAGTCTGATCCTAAACCGGCGCCGACAGTTCTTTCTTCCAGCACTTCAAGCGGTGCGGGCAGAGCGCCGGAGCGTAACAGCAACGCCAATTCTTGTGCCGATTCCAGCGTAAAGTTACCACTGATCTGACCCGATCCGCCGAGAATGGCGGTTTGAATGTTTGGTGCCGAAATGACTTCGTTGTCTAAAACAATGGCCAGTCTTTCGCCGACATGGTTTTGCGTGGCTTCGCCAAATTTTTTGCCGCCGAAACTGTCAAACTTGAAGCTGACAACAGGGGTGCCTCCGTCAAAAGCGGCGCGGGCATCAACCAAATGCTCTCCGGTAACCACCGGTTTGCGGCTGATAACCATCATTCCCCCCTCATTGCTGTTGATCAGTCTGGATGAGTTGCTAAGCTTGCCGCGGCGCGCATCGGCGGCGCTGCTGCGACTGTCTACCAAATGGAAGGACAGCTTTGCCGTTTTGCCGAGCAGCGCTTTGACTCTTTCCGGATTCTGTTCGCCGGGAAGCTGTACCGCGATGCGATCTACGCCTTGGCTTTGAATGGAGGGTTCGTTGGTGCCGGTTTCGTCAATACGACGTCGGACGATTTCAATCGACTGATCAACGGCTTTCAGCTTCAATTCGTTCAGAGCTTGCTCACGGTAGCGAATTTCGATTATGCCGTCACCGGTTTCCTGCACGTTCAAGTCACCGTTCATTTTGCGGAAGGCGGAAATGGCTTTGCTTCTGGCGTTTAGGTTGTCGATTTTAACTTTGACGTTGTCTGCGCCGGTTTTTAGGTTTTGATAGCGAATTTTGTTATCACGCAAAACCTGACGAGCCTCGTCTTCGATTTGCCCCATTCTTTCTTTGATGACGTCGTCGACTTTAACTTCCAACAGCAGGTTTGAGCCGCCCTGCAAGTCAAGGCCGAGGTTGACCGGCTGCCACCATTTGGGCAGTTTGTTTTTGTTGCCGATCATGTTCGGTACGGCAAAGAATATTCCGGCTAAGCAGATAGCAAGAATAATATAAATTCTGGTTTGGGATAGTTTGTACATTAAGTATTCCTCTTATTTTTTTTCCACCGCTTTGGGTTGTTTCTTTGCCTTCGGGGTGTTTTCCTCTTCGTCGGTGATAACGTCGCGTATGGTGGCGCGATTGACGGTAACGGTCAGACCAGAGGCAATTTCAACCTCCAATTTCATCTCGTCAGCTTTGGTTACGGTGCCGTAAATGCCACCGCCGGTAATGATTTTGTCTCCTTTTTTGATGGCTTCCAGCATGGCTTGGTGCTGTGCGATCTTTTTCTGTTGAGGACGAATAAGTATGAAGTAGAAGACAATAAAAATCAGCGCCAACTGAATCAGCGTGCTGGCGACCGATGCCTGTGGGGCCGCGACAGCGGCAGTCTGAGCCAAAGCATCATTTATGAACATTTTTTTCTCCTTGCGTTAAATTGACTGGACACAAATATACACTATTATCTAAGGATAACAATATTAAAAAGTCAAATCGTCAACAAATTTTTCTTTTTATTACGGCAGATAGGCGATCGGATTAACGGCTTTTTTGCCGGCGCGGATTTCAAAATGCAACTGCGGTGAGTTGACGCCGCCGGTAGCGCCGACGGTGGCGATTTTTTCTCCCCGCCGCACTTTCTGCCCCTTTTTGACCAGCAGGCGGTCATTGTGGGCATAGGCGGTAATCCAGCCGTCATAATGACGCACCAAAATCAAGTTGCCGAACCCTCTCAGTTCGTTGCCGGCATAAGCGATGGTGCCGGCGTCTGCCGCTTTAACGGCAGAGCCGCGAGCCGCTTTGATGTTAATGCCGTCGTTGGCGCGTCCTTTGCCGATGGCGCCGAATTTGGACACGACGGTTCCTTGTGTCGGCCACGAAAATTTGCTTTTGCGGTGTTTGGCAACCGCATAAGAGCGAGGTGCCGGACGAACGGTTGTTTTGCGCGAGCCGGAACGTGCCGTGCGGCTGTTTTTGTAGGTGCTTTTTTGCGAGGCGAAAGAAGCGCGCTGCACGCGGCCCGCAAGCATCACTTTTTGTCCCACGGCCAACGTATACGGGTAGGCAAGATTGTTGATCTGTTTTAAGTCTGCCATATTGACGTTGTATCGGCGCGATATGCTGTAAAGCGTGTCCCCGCGGGAAACGATGTGGTAGGTGCTTATCGGCAACCTTAAAACCTGCCCCACTTTGAGAGTGTAGGGCGGCGTGAGACCGTTGGCGTCAATCAAGTCACGCAGCGGCAGGTCGTAGCGTTTGGAAATGCTGTAGAGGGTGTCGCCTTTTTCAATGCTCACCGTTTCCGGCGTGCCGAACAGGGAGGCGCATCCGGTCAGCCACAAAAGCACTATTCCTGTCAGAGCCTTCCGCAATTTCGTTTCACCTCTTTCAAAGTATATTTTAAAAACTGCGATTATTGTAGCGGAAAGATGTTTAATTTTTCCTTTACTCTCAAATAAGAACTTGCAATTTGAGGCAAAAAAAAGTACATTGGCGACAGTTTAATTGAGGAAAAAAGAAGTTGGCGCAGGTTGCGGCGCCGATAGGGGAAACAGGGAAAATGGCAAACAGCAAACAGCCGGAGATTGTGGACACAAGCGGCGACAAATATAAATACGGCTTTGTGACCGAAATTGAGGCGGAAACCGCTCCGAAAGGGTTGAACCCCGACATTATTCGTTTAATTTCCGCCAAAAAAGGCGAGCCGGATTGGCTGCTGGAAAAGCGTCTTAAGGCGTTTGCTTTTTGGCAGACGATGACGGAGCCCTCTTGGGCAAAACTGACTTATGACAAAATCAATTATCAGGATTTATATTACTATTCCGCCCCCAAACGCAAAGCGGCTCCGAAAAGTCTGGATGAAGTGGACAAACAGTTGCTTGAAACCTATGATAAGCTCGGCATTCCTCTGAAAGAGCAGGAAGCGCTGGCAGGGGTGGTGGCGGTTGATGCGGTGTTTGACAGCGTGTCGGTGGCCACCACTTACCGAGCCAAATTGGCGGAAAAAGGGGTGATCTTTTGCTCCATTTCCGAAGCCATCAAAGACTATCCGGAATTGGTGAAAAAATATCTTGGTTCGGTTGTGCCTCATACCGACAACTTTTTTGCCTGCCTCAACTCGGCGGTGTTTACCGACGGATCGTTCGTCTATATTCCCAAAGGCGTCCGCTGCCCGATGGAGCTTTCCACCTATTTTCGGATTAATGCCAAAAATACCGGCCAGTTTGAACGGACGCTGATTGTTGCCGACGAAGGCAGCTATGTTTCCTATTTGGAAGGCTGTACCGCTCCCCAGAGGGACGAAAACCAGCTGCATGCGGCGATTGTCGAAATTGTGGTGCTGGACAATGCGGAAGTTAAATATTCGACAGTGCAGAACTGGTATCCGGGAGATAAAGACGGCAAAGGCGGTGTTTACAATTTTGTAACCAAGCGTGCGGCTTGCCGTGGCATAAATTCTAAAGTTTCTTGGACACAGGTGGAAACTGGTTCGGCGGTTACTTGGAAATATCCGTCTTGTCTGTTGCAAGGGGACAATTCCGTGGGCGAGTTTTATTCGGTGGCGCTGACGAATAACCATCAACAAGCCGATACCGGCACCAAAATGATTCACATCGGTAAAAACACAACTTCCAAAATTATTTCCAAAGGCATTTCTGCCGGTTTTTCCGACCAAACTTATCGCGGGTTGGTCAAAGTGGCCGCCACGGCTGCCAACGCCCGCAATTATTCGCAATGTGACAGTTTGTTGATTGGCTCGACATGTGGTTCTCATACCATTCCTTATGTTGAAAACCGCAGTCGTACCGCTATCCTCGAACATGAAGCGACAACCTCAAAAATTAGTGACGAACAGCTTTTTTATTGCAAAAGTCGGGGCATTTCCGAAGAAGATGCCGTGGGGCTGATTGTTAACGGTTTTTGCAAAGAGGTGATGCGCCAGCTGCCCATGGAGTTTGCAATCGAAGCGTCTAAATTAATTAATATCAGTCTGGAAGGGAGTGTCGGCTAATGATTTTGTTAAAATCGGATATGCCTCCGGCAGATTTAAAAGATAAAAAATTGGTTTTTCTTGCCGGCCCGATCATGGGGGCGGAAAAATGGCAAATACGTGCGGCGGCAGACTTGGCCGATCTGGATGTTTACGTTGCGGATCCGCGTCAAGAAAAAAGAGACGATTTTGACTATGACACTCAGGTCAACTGGGAAAGTTATTATTTGGCCCGTGCCGATGTGATCATGTTTTGGCTGCCGGTGGCAGCAAAGGAAGTCAGCGGACGCAGCTATGCGCAGACCACCCGTTTTGAGCTTGGCGAATGGCTGGGGCGTACCGACTTTAACCGCCGCCTTAGAAAAACCGTGGTTATCGGCATTGAGGACGGATTTGCCGGCAAAAGCTATATTTGCAAACGTTGCGAGAAAACGGCGTGTTCGGTTTTTGATACCTATGAGCAAACTTTGGCGGAAGTGCGTCGGCGGCTGACAATGAGCGGACGGGTGTTTTTTACGGCAGACACTCATTTCGGTTCGGCGAGAGCATTGACATTGTCGCGACGTCCGTTTGCTTCGGTCGAAGAAATGAATTGGGCGATGGTGGCCAACTGGAACCGGTTGGTGGAACCGCAAGATACGGTTTGGCATTTGGGCGATTTTGGCGATTTGACGTTTGCCGCACACCTTAATGGTCAAATTCGTTTGGTTTTGGGCAATTATGAAGTTGATGAAATAAAACGCAATCCGGCCTACCGAAAAGAACTGGAGCGGACTTTTGCCTCTGTCGATTTCAGTCGGGTCATTCAAACTTCAGACGCGGCAACGCTGCATCTTTCACACAAGCCTTCGGCTTGCGATCGAGATATGTTTAACGCTTTCGGCCATATTCACGGTCGGCAAAAATGTAAGCCTTTCGGCATAGACGTCGGCGTTGACGGCAACCATTTTACCCCCATGTCGGAAGAGGACCTGTTGTTTTTTAAGTGTGCGATAGCGGGGGCGTATGATGAAGAAGTTTTTTGCTAAGGAACAAAGATGAAGGAGCAAAGATGATAGAAAAAGATTTATACGAACGGGCGTTGCGGGTTTGGGGCAAGCAGCCGCAGATGCTTCAGGTCATTGAAGAAATGTCGGAACTGATTAAGGAAATTTTGAAAAATGTCAACCGTAACAAAGACAACCTAAACGAGTTGATTGAAGAAACGGCAGATGTCGAAATTATGCTGGCTCAGCTGAAATGCTGCTATCAGATCGAACAACAGGTGGCAGATTACAAAATCGGCAAATTGGCAAAGATTGAACGGCGTCTGGACGAATGGGAAGAAAAAACAAGGAAGCAAAAATGAACACAGCTTTACTGGAAATAGAGGATCTGCACGCCCGTGTGGCAGGCAAAGAAATCATCAAGGGCTTTAATTTGACGATTAATGAAGGAGAAGTTCACGCCATTATGGGACCCAACGGTGCCGGCAAATCGACTTTGTCCTATTTGCTGAGCGGCAAGCCGGGGTATGAGGTTGTTTCCGGCACGGTTAAATTCCGCGGTCGCGACTTGTTGTCACTCTCGCCGGAAGACCGTGCCCGCGAAGGCGTTTTCCTGATTATGCAGTATCCTGTCGAAATTCCGGGAGTGCCGGTTATGGGTTTTTTAAAGCAGGCCGTCAATGCCGTTAGAAAGTATCATCAGTTGCCGGAGCTGGACACCATGGAATTTGTCAAAATGGTGCGAGAAGAAGGGCGCAAACTGGGAATTGATGCCGAAATGTTGAAGCGTCCGGTCAATGTCGGTTTTTCCGGCGGAGAGAAAAAACGGCTGGAAACTTTGCAGATGGCTGTTTTAAAACCGCAATTAGCCATTTTGGACGAGGCCGATTCCGGACTTGATATCGATGCTTTAAAAGTGGTGGCAGAGGGAGTTAATCGGCTTCGGGACGGTCGCCGTTCGCTGTTGGTTATCACTCATTATCAGCGCCTGCTTAATTATATTGTGCCCGATGTCGTCCATGTGTTTGCCGATGGGCGGATTGTTAAGTCCGGCGATAAGAATCTGGCGCTGGAACTGGAAGAAAAAGGCTATGCCGAATTTGTGAAAGAAAAGTAAAATGGCGGAATTGATACGGGATATTGAATTGTTCGGTGCGGATATTCCGCGGCTGGAAGCGCTGCGGGAAAAGGGGCGTAGGGCTTTTTTGCTGCCGACGACAAAAGTCGAAGCTTGGAAATATACCCGACTGGATCTGCTGCAAAAAGGCGATTTTGTGCCGCCGGCTTCTAAGTTTTTGAGCGAGTTGGCGGGCGAACCCGAAAGCTGCGACTGCCATCACGATGATGACGACTGCCGTCAACAACCGGAAAAAGACAAAGCCGGCCACTGCTGTTGCGGGCATTGTCAAGCTCTGTGTCCGGACTTGCCGTTTGAGGCTTATTGTTTGCATTTTCACAACGGGCAGTTTGTGCCGATATATCCGGCTCTTCCGCAGGGGGTGCAGGTGATGACTTTGATGGAAGCGTTTGCCCGCGGAGAAGACGATCATCTGCTTGGCAAATATATCAATTTGAGTCAGTATCCTTTTGCCGCACTCAACACGGCTTATCTGGAAGAAGGGTTGTTTATTCGCATTGAACGCGGGGTTTGCCTTTCCCGCCCGTTGGCGCTGCTTTTTCACGCCGTCGGCGACGGTTGCTTGGCCAATGTGCGCAATCTGATTGTGATGGAAGAAGGCGCTCAAGCCGAACTGTTGGAATATTACTTTGGCGGTGAAGAAACAAACTTGCGCTATTTTAACAACAGCGTTAATGAAATTTATCTCGGTGCCGGCGCGGTGCTTAATCATTACAAACTTCAAGACGAGGCAAAACAGGCGGTGCATATGGCATTAAGTTGTGTGCGCATTAAGAAAAACGGCGCATACAAAGGTTTTTGTTTGCAAAAAGGCGCAGCTCTCTGCCGCAACGAAACGTTGATTCGCCTATTGGAAGAAAATGCCAAAGCGGAAGCCAATGCCGCTTATCTGGCCAACGGACAAATGACGGCAGACACCACCACCGATATTGAACACTTGGCGGAAAAGACCTATTCTTCACAATTAATCAAAGGAGTGGTTGACGACAAAGCCAAAGGCGTCTTTCAGGGCAAAATTCAGATTGCTAGAGATGCCCAAAAAACCGAAGGACGGCAGCTGCATAAGGCACTCCTTTTAAGCGATACGGCAGAAGTAGATGCCAAACCCGAATTGGAAATTTATGCCGATGACGTTAAGTGCTCTCACGGTGCGGCAAGCGGCGAGTTGGATCGGGAACAATTATTTTATCTTCGATCACGCGGCATTGGCGAAGATGAGGCGCGGCGGATGTTGATCGATGCCTACCTCAGCGATGTGATTGATCGGGTTGATCATTTAGAAATCCGTGACTGGCTGCGCGGTCAGTTTTGAGAGGAAAAATGAAACTAACGATTCGCAATTCCCGCGGCGAAAAACTTTCCGTAGCCGTTGAACGCCCGCAAAATGCCGTTTGTGGTCGGCTGGTTTTTATTCAGCATGGATTAAGCGGGCATAAAGGGCAGGTGATGGTTCGCCGTCCGGCGGCAGCCTTTCTTGATAACGGTTTTGTCGTCGTCACTTTCGATTCTCGCCATTCTTTCGGCGAGAGCGACGGCCGTTTGGAATATGCAACCTTAAGCTCTTTTGTCGAAGATCTTGAAACCGTTGTCGAATGGGCAAAAGGCGAAGATTTTTATCATGAGCCGTTTGCCCTGAGCGGTCATTCTCTCGGTGGCGGCAGCGTGCTGCGCTTTGCCGAAACAAATCCTGCAAAAGTCGGGTTGCTGGTGCCGGTGGCGGCGATGGTCGGCGGCAAATATTTTATCCGCTCCCGACTGTTGAATGAACGTGACGCATACCGCCGCTGGCAGCAAGAGGAATTTCAGTATCGGGAAAACAAAAACCATCCGGAAATAAACGGTTGGCTGTCCTTTGATGTGGTGCGGGATATGCTGCGCTACAATCTGGTGCGGGAGGCCGGCAGCATTTGCTGTCCGACATTGCTTGTTACCGGTGATCAGGATCCGTCATCAACGGTTTATAATAACAAAAAGCTGTTGGAATGTTTGCAATGCCGCAAACAGCTGACTATTTTAAAAGAATGCGGGCATTTGTATGAAAAGCGGGCAAATGCCGAGGATTTGCAGCAAACGATTTGCGATTGGGTAAAAGATAATGTATGATGTGTATAAAATAAGAAAAGATTTTCCGGAATTGGAGCTGACCGTCAACGGTCGTCCCAATACCTACCTCGATACGGCAGCCTCGGCTTTAAAGCCGGAAGCGGTCATTGAAAAAATGATGACCTTTTACCGCACGCAATATGCCAATGTCCATCGGGGGGCATATTCTCTTTCCGAGCAGGCGACAATGGCCTATGAAAAAGCCCGTGACACCGTCGCCCGCTTTATCAATGCCCAAAATCGAGAAATTGTGTTTACCCGTTCGGCAACGGAGAGTATCAATCTGGTGGCAGCCAGCTGGGGTATGCACAATTTGCAACCGAAAGACGATATCTTGCTTTCCGAAGCCGAACATCATGCCAACCTTGTGCCATGGCAGATGGTGCGAGATAAAACCGGCTGCCGACTGAATTTTTTTGCCTTAAATGATGACGGCAGTTACAATTCCGAGAACTTTCACCGAGCTTTGACCGCGCAGACAAAACTGGTTGCGGTGGCAGGCATTTCCAATGTTCTGGGTACGGTTTTTCCGGTGAAGGAAATGGCGGAAGCAGCCCACCAAAACGGTGCCTTGTGTTTGGTCGACGCTTGTCAGTCGATGGTTCACCGACAGGTTGACGTGCAAGACATAGGGTGCGATTTTTTGGCTTTTTCCGGACATAAAACTTATGGTCCGACGGGGATCGGGGTGTTGTACGGTCGCTACGAATTGCTGGCTGCCATGCAGCCCTACCAGACAGGCGGCGATATGGTTAAAAAAGTTACTCTGCAACATACCGAGTTTGCCGAGCCGCCGGCACGTTTTGAGGCCGGCACGCCGGCTATTGCCGAAGCCGTTGGCTTGGGAGCGGCGTTGGAATATATGGATCGATTGGGAATGAAAAACATTGCGGCTCACGAAAAAGCCGTTATGGATTATGCGCTTGCCCGTCTGGCAGAAATTCCCGAATTTAGGATTGTCGGTGTCGCGCCGGACAAAGGGGGAGTGATATCCTTTGCCTTGGGCGACATTCATCCGCAGGACGTGGCTTTTGTGCTGGATAAGGAAGGTATTGCAATCCGCACCGGTCATCATTGCGCGGAACCAATCGTCAACCGCATGGGTTTTTCGTCTTTGGCGCGAGCATCGTTCGGGCTCTATACCACAAACGAGGATATTGATCGTTTTGTGGCAGCCCTGCACAAGGTAAAAAGTTTTTTTTAAGAATTTGATAAAAGAAGGATAACGGTAAGATGAGCGAAGATATGCTGGATGAAGACAAAGAAGCGGAATTGTTGCGGGCATTGGCAGCCCAAGCGCCGGTGGAAGAATATGTGGCCACTGCCGGAGAAGCTCTGCCGGAAGGGACATTGCTGGCTGCTCGTGATGACATTGTCAATGCGCTCAAAACCGTCAGCGATCCGGAAATTCCGATTAATATTTACGATATGGGCTTTATCTACGATATCCGACAATTAAACAACGGTAATGTGGAAATTGACATGACGCTGACCGCGCCGACTTGTCCGGTAGCCGGTATTTTGCCGCAGCAAGCAGCGGATGCGGTGGCGGTTTTGTGCGGTGTTGGACAGGTAACGGTTAAAGTGGTGTGGGAACCGGCATGGACTCCGGATAAAATGAGCGACGATGCCAAGGCGATTCTCGAAATGTTTTAGCCGCCCGCACGGCGTTTTCTTCCCCGACATCGTCTGCCGCAAAAAAGTTGCCTTCGGCTTGCTGAGTACGCTTGGTGCCGTAAAAAGTTTTTTTCTGTCTCAGATATGTTCGACAGCCGTCGGACAGACTAAAAAGCCTGAGTGCTCAAACGCAAAGAAAATATTTTGTGCCGAGCAATCGGAAAAGGTTGCCAGTTTTGTCTAAATTTGTTAAAGTGATGCTGTTTAAAAAATTTTTGAGATTATTATTTTTAAGTCAAATCTAAAAAAACAACATTATGATGACATCATTTCTATTGATTCTGGCGGGGTTTGCACTGTTGATTGTCGGTGCGAATTTAATTGTCAAAAGTTCGGTGGCCATGGCCAACAAATTGAACATTCCGCCTTTGATTGTCGGTCTGACGGTTGTTGCCTTTGGCACATCCGCTCCGGAATTTGTCATTAGCCTCACTTCGGCATTGCAAGGAGCGGAAGGTTTGGTGCTGGGCAATGTGGTTGGTTCCAATATTGCTAATATCTTGCTGATTTTAGGCAGCTCGGTGCTGATTTTTCCGATCTACGTCAACCGCCGAAATTTTTTCCGCGATTATGGCTTTTTGCTGTTGGTGACGCTGATGTTTGTGCTCTTTGCCCTAAGCGGCGTTTTCGTTTTCTGGATGGGAATCGTGATGTTGCTGATGTTGGCGGCGTTTATCATTCTCAGTTATCTGAGCTCTCGCAAGAAAATGAGCGGAGATTATGTGAGCGGATGGGAGCATAAGAACTGGCTGTTTGTCGTGTCGTTTGTCGTTTTGGGACTGGCTGCCGTTGTTTATGGTGCGGATCTGCTGGTTGACGGCGCGGTCAACATTGCCACGGCGCTGGGAGTTTCGGAAGAAATGATCGGTTTGACGATCATTGCCGTTGGTACCTCTCTGCCCGAATTAGCCACCTCCTGCATGGCAGCATGGCAGAAACAGAGCGATCTTGCCATTGGCAATGTGCTCGGTTCAAACATTTGGAACATTGTGTTTATTTTGGGAACATCCGTGGTTGTGACCGACGTCGAAGTATCAAGTCAACTCGTCCGTTATGATATATGGGTGATGCTGGCGGCCACATTACTTTTGTTTACGCCGGTTTGGCGACGTTCCTATGTCGGCAGAATCTATGGCACTCTGTTTGTCATTGGCTATTTTGCTTACCTGATATCACAGGTTCTGATAGCACGCGGTCTCATTTAAGGAGCCGTCATACGAAAAAAAGCCGATCGCTGATGCGATTGGTTTTTTTTGTGTGAACCGATTTTGGGCAGCATCATTGCCGGCTCTATATTACCCCCCCCGCCGGTCGTCGTCAAAAATTTCCGTATCGGGCAGGGCTTTTTATATTTTGCCGGCAATGAAAGTATCGATGAACTTTTTTTCGATTTCGAGCAATTTTTTGACCGATTCGATTTCGACATATTCGCCATCACCGTGAGCATTTTCACCGTTAACGCTGTGCATGATGATAATTGAGCGATCTGCAAACAGGCGGGCGTCGGTACCGCCGCACATCTGTGAAATTTGTAGCTGCTGGCCGATGATTTCTTCGGCAATTTTTCTGTAGGCGACAATTTCCGGCATGGTCGCATTCATATAGACGCCGCAGCTTTGCAGAAGAATCTCATAAGTGCAGCCGTGCCGTTCGCAGGCTTTAAGCAGTTTGGCTTCCAGTTCCGGCAGCGAGATTTTTTCCGTTAAACGAAAGTTAACCCGCGCTTCGGCTCTGTCTGGCACCACATTGTAGGTGGTGGGCGAATTAAAAGCGGTAATCACCATTGTGTCCTGCCAGATATTTTCCGGTTGTTGCCCGCCTTTTTCATAGTCGCCGAAATCGGCCGACAATTCGTTGAGGCAATCGGTTAGATGTTTAACCGCATTAATCCCTTCCCACGGGCGTGAGCTGTGGGCATTTTCTCCAACGGCAACAATGCGAACGCTTACCGGATGTTTGGCTTTGTCGCAAAGAGTCAACAAATTTCCGGCATCGGTATCTAACACGATTCGGGAGGTGATTTTGTTGTGTTTCATCAGCATTTTGATACCGTTGCTGGTTGTTTCTTCGTCCGTGGTCAACAACACGCCGAAACGAATGTTTTTATCGACGGCATAGGTCAGGGCGGCAAGGTTGGCAGCCACCGGCGCTTTCATGTCGAGTGCGCCGCGGGCAAAAATCTTGCCGTTTTCGATTCGCGGCAAAAACAGATTGTCCTGAGCCGGCACAACGTCTAAATGGCCGACGGTCAGAATATCAAAATCATCTCCGTTGCCATTGCTCAGGAGCAAGACGGGGTCGGCACCGTCAAAGCGAAACTCTCGCACCGTCGCGCCTTTTTCCGTCAACTGGTCTTTCACCAGTTTGACAATCCGCTCAATTTCTTTTTTGTTTCCGGAAATGCTGGGGATTTTGACCAGTTTTAAAATATTTTCAACAAGATCTTCCATGTTTCCTCTGGTCGATGACGGCCACAAAAGTTTGTTTCATTTGTTGGCGGCGACGTAGGTGTTCGAGCGTATTGTCAATTGTGGTGTGCGCAATGCTCACATCGCTGATGCAAAACACTGTCCGCCCGTTATCTTCAATAATGTGGTCAAAATCTTTTGTTTTGGCAAACGGCGCAAAGCCGAGTTTTTGATAAAAGTTTTTGGCATTGACGTTGTGGTCGTTATATTCAATAATCAGGCTTTCGATCCCTTGTTTTTTCAGCTCCGGTACCGTTTGCTGAAAAAGAAGAGTGCCGAGCCCGTGGTGCTGGATCTGCGGGTCGAGATAAATTTGGTTGACAATCAGCGTTTTGTCGTTGAGCGACACCTCTCGCTCAAAATCGATTTTGCGGCACCAAGCATATTCAAAACCATCGAGATAACCTTTTTCCACTTCTTGAGATATGCCGTTTTCCGGTTGAGTGTAATATTGCGGAACGGCCGAATAGCGGATAAACCCGCGCGGCACGTCGTTTAAGTGCAGCACAGCCACCGTCGACTGATCGTCTTCCGCCATTTTCCACAGTTTTTTGACAAAGTAGCTTTTGGTGTAAAGCGCCATTTCCTGCTCCGACTTATAGTCGGCGGAAAGTTTGTTATAAGAACGCCGATAGGCTTCTGCCAGCGGCAGGATCATACTCAGGCGTTTCTCCAGATTGCGGATTGAGACTTTCATTGAAAACTTTCAAAATTAAGGGGTTAAAAACTGCAAAAAATTATATATGATTATCCCCGCAAGTCAAATGCTAAATAAAAAAGATAGACCTTTACCGGATTTGATGTTACAAAACAAAAAATAAAAGAGGACGATAATGGATATTGATGAGTTAAGCGAGAATTTCGAATTGCTGGACGATTGGGAAGACAAATACCGCTACCTGATCGATCTCGGAGAAAAATTGCCGCCTTTTCCCGACGAATACCGCACCGACGAGTGGAAAGTCAGCGGTTGCCAGTCGCAGGTGTGGCTCAAGCCGTCGTTTGCGAGTGCGGAAGGAAACGGCCGGCTGCAGTTTGTCGGCGACAGCGATGCGGCTATCGTGCGCGGTTTGATTGCGGTGGTGCTGGTCGTTTTCGGCGACAAAACCAGAGAAGATATTTTGACACTTGATGTGTCGGCCGTTTTTTCCCGTATGGGGTTGGCAGACCATTTGTCGCCAAGTCGCCGCAACGGATTGGGGGCAATGGTGGAAAAAATCAGGTTTTATGCGTTAAAAGGATAAGCTTGTCAGTAAAGGGCTCCCGATGAATATTCACGAATATCAGGCCAAGCGGCTGCTAAGTCACAACGGTATCAAAATTCCCAAAGGGCGGATTGCCTATACCGCAGACGAGGCGCGTCGGGCGGCCAAAGAAGTGACGGCCAAAGGACCGTGGATGCTCAAGGCGCAAATTCAGTCGGGCGCACGTGCCGCCGGCCGTTTTTTGGAAGAAAAGGCGGGTTTGCGCGGCGGCATTCGGCAGGTGGAACGCTTGCGCGATTTGTGGACGGAAGCCGATTCCATGCTCGGTTCAACACTGATAACCAAACAGACGGGATCACAAGGTAAGCTGGTCAGCCGTCTTTATGTCGAAGCCTATACGCGAGTCGGTTTCACTTTTTATGCGGGAATGGCGGTTGATCGCACGCAGGCCTCGGTGACTTTGCTTTTGGCCAATACCAAAGACGATGACATTGAGGTGATAGCCGAATCTGATCCGGGGCGCATTCTTCGGCTGCCGATTGATTTGGTGAGCGGACCTACCCATGCTCAGACCGGTCGCGCGGTTGAATTTTTGAAACTCCAGCCCCGCAGCTACGACAGTTTTTATCTTTTTTTGCGCGGTCTTTTCAAAACTTTTATTGCCAACGATGCTCTGATGATTGAGGTTAACCCCGCAGGGGTTATGAAAAGCGGTGATATTGTTGCGCTCGATGCCAAAATTACCCTTGATGACAAGGCGCTTTTTCGCCATCCGGAAAACAGCCGTTTAAAAGACGACTACGAAACCGGTGCGCGTGAACTGAAAGCCGATAAATACAACTTTACCTATCACGAATTTGATGGCAGTATCGGCTGCATTGTAAACGGCGAGGGGTTGGCCATGGCCATGTCGGAGCTGTTAAAAAAGTCCGGCGGCGAGGTTGCCTGCTGGCTCAATGTCAAAGGCGGCGTCGACCGCGACAAAATTGCCGCCGGTATCAAAATTATTGCCACCAACCCGCGGGTGGAAGGCATTGTCATCAATATTTTGGGCGGTTTTGTTCGTTGTGACCTGATTGCCGACGGCATTATCGATGCCGCGGCGGAGGTGGGCATGAACATTCCGCTGGTGGTGCGCTTTGAAGGCACAAACCGTGATGAGGCGGAAGACGTACTCAAGCGGGCAGGGCTGCCGCTTACGTCGGTACGCAACATGGAAAATGCGGCAGAAGAAATTTTGCGGCTGGTACAGGAGGGGAACGATGTCGATATTGGCCGGACGTAATACCAAAGTGTTGGTTCAGGGAATGACGGGAACTCAGGCTTCTTTTCATACCAAACGTTCATTGGACTACGGCACCGATATTGTGGCCGGCGTTACCCCCGGCAAAGGCGGTACCGTTCATCTCGGCTTGCCGGTTTTTGATACGGTGAAAGAGGCCGTGGCAGAAACCCAAGCCGTCGCCTCTTTGATGTTTGTCCCCGCCCGCATGGTCAAATCGGCCGTTGCCGAAGCGGCAGAAGCAGGGCTGGAATTGGTGGTATGTATTTCCGATAATGTGCCGGTGCGAGATATGCTGGAGGTGCGCAACATTTTGAAAAACAGCCGCACTCGGCTGATCGGTCCCAACACGCCGGGGCTGATGACGCCGGGAGAGGCGCGTCTCGGCATTTTTCCGGAAAATATTCATACCCCCGGACAGATCGGTATTGTTTCGCGCTCGTCAACCTTAACATATGAAGCGGTGCTGGAATCCGGAAAGGCGGGCTACGGTCAGTCGACAGTCGTCGGCCTCGGAGATGACATGGTGATCGGCATGAGTTTTGTTGATATTTTGCAAGAATTTATGGCCGATGAGAAAACCAAGGCCATCGTTATGATCGGACAGCTGGGCGGCACATTTGAAGAACTCGGTGCCGAGTGGTATCGCTCTTGTGTCAGAAAAAAACCGGTGATAGGTTTTGTTGCCGGCAATTCTCAGGCTTTCAGCGGCACCGTCGGCTATGCCGGCGACATTATCACCCGCGGCAAAATTACCATAGAAGACAAAAAGAAAGCACTGGCAGATGCCGGTATTATCGTGGTTGAACAGATTAACGAAGTGCATGGAGAACTGCAAAAATTGCAGTTTTAGACAATGATCAGAAAGTTTTTCTTGGCGCTGCTGAACGGCATTTTGCCCCGTCGCTGCCGAAAATGCGGACAGATTTTGACGGTTGAGGGCGAATTGTGTGAAAAATGTCTCAATGAACTCAATTTTATTTTTCCTCCCTATTGCAAAAAATGCGGGCATCCGTTGACCGAAAAAGAAGGTCAGGGAAAAATGCAGTGTGTTTCCTGCTTGAGCAAAAAACGCTCCGCTTTTCGCCTGAGCCGCTCCGCTCTTTATTATGACGAAGCTTCCAAAAATTTGCTTTTGGCTTTCAAATTTATGGACAGAACCGAAAATGCGCGGCTGTTGGCGGCTTTTCTGAAAGTGGCGGGCAAAGATATTTTTGATGCCGGAGTTGATGTGATTGTGCCGGTACCGCTGCATTATACGCGCCTGCTCAAAAGACGCTACAATCAATCGGCGCTTCTTGCCCGTGAACTCAGTCGCTATACAGGGTTGCCGGCAGACTGCCTTTCGCTTGTTCGCCATAAAAAAACCCGTCCGCAGGTAGAGTTTTCAGGAGTGGAACGCATCAAAAATGTTAAAAAAGCCTTTTCTGTGGCGCATCCCGATCGGCTTGCCGGCAAAAGGGTGGTGCTGATTGATGATGTTCTGACGACCGGATCAACCTTAAAAGAATGTGCCGCCGCACTTAAGAAGGCCGGAGTTCGCTCTGTCGACGCTCTGACGGTTGCGCGTGTCTGCTAAATAAAAAAATGACACCGACCGTTTGCCGATGCCATTTTCTGCCTCTGCCGATTCGCCCTTGAAAAATCAATCTTTTTTTTTGCAAAAGGCGGAATCAAACGGAGGGAGGTGTTGTTAACGCAGTTCAAAAAAGCTTTTGTCAACACCGCAGACCGGACAAGCCCAATCATCGGGCAGTTCTTCAAACGGCGTATCTCCGTCGTAAACATATCCGCAGACGACGCAAACCCATTGTTTTTCGTTATCAGCCATTTTTCTTCTCCTTTTTGTTTAGAATGTTGGGTAAAAATTTGAGCACTTCATTTTTAAACGAAGTACGGTAATCGTAATAAGTCAGCGGTTCCCCTTCCCCCGTGTTTTGACAGTCTGTCACTTCGGCGGTAAAAAGGGTGTTGCTCTCAAAAACCTGTTTTTCGAGCACTCGACAGGTAATGATTGCCATGCTGTTTTGCAAATAAGGCAGTCCGTTTTTCTTAAAATGCGGCACTTCTGCCCATTTGTCGACCGCCAGACTGCTCCGGAAGCCGAAATTGGCAATCACAAACGGATCGATCGTGCGGCTGAGTACCGACAGGCTGAAACGACCGCTTTTTTCGATGCAGCTTTTGGTGTGGCTGCCGTTGTGACAGGAAAGAGCCAGTACCACGGGCTTGTTGGCAACTTGCATAACCGCATCGACCACAGAACCGACCGACCGGCCGTCGTCATCGGCGCCAAGTACATAAATGCCGTGTGTCAGGTTATATAAGGCGTCGATGTTCATAAGACATTATTCTCCTGTTGTCGGATTATCCCCATGCCGGTTGCTGCCGTCGGGTATGTTTATTCAGTAGTGCGGCGGCGGTGTTTCCTCATTTTGCGGTTTAACCGTTTCGTTTTTCAGCAGTTCCGCCAAATAGAGGTTCTGTTTAATCAGTCGGTCAATTTGTCGCCCCTGTTCAATCACCACTTGGTTGAGTTCGTCGATTGTTTTTTCCTCAATGGCAATGGCGGTTTCGATATCAATGAGGCGTTGTTCCAAAATTTGTTCTTCCATAATTAAACGTTCTGTTCTAAATTAATCCTGTCTCTTTAACATAAGTTCAGGATTTGCGGATGTCAATTTTAATTAAAAATATTTTACATCAAAATCAACGGATCGACGTTTTTATTGACGGTAATCGTTTTGCAAAAATGGCGCCTGATATAAAAATGGCGGCGGACAAATATATTGACGGTTCGCGCAAAGCCATCGTTCCCGCTTTTTACAATACGCATTGTCACGCGGCAATGTCGATCCTTCGCGGCTACGGCGACGACAAGCCGTTGTTTGCATGGTTGCGGGAAGATATTTGGCCGATTGAGGCTCGGTTGACGGCAGAAGACATTTATACGGCCAGCCGCTTGGCCATATTGGAAATGATTAAATCGGGCACGGTTTTTTTTGCCGATATGTATTTTTATGGCGAAGAAACCATGCGGGCGGTCAAAGAAATGGGGATTCGGGCCGCGATATCTCTGGTGGAAATGGATATGTTTTCGCCTGAACAGACAAAAAGCAAAATGGCGGCAACCGAACGATTTTTGTCGATGGACAACCCTTGTCCGGAGCGGATTATCAAAGGGCTTTCATGCCATGCGGTCTATACCGTTTCTTCCGAATTGTTGAAGTTTGCCTCCCGCACGGCACAAGAAAACGATTTGACGATGCAGATTCATTTGAGCGAAACGGCCGGAGAAAATACCGATTGTTTGGAAAAATATGGCATGACCCCGACCGAACGACTGGATTCGTTCGGTCTTTTGACACCGCGGACAATGCTGGCTCATGCCGTGCATTTAAATCGGCGCGATGTTGAAATTATTGCCCGCCGCGGCAGTTTTCTTTCGCACAATCCCGTTTCAAACCTCAAACTCAATTCCGGTCTGTTTGCCTTTGACAATCTTTACCATCGTTTGCCTGAAAAAATAACAATCGGCACGGACGGCGCTTCCTCAAACAACAATCTCAGCATGATTGAAAGTGTTAAGTTTGCCTCGATGGTGGCTAAACTGCAAGCCGATTCCGCCACGGCAGGCAAGGCCGCCGATGTCTTCCGCGCCGCGACCGAAAACGGCGCGCGCGCCTTTGGTATTGAGGGCGGAGAAATTAGGGAAGGCGCGCTGGCAGACTGCTTGCTGATTGATCTTGATAACCCGTTGATGGTGCCGTCATATCATTTGGTGTCTGATTTGGTTTATTCCGCGGACAGCTCCTGCATTGCCGATGTCATTTGTAACGGTCAAGCGGTGATGGAAAACCGCCGTGTTGCAAACGAAACGGAAATTGTGGCAGAAGCGCGGCGGCTGGCTGACAAAATCATTCGTTTAAAATAATTTTTCCGCATGGCTTGAAAAGTGTTTTTTGGTGCATATATGCAAATCATCTGAAACAAAATGTTGTCAGATAGGTTTAAATTATCGTCAAAAAAAAGGAACTAATATGCTAAGTGGAACAGTTAAATGGTTTAATAACAAAAAAGGTTACGGGTTTATTAAAAGCCCGGAAAATGAAAAGGATGTTTTTGTTCATATCACGGCAATTCAAAAATCCGGTCTGGAGAAGATTACGGAAGGTCAGGAACTGTCTTTTGATGTGGTGCCCGATCGCGCCGGCCGTCCGGAAGCGCATAATCTCAATATCTTAAAGAATTAACTTGGTTGAGTGATATTCCTTTTTAGTTTTAAGACACTAAACATGGTTTTTTATTCTTGTTTTAAGAGTTAAAGGCATGTTTAGTGTTTTTTTAAAGGAGAGCGGATTCTGTCGATGGCGCGCTTTTCTTTGTGACAACATGAGATCAAAGGAATCTGCTGTGAACAACCATTGCCTTTTGGCGACAACGGGATTATAATAAAAATCCGTTTAACTGTTTGGAAACTGTTATGAAAAAAATATCGATATTTGTGTTTTGCGGTATGTTGGCGGCATCGGCCGCGCAAGCGCAAACGGCGGCGCCTGCAACCGTCGCGGTGCTTCCTTCGGCTGCAGAAAAGGTGGCGGTCGTGCCCGCTGGCGTGCCAACGGTCATAACATATTCGTCATCGGGCAAAGCAGGTGGCAATCCGCAAAATGCGGAAAGCGAACTCTATCACCGGAAACAGCCGGAGCCTTGTTGTGACGAACGCCCGATTCTCGCAGTCGGCGCCGGTGCGGCGGCAGGGGCTCTCATCTGGGATAGCGGCTATCGCCACGGGCGTCGTCGGTATCGTCGTCACCGCAACCATTGGTAGAATCCTCAAAAGGCGGCTTTTCCGGCAAGAGAAGGCAACAAACGGTTGCCCTCCGAGTTTAATTGTTTTCGTATAAGTACAAATCTTTGGTCAGATTCATCACCGATTTTTTGCAGTCGTCAGGTAAGCTGTCCGTTGTTTGCTCTTTTCGCCATCGGCGCAAGGGAAGCTTTGGGGATGCGCGAATTTGTTGTTTGGTTGCGGAGGCAAATGCCGCATTGGCTTGAAACCCTTGAAATTCCACAATTATGTTTTGACAAATTATGACAAAACAAGATTGACTAAATGTAAACTTTGTTATATGATTAACCCCAAAATTATAGCTTTTTTTGACGGAGAGTTATTATGGCGGAAAGTATGGATTTTAACAATCTTTTAGAAGAAATAAAAGAAAGAATGCCTGAGCTTTATCAGGAAATGGCAGCTCATGCGCAAAGAACGGGAAAAAGTTTGGAGGAATTGAGCAAAGACCAAGCGTTTATCGAGGGATATATCTCTCGTTACCGCGAAAGCAAAGAGGCGGAAGTGGCGCTTGACGATGCCGTTGATGTGGAGATCAATGCCGCGGACAACGACGAAGAAGTTGCTCTCGAAGGCGAAGAAAACGCCGATTCGGCAGACTCGACAGCTGCCGCCGCCGCTGCTGCCGAGGAAGAGATTGTCGATCCTTATCACTGGGAAGAATTTTATGCCCCTGCGCCGGAAGCGGAAGTTGCGCGCTTCAACAGTGCCTACGGCTTGCTGAACGACGAGGACGGCAAAGCTTTCAGAGAAAGCCCCGCATGGCAACGCAACAATATCGGTTTGGACAGATCGTCCGATCAATCACTTGAAGAAGCACTCAATTTGAGCGCCTGCCGTCGGTTGGCTTCTTCCAACGAAGATGTGACGCTGCAAAACCTAAACGATGCGCGTGCCGCGGAAGGGGTGCGCATTAAGGTAGAATATTACAATTCTCTTTATGCGCAGGCGATCGGAGACAAATATAACACGATCAAAGCCGAAACACATCTTAACCGAATTTTCAAAATCGACGAGGCCGTTCGTTCCGGCAAGAGCGAAAAAGAAATTTTCAAAATGTTGGCCATCAATCCGAACGAATCTGCGCAAAAAATGGCGCAGACAACGGTCACGCACGCCAATATGCAGCCGATAAACAACTTTTTACAAAAACGCAGCAAGTTTAGCCGCGGTATGCACAATTTCGGCAAGGTGATGGACCGCATTCAGAAATTTGAACAGAAAAACCCGTTGTTTGGTGTCGGCTTAAACTTTGTTGCCGCCGGCAATCCGGTTTATATGGGGTATCGTTCGGTTCTTTCGGCGCGTGCCCTTTATAATGATTTTCAGGGTTTTAAAGATTATGCCGCTTTCCGTGAAGTTTACAAAAACGACGTCGCCGAGCTGGGCTTGCAACGCTGGAAAGAACAAAATCCGGAGAGCAAAATCGAGAACAATGACTATAATCAGGTCAACGCATACGACACCTACGAAGCTTATTGCGAAAAACACAAAGTGGAGGCCAACCGAGTCAGCGAAGAAGAGTTTTTGCAGCTGAAAAAATTTCAGAAAAAGGCGGTGTTTACCCGTGAGGAGTTTGAAACGCTGCGCCAGTCGGCGGGTATGCCGTATGAAGAATATGCCAAACGCGCCGGCGAACGTGCCGTTAGCGAAAAAATGTTTAACAACCTGATTAAATACGTTGATATTCGCCGTACTCAAAATTATGAGGAATATGCCAAAAATGTCGGCGCCAATGCCGTCAGTAACGAAGAATACAACCAAATCAAGGCCTTGAACCGCGCTTTGGGCAAAATTTCGATAGGGCAAGTGATCAAAGACAAAACCACCCGTAAGGCAATGATGGCCCATTCGGTGATTTTTGTCCGCTCGCTGCCGGTTGTCGGTCAGGGTTACGCTTTGATTATGGCAGCCCAAAACATGGCCAGAAAAAGCTATTGGCAGGGGCTGAAAGCCAAGGCGCAAGGAACCGGCTCTGCCGTGAAAACACTATGGAGCAAGAAAGGTCGCGATAAAGAGGCATGGAAAGAACTGTGGTCTAACGGTAACGGATTGGTTGCGGAAGCCGCCGGTGCTTGGATGCTGGCCGGAGGTATCGGCAATATGACAACTCATGCCGTAATGGGAGCAGAAACGGCTCATGTCAGCGCCGAACAGACAGAAACCAATTTGGGTAATGAGCAAAACCTTAACAATGTGCAAGCGGCGGCACCGGTTGCGGAATCCCCTTCGCTTTGGGAACGTTTTCAGGGCTTTATGGGCTATGGCAATCAGGAAGCGCCGGCTCAGACAGCTGCCGAAAACACAGAGCCAACGCCGGCAACGCGGGAAGATACGCTAAGCGAGCAAACGCGGGAAAATACCTTGCAAGCGGCGATCAACGACCATGATCTTCAACAGGCGCGGCAAAGTTTTGCCAATGCGGCAGACAGCACGGAAATGCAAGCTCCCCATGCGCCCGAAGAACAGGCAACTCATCAGGCGCCCGAAGAACAGGCAACTCATCAGGCGCCTGAAGAACGGGGCAACGCCGAACAAGACAGCGTTGGGGCGACTGCTTTGGATATGCCGACCACAGCGGTGGAATTAAACGATATGCAAAAAGCGAATTTAAATGCTTTGTTTGAACAATATCCGCGGGCGGCATCGATCATTCTGGAGGGCAATGACAACCCCTCGGTCAATGATGTTACCAAAGGGACATTTGCCTTAGAAGGCGAAGGAGATCTTTATAAGAGCGGCGTTATATCTTCGGCACAGCTAAAAGAAATGATGACGGAGGGAAAATTGAGCTCGGCACAATTAGAAAGTCTTTCTCAGTTTGCCGATGCCCATTTTGAAAACGGCAAAATGAATGCCGAATTGGCGGAACAGCTTTATGGTTCGGCAGCAGAGAGCCAAGCCGATGAAGCTTCCCAAAGTGCTGTCAGCAATGAAGATGTCAAAGCCGAAGAAGCGCAGACCACAACGCCGGAAACCCCGAAGAACGAACAATCCGCCGCCGAGGAAAATAATGACGTCGGGCAAGAAACACAAAGTGAAATCCGCTTTTATTCTTTCGACCAAGACGGCAACATCATTTATCATGCAGACGCTTTGAAAGATATTGCCGGCATGGATCCGGAGCAAGTGGACGCTCAAGCTTATCAAGATCTGCAGAATCGTCAGTCCAACGGCGAACAGCTTGACGCGGGTGCCCTCAAATTTATAGCCAGCTATGAAGAAGCGCATCCGGATATGCAACAGACGGAAGAAAACGTCAATGAGGCAAAAGTTGCGGAATCTGTTTTAAATGCTCAGGAACCGGCAGAACAATTAAACGGTATTGCGCTGACACGACACGATTTTGAAAACGGCAACGGCTACAGTATGTCGGGCAGCGGAGAACTGAACAATAAAGAGGTTTCGGTTTTATTCGGCTATGACGAAAACGACACTCAAGTTATGGCGCAATACGAAATAAAAGAAAGCGAAAGCCACTCGACAGTCATTAAAATTCAGCTCGATGACGAAGGGCGCCCTCATACGCTGGTTACGGAAACCAATGGCGACAAAACGACGACCCGTGAGGTTGATGATGCGCAGGTAGTGCTTCGTCAGGCGTTGTCGGCAGAAGTTGCGCCATCGGGACAGGCAACCGAGGGGTTGGAGGAATCGCGTCATCTGCTCAATGAGAACGAAACAGAAGAAAAAGCGGAAGTTGTAACGCAAACCGACAAAGTGCGCAGCTCCACCTTCCATGGTAAATATTGGTTGGAAGCCGATGCCAACGGAGAAAATCCGCAGTTGCGTTGCCGAATGGGCGATCCTTCGCAGATTGCTGCCGATCGTGAACTGGTGGCGGCATTTCAGAACACGATTGACGGCAGCGGCAACAGCTACACCGCTCTCGGCGGTCTTTTGACATCGGACAATTTCGGTGCGGAAAATCGTGATAATCCGAGTGCTTCGGGAATTATGATTAAATGCGAAAACTTAGCCAAAACCATTGCGTTGAACGAAGCTGTTTATCAGGATATGCAACATCGTCTGGAAAACGGCGAACAGCTCAGCGAACTGGATATGAAATGGCGACAGAACTATGAGTCGGATTTGGAAAAAATCGGCCTTGGCCGCGAAAACGGCCATCTGGTTTACGAAACGCAAACCGTTTCCGCTCAGGTTACGAACCAGCAGCAGGAAGCCCCGACGGCAGACCGGCAGCAGGATACAAAGGAAGGGCAAGCCGGCAGTCGCGTTTATGATATGCAGGAGCAACGGGACAATCAGGTGGCGGATAATGTACAGACGACAGGTGAAGAAGTTAACCGATTCTATAAAATTGTTGAAACGGAACAAGGTTACAGGATGACGTACTCCGGTCCGGCACTTAAAGCCGAGCCGCCGATTACGACAGATATGCTCACCGGCGGGCAACTGTACAGAAATACGGAAACCGGTGTCTATTCTTACGAAAAAGGCGGTTTTGCAAGTTCGGATATGCAGAATGTGATCAATATGGCTAATCGCGCGACACAAGACATTAACCGAGATGTTGCCATTAATCAAGATATGGAGCGACGGGTTGCCGCTGGCGAAACATTGAGCAAGGCAGAGCAGCAATGGTGCGAGGATCATAAACACCGTGTTACATGGTATGGCTTGAATTATAACGAAGCCGGACAACTGGTAGATGCGGATAAAAATGTTGTATGGCAGCCGGCGCCCGAACAAGAAAGCCACCAAAGCGGAGAACGGGTTGAAAACGCACCTGCTGACAATTCACAGTCATCTTCCCAAACAAGTGATTACACGCAGCTTGAAAGCAAAGGGGTTAAAATGGCATATAGCCTGACTGCCGACGGCGAGGTCAAATATGCAAACAACGCCAAGGTTTCGGTTGATCAAAATATGCTGCAAGCCATTCGTTCCCAATACGACAACTCCGGATTGACACCTCAGGAAACGAGAGAAACTTTGGCAGTTGCGCGAGATCTTACGAAAGGCGAAGCGGTCTACGGCCATTTGCAGCAAGAATCGGCAAATCGGGAATTGAGCGCCGCGGAACACAATTTTATGAACAAACACAATCAGGCTTTGGAACAAGCAGGCTTGGCTCGTGACAAAGACGGGGAAATTGTGCATAAGAACGCTTACGAAAATCAGCCCAGAGCAGCCGCCAAACGTGGCCGCGATTATGGTGACTGAGATTTTTGTTGCACAAAATCAAAAAACGCCGGAGTTTTTCTCGGGCGTTTTTTTTAAGGGGAAAATACAAAAAAACGCTCTGCCACAAGGACAGAGCGCTAAACTTTCCGCCGGTAGTTGATTGGGGGTCAAGACTATTTGAATGGCAGAAAATTTAATATGAATTATATAATAGTTTTATTTCTGTTGCAATAGTCAAAAAGAAAAACTTGAAAAAATGGTGGACTAAACTATACCGTACATCTAAACTTGTTTTTGATGATGTTGAAACTAAAGGCTTTGAAGATGAAAATAGGGGTGTTTGATTCTGGTCTCGGTGGTTTGGTGATAACGAAGGCGTTTATCCGCCATCTGCCGCAATACGACTATTTGTATTATGGCGATTCGCGCCATTTGCCATATGGAGAAAAGACATCGGGGCGCATTTTGTCTTATACGTTGGCGGCCATGCGTTACCTGATTGCCAGAGATTGCAAAATGATTATCGTGGCCTGCAACACCGCCACGTCGATAGCGCTGCGCTATATCCAACAGCGTTTTTTGCCGGCAGAAGCGCCGGACGTTAAGGTGCTGGGGGTGGTGATTCCGACGGCGGAAACTGCCGTTGAAAACGGCGCGCGGCGGATTGGGGTGGCGGCAACCACGGCCACTGTCCGTTCACAGATTTATCAAACAGAACTGCATAAATTAAACTCTGAACTTATCGTAAAGGAGATTGCCGTGCCGGAGTTGGTTCCGGCGATAGAGAACAATGATTTTTCCCGCGCGGAAGCCGTTGTTGGTGCGGTTGCGCCAAAATTTAAGGATTGCGACAGCTTGATTTTGGGCTGCACCCACTATCCCTTGGTCAAAGCCTTTTTTCAGTCGGCACTGGCAGGGGTGAGGATTGTTTCTCAAGACGAATTGATGGCAGCCAAACTGCAAGATTATTTAATCCGCCATCCGGAAATTGAACGTTGCCTTTCCCAAAACGGTCAATATCGTTTTGAGGTGAGCAGCTTAAATCATCATGCGCAAAAGGTGGCGGCACGGCTGTTTCCCGATATTCCGGTCGAAAAGGCCGACAACAAATGAAAAGCGGAGAGAAAGTGCCGATACGCCGGCTCTTGCAATCTGGTTTTTTTTTACCTACATATGACATGAGACCATTTAATCATTTTAAGGAAATTTCATGACCACTATTTTATGTGTGCGCAAAGGCTCGGAGGTTGTTATTGCCGGAGACGGTCAGGCAACACTCGGAGAAACCGTGATTTTCAAATCCAAATCGGTTAAAGTACGACGGATCGGCAACGGTAAAATTATTGCCGGATTTGCCGGTGCCGCGGCAGACGGCATTACCCTGATTGAACGTTTGGAAGGCAAATTAGAAAAATATGCTTGGCAGCTCAAGCGTGCCGCCGTCGAACTGGCTAAAGATTGGCGGATGGACAAGTATTTGCGCCAGTTGCAGGCTTTTATGATTGTTGCCGACAAAGAGGTTTCTCTCGTCATTTCCGGCACCGGAGAGGTGATGGAACCCGACGATGGCATTATCGGTATCGGTTCCGGCGGCAACTATGCGATGGCGGCTGCCAAAGCCCTTTATGACGTGGAAGGTATGTCGCCGGAAGATATTGCCCGCAAAGCTTTAAATATTGCCGGTGATATTGATGTTTATACAAACCATAATCTGATTATTGAAAAGGTATCGATCAATGACTAGTGCAAATTTCAGCCCTCGGGAGATTGTCTCGGAATTGGACCGTTTTATTATCGGTCAGAGTGAAGCCAAAAAAGCAGTGGCGATAGCCCTGCGCAATCGTTGGCGACGGATGCGGGTGGCAGAAAACCTGCGTGAAGAAATCGTACCCAAGAATATTTTGATGGTTGGTCCCACCGGTGTCGGCAAAACCGAAATTTCCCGCCGGTTGGCACGGTTGGCAAAAGCGCCGTTTATCAAAGTGGAGGCTACCAAATTTACCGAAATAGGCTATGTCGGGCGAGATGTCGAGTCCATTATCCGCGACTTGCTGGATATTGCCATTAACAGCGCCCGCGAAAAAATGCGCAAAGAAGTGAGCGAAAAGGCGGAAGTTGCTGCGGAGGAACGCATTTTGGAAGCGTTGGTCGGGGTTTCTGCCAGCGAAGAAACCAAACAGAAATTTCGTAAAATGTTGCGCGAAGGGGCTTTGTCCGAAAGAGAAATCGAGATCAGCGTCATTGACAACGGCAGCAACACCATGCCGACGATGGAAATCCCCGGTATGCCCGGAGCCCAGATGGGTATGATTAGTCTGGGTGATATCCTCGGCAAATCGATGGGCGAAAAGTATAAGACGCGCAAAATGGCGGTGGCCGATGCCGAAAAGCTGGTGCTGCAAGAAGAAAGCGACAAGCTGCTCGATAACGAAAAGATTGTTTCATGCGCCGTCAAAGCCGTGGAAAACGACGGCATTGTCTTTATTGACGAAATTGATAAGATCAGCGGCAGTGTTGAGCGGCGCGGCGGCGATGTTTCCCGCGAGGGTGTTCAGCGCGACTTGTTGCCGCTGATTGAGGGAACCACCGTTTCAACCAAACACGGCATGGTCAAAACCGACCATATTTTGTTTATCTGTTCGGGGGCTTTTCATCTTTCCAAACCATCTGACCTGTTGCCGGAATTACAAGGGCGCCTGCCGATCCGAGTTGAACTGTCCGCCCTGACGCATGACGATTTTGTGCGCATTCTGACGGAGCCGGAAGCCAACCTGATTGAGCAGTATCAGGCACTGCTGGCAACTGAAAACTTTACCCTTGAGTTTGAACCGCAAGCCATTGACAAGATTGCCGATATTGCCGTCCAAATTAATGAAAACGTGGAAAATATCGGCGCCCGCCGCCTGCACACGGTGTTGGAAATTCTGCTTGAGGATATCAGTTTTGCGGCATCTGACAAAAGCGGAGAAAAAGCCGTCATTACCGCTGCCATGGTCGAAGAAAAGCTGGCAAAATATACCAAATCTGGCGACTTATCGAGGTTTATCCTCTAATGCCGCGCCTCGGCATTTATATCCACTGGCCGTTTTGCCGTAGCAAATGTCCGTACTGCGATTTTTTCAGCCAAGTGAAAAAAAATGTCGATCAAACGGCAGTTGTTGACGGCTATTTGGCAGATTTGGAATATTATCGTTGTCTAAACGATGGTTACACCGTCGATTCGGTTTTTTTCGGCGGTGGTACCCCGTCGTTGCTGGCCCCCAAAGAGATTGCCCGCCTTTTGGATAAAATTGCCGCTTTGTGGCCAATGGCAGAATGTCCGGAAATTTCACTCGAAGCCAACCCCAACACCGCCCGCCCAAGGTTGTTTGCCGACTTGCGCTTGGCCGGAATTAATCGGCTGTCCCTCGGGGTTCAGGCTTTAAACGATAACGACCTTAGGTTTTTGGGGCGCACGCACGGGGTGCGGGAGGCGCTTGCTTCCGTCGATTCGGTGCTGAAAAATTTTGATAACCATTCGCTCGATCTGATCTATGCCCGTCCCCATCAAACCTTGACCGCTTGGGAACACGAACTGCGACAGGCAACCGCGCTGGGAATGAAACATTTGTCGCTTTACCAGCTGACAATAGAAGAAAACACCGTTTTTGCTCAAAAAGGCGTGGCGGCAATGGAAGAAGAAGCGGCGGCGGCGTTATATCGTCTGTCGGCGGAATGGACATCTGCCGCTGGCTACCGTCAATATGAAATTTCCAACTATGCTCAAACGGATTTTGTGTGTCGGCACAATCTCGGATATTGGCAAGGTGATGATTATGTCGGTGTCGGCGACGGTGCGGTCGGTCGTTTGCATTGCGCTGAAAAGCTCTTTTCGACAACCCATTGTCGGCAGTTGGAAGAAATTTCTCCGCAGGAACGGGCAGAGGAACTGACGATTATGGGACTACGCCTCAACGAAGGTATTGACAAAGAGCGCTTTGCTCATCTTTCGGGGCTTGCATGGGAAAATTTTGCTTCAAAACAAAAAATTGATGAACTCAAAAAAGCCAAATTGATAGAAGAAGATGCGCATTCTGTCAAAGTAACATCTGCCGGTCGCTTGCTTTTAAATTACATTATTGAACAAATTTGCTAATCATATCAGATTGCCCGCCTTTGTAAAATACCCGTTTTCTGGCGGAAAATGGACGATACTATATAAAAAATTAACCTGTCCATGCTATAAAAATGCAAACAGAGGAGAATGTGCCGATGATTGCAAAATGGCAGGATGCCGCAAAAATTTATGCCGACAAAAGAATGCCGGTGATGCTGGCGTTCGGTTTTTCCAGCGGGTTCCCGCTGCTTTTGGTCGGCAGTACGTTAACGCTGTGGCTGCAAGAAAGCCAAATTTCTTATGCGTTGATCGGTCTTTTTTCCTTGGCACGTATGCCCTACGGCTTCAAATGGCTCTGGTCGCCGCTGATTGATCGTATTCGCTTGCCGCTGTTTGAACATCTCGGACGCCGCCGAGGTTGGGCTTTGTTCATTCAATTATTGATGCTGGCGGGCATTTTGGCTCTAGCAACGGTCAATCCGGTTGAAAATACGGCGTGGATGGCATTTTTGGCATTGATTGTTGCCGGTTGTTCGGCTTCTCAGGATATTGTTCTCGACGCTTATCGTATTGATAGTTTTGAAACGGAAGAGCAGGGGGCGGGAGCTGCCGTCTTTGTGCTGGGCTACCGAATGGGAATGCTTTTTTCCGGAGCTTTCGCCTTGTGGCTGACAACATGGTTGAGCTGGCGGGAAGTCTACATCGTGATGGCACTCGGTGCCTTGGTTGGCATTGTGACCGTGTTGCTGGCCAAAGAGCCGAACAAAAAATATATTGAGCGGGAAGCGCAAGAACCGTTGCCGCTTAAGCCTCGCTTGCGACGCTTTTTGCAAGAAGCCGTCTGCGAACCGTTTAAGGATTTTAGAAAACACCACCGTTGGGGACTGATTCTGCTGTTTATTTTGCTCTACCGTTTGAGTGACGAATATAAGGCGCCGATGGCTTTCGTTTTTTATAAGGATATGGGTTTCAACAACGCCCAGATTGCTTATGTGTCAAAAATTTACGGTATGTTGGCAACCATTGTCGGCGGGCTGCTCGGAGGTGTTTACATCAGGCGCGGCGGCTTGCCGAAAGCATTGATGTTGTTCGGCATTTTACAAGGCGTAACCAATCTGGTTTATATTTGCCAAGCCTACGCCGGTAACAATGTTTATGCTCTGTCATTGACGATCTGTATGGATAATCTGGCTGCCGGCATGGGTACCACCGCGCTGGTCGCCTATATGGCATCGCTATGCAATGCCGCCTACAGCGCCACCCAATATGCCCTTTTATCGTCACTTATGAGTTTGCCGCGAGATATTTTTGCTTCAACCAGCGGTGTTTTGGCAGACCATGTCAGCTGGCCGATGTTTTTTCTGATTGCCTCGCTGATGGTGCTGCCGGGGCTGATTTTATTGGCTTATATGCTTAAAAAGAAGGTGCTTTCTCCCGTTGCGGAAAAAAAATAAAACCGCTCGTCAATGTCTTTTCCTGCCGCCAAACAAAGCGTCCATTTGTCTTTCCCCGATCTTAATGCCAAGCGGCACATCTCATCCACCGCTCAGCTTGTGACGGATCAACGCATCATTTTTTTAAACACGGCTGCTTAGTCGTTTTCCGCATATGGGTTGCCGGTTTTGCGCACGGTGATTCGAATCGGCACGCCGCCAAAATCGAAAGTGTTGCGCAGACTGTTTGTCAAATAGCGCAGATAACTGTCCGGCAGCCCTTCCGGATTGCTGGAAAAAATGAAAAATGACGGCGGGCGAATTTTGGCTTGAGTGATATAACGTAGCTTAATTCGGCGCTTGTTTTTGCCGAGCGGGGGCGGATAGTTGGCGGTGACGTCGGCAAACCATTTGTTGAGCGGTGCTGTTGGTACTCGACTGTTCCAGCGTGTGTAGATTTTAACAACCGCACTCATCATTTTATCCAACCCCTCTGCTTTGAGGGCAGAAATGGTCACTGTCGGAATGCCGTCCACTTGGGTAAGAGATGTTCTCAGACGATACTTCAGACGCTCGATAGCTTCTTTTTTGTCGGCAATATCCCATTTGTTGATGGCGATAATCAAGGCTCTGCCTTCGTTGAGTACGCGCGAGGCAATGGTTAGATCTTGCTTATCAAGAACCGCATCGGCATCTAAGACCAAAACCACCACTTGAGCCATGTTGACGGCATAGCGCGACGAAGCAGCCGACATTTTTTCCAGCGAGTCGCAAACTTTCGATTGTTTGCGCAGTCCGGCAGTGTCCACAAGTTTGAATTTTCTTCCGCGCCATTGCCAATCGGAGGTAATGGCATCGCGGGTTACACCGGCTTCCGGTCCCGTCAGCATACGTTCTTCTTGTAAAAGAGCGTTAACCAATGTCGATTTACCGACATTCGGACGCCCGACAATGGCCACTTGGATCGGACGCTTGTCATCATATTCTTCGTCATTGTCGGCATTTTCTTCCGCATCGGCATCGTCAGATTCCGCTTTTTTCTTGTCGACACAGATGGCATAATGTTCCTTGAGGGCGTCGTAGAGATCCAGCATCCCCAAACCGTGCTCGGCAGAAAAGGGGATAGGCTCGCCCAGCCCAAGTTTATAAGCTTCAAAACGGCTGTCCTCCTGCTGTTTCCCCTCACATTTGTTGGCAAGCAGAATCACCGGTTTTTCCGCACGGCGCAAAATATCGGCAAAATGTTCGTCATAAGGCTGCAAGCCTGCCCGCGCATCGTAAAGGAACAGACAAACATCGGCTTCGGCAATGGCTTTTTGAGTTTGTTCCCACATCCGTGCTTCCATATTGTCTTCGTTGGAATATTCGTATCCTGCCGTATCAATGATAATCAGCGGCATATCGTTTAAACGAACTTGCGTTTCTTTGCGATCACGCGTAACCCCCGGTTTATCGTGGACAATAGCCAGCTTTTTTTGTGCCAGCCGGTTAAACAGAGTCGACTTGCCGACATTTGGCCTTCCGATAATAGCAATTTTAAGCGGCATGAAACGAAACTCCTTTATTGATAGACGATGATTTCTGCATCGGAGGTGGTGATGATGACACGGCCATCGGCGGCAATCGGCGGCAACAACGAACCATTGTTGTTTTCAATATGACCAAGGATTTTGCCGGTATATGGCGAAACGTAGAAAGTATAACCGTTCGAGGTGTTGACCAAAAGACGATTGTTGACCGGCAGCGGACCGCTGTAGTTGACGCCGCTTTGCTCGGTTTCATCACTTCCTGCCGGAATTTTTGCCTCCCAAACAATTTTTCCGCTGTCTGCCTGAATGGCCATCAGGCAGGCATCATTGGCCAACAAGAACAAATATTTGCCAATCAGCCAAGGTTGATTGGTGCTGCCGATTTCTCTTTCCCAGATTCTCTGACCGCTGCGCAGATCTATGGCCACCAACAGATTATTGTTGCCGACGGCAAAAACAATATCGCCCGAAATGACGGGGTTGGCATGAATGGTGTTGATGTCATCAAGCGAATTGGTGCGTCTGGACGACACCAAATAATCTCCCCACAGCGGAGAACCGGTGCTGGCCTTAAGGGCGCGCAGTTCGCCGTTTGAGAAACCGGCAATCAGAACATCTGCCGATTCGCTGAAAGCGGGAACGGCTCCCCCGACTCTGGTTGTTTTTTCGCTTGGTGCAACATAGCGCCAAATTTCTTTTCCGCTGATCTCGTTTAGAGCCAGCAGGGTGTTATCTATCGTTTGTACAAAAACTTTCCCGCCGCCGACGGTTGGCGCAATGCGGATCGGGGTTTTGGCAAAATATTGCCATTTGACTGTTCCGCTCTTGGCATCCAGCGCAAAAATGCCGCCGAAGCCGGTTGTTGCATAGACCGTTTCTTGCCGATAAGCCAAGCCGGCGCCTTTTAAGGAAATGTTTTTGTCGCTGCGTAATTGTGGTTTAAGCCGCCGTTTCCATAGCCTTTTGCCGTCACTTTGGCGAAAGGCGCTGACCATGGCGTCGGCATCAATGGCAAACAGGGTGTCATGAGAGGCAACGGGTGCGGCAATCAGATAATCTCGATGAGAATTGCCGTTACCAAACTGTCGGCTCCACGCTTTTTGCAGATGGTCGCTGCTTTTCAGGTGTCCGATGTTGTGCGCGGCGTTGCCTCCGCTTTGCGGCCAAGCGGCATTAACGAGCGGTTTGGGTAACACAATTTTGATGTCGCCGGCAGTATAATCGGCGGCAATCACTTTTTTTTCACTCAAAACCGAGATTCTGTCGCCGTCAATTTGGAGTTTTTCTTTACCGAACATTCCGCAGCCCGCCAACGCAAGCCCCATAACGGCAACGACACTTTTCTTGTTCAATCGCATAAAATCACCTCTGACAAAAAATTGTTATTGCGGCAGGACGGATATAATGTCTTTGATGCGCGCTTTCATCACCTCGGGTGTTTTGTTGTCGGACAACAAACGGTTATAAATTTCTTTGGCTTCCTGAGTTTTGCTGTCACGGAGATGAGCCAGCGCCAACATTTCGTTTGCGGCAAACTGCCAACTGTTGTTGCCGTCGGCGGCAATGCTGCCGATCAGTTGCTCAATTTCTTCGATCGGGGCGTTTTCCAGTTTGTAAGAAGCCAGTTTCAAAATGGTGGTGTCGCGCAGATGCGGGTTGAAAGATTGGTTTTGAATGATTTTTTCCATCAGCTTGTAGGCTTCGTCATTTTTCTTTTGTTCCAGCAGAATGCTTGCTTTTTGCATCTCGGCAAGATCGGAAAAAATGCCATAATCTTTGCTTGCAATATAGTCAAAGGTGTCGATACTCTTGTCGTAGTGTCCCTGGTTTTGCAGGCTGAGGGCATAGGCATAGGAGTCCGACCATGTTTGCAAGCGTTTTGTGTACCAAGCTTTGATTGCTTCGAAGCTGACGGCGGCAGTCAAGGCCATAACCACCAAGATGATAATATACAGACCGTATTTGTCCCATATTTTTTTCATCGATTCGTTTTTCAAATCTTCGTTAACTTCTTTAATAAAGGCTTCTTGTGCGCCGGTATCAATCTCTCTCATTTTTCTACTTTCTTTTTAAGTGTTCGTTTGTTGAAAAGTTATAAACAAATCTTGTCATTTGGCAACCAAAATATGGTTCTGCGCCGGCAAAGGCTTTAACGTGTCATCGTGTAGATGACAAAATCTCTGATCCATTGCAGGGCTTCCGTCGGTGCGCCGCGACAAAATGCCAGCATATTGTCATCGGTAACAATTGCCAGATAGTAGCTGTCCGTTGCCGGATTGTAAACCACCTGAATGTCACGAATCCGGTTTAAGTCCGCATATTCTTTGCCGGAGAGGAATAAAAATTTGTGCACCAAAATCAGGCAGCCGTCTTTTAGCACGATTTTGTCTTTTTTAAACATTAACCCGAAGAAGATGACCGCCAGCAAAACGGCAGCCGAGAATACGGCAACGGTTTGCGCGGGCGAACCGATCATCCTTTCCACACGTTCGTAGTTAAAAGCGGCAGCGGCAACCACCAACAGGTAAAAAAACAGCCAAAATGCGCCGAGCAAGCTGAAAATATCCCAAAATTGCCGTTTGGCGCGGATCACGGTGCGATCGGCTTTTTTGAGGCAGACGATGTCGGCGGGGACTGTCGGCGCATCTTCGTACACGTCAACCAGCCCTTTGGCAAACAAATATTCTTTCAGGCTTTTGTCCAGTTCGGGGGCTTCTCTTTCCACCACTCCTTCGTCCGTGTCGATCATGGTGGGCATATTGAGACGCTTGGCATAATAATACCAAATTTGGTAAATGCCCGTTCCCTCCGTTGAAATATAGAGCGGAATGGTTTTTTCGGGATCGCGATGAACCAACTCGATAATATATTTGTTTTTCGTCAAAATACCAAATTGAAAAAATTCCATTCTGAGACGCACGCCGTCGTAGTTGCGCAAAAATTCGCGAAAGAGCTCGTTTTCTCCGAACACGCCGCGCAAGTCGACCGAAAAAGTCTTGCCGTTGAAAAAGATTTTCTTATAGCGGATGTAAGAAACGACAGATCCGATACCGATACAAAGTCCGAGAAAGATAAAGGCGGCATCTACCGCGGTATGATTAAACAGCGGTGCTCTGGTGTCCTCGCTGAGCGTGTAGTTCCAACTTTCGGGGGCATACATACCTCCGGTCAGTTCAAAACAGCCGAGAAGCGCCATCAGCAAACCAAGAATAATCCCCGGCATAACCACTTTAAGCGGCAGCCTGTCGGCGTGCTTGGCAGGGACGTCGTCTAATTTGAGCTGATAATCGTAACTTAAGTGTTTGGGAAGCTTTTTCCGCATAGTCTTCGATCCTCGTTGATTGTGCATCATTTAAATATGGCTTATGTTATAGCATATTTTTTAAATAATCATCTTTTTTTTATAAAATAGTTAACTTTTAACATATTTTAACCAATAGCGGTTATGTTATGCCGGTAACGCCGGTAGATTGGGGGAATATGTAATGGATTGCGGTTTGACCAGCGATTGTGGGGGGTGCTCCCTGCGGCATCTGGATGAGAAAGAATATCGGCAATATAAATGCGCTTTGGTGCAAAAGGCACTGCAATCCATTACTCGGCAGAATTTTGTTTTTTCCGAGCCTGTTTTTATCAGAGAAGGGTGTCGCCGTCGTGCGAGCTTTGCCTTCCGTCGTGTCAAAGGCGGCATTGTGCTTGGTTTTAATGCCCGACGCAGCAATACCGTTGTCGATTTGTCTTATTGTCCGCAACTCACGCCAATGCTCAATCGCGGTCTTGCATTTTTCCGCGGCCTGCTGTCCGAGCTGTGCCGTGTGCCGCTGACGGTAAAAGACGGACGCAAAGGACGTGTCAAAACCGAATATGTCCATCAAGGCGATTTGTGGTTGACGGAGGCAGACAACGGTTTGGATGCGGTGCTGGAATTTGACCGCCCGCTTAATCTTGAACTGCGGGAAATGATTTTTGAACAAGTTTCCGGCAATGCCGACATTGTCCGCGTTTCGCATCGTTTTGCGGCGAATCGCGCGGCGGAAACCATTTTGGAAAAAGGGCGCCCCTATGTTGAGGCAGGCGGAGCCCGTGTTTTTATTTCCGCCGGCACTTTTTTGCAGCCTTCCGGAGAAGGACAGGCGGCTCTGACGGCGTTGGTGTTGAAATATTTGAACGACGTTTCCGGAAAAATTGCCGATCTGTTTTGCGGCGCCGGCACTTTTTCTTATCCGTTGGCACAAAAATCAAACAGTCAGGTGGTTGCCGTCGATTGTTCGGGCGAACTGTTGGACAGCTTCAGAAATTCCGTTAATCGGCAGATGATTGCCAATATAGAAATCATCAATCGCAATTTGTTCAGGTATCCTCTGGCAGGCAGCGAGCTGGACGGTTTTGCGGCATTGGTTTTTGACCCGCCGCGGGCCGGCGCAAAAGAGCAGGTGATGCGGCTGGCGGCATTGCCGGCGGGAAAGCGGCCGCAAAAACTGGTTGCCGTATCTTGTCATCCGGCAACTTTTTCCCGAGATGTGGAAATTTTGCAAAACGGCGGTTATCGATTATGCGAAGTGACCATGGTTGACCAGTTTGTCTATACGTCGCACTGCGAATTGGTTGCCTTGTTTGTTGACGACGGTTTGCTGTAAACAATTTTTTGCCGCCTATTTACAAATTGAAAGCCTTTCTTTATAGTCTTTGTTATGTCAACAGAATAACAAGGAATGTTTTAATGTCGAAAAAAATGCTTTTGGCTGCTGCCTTAATGGTTTTGGCATCTTGTGCCGCCGAAAAGGAAAGGCCGTTTTTCCGCTATTGTCCGAATGTGCGTTTGGTTCCCGAGTTTAGCCGTATGACGCAGATGGCGGGCAAACAGCAGGAAGCAAAAATCGAACTGGTCGGCTATGAAGGCTATTGCCGCACCGATATACGCAATCAGACAAAGGCGGTTGTCGCGCCGATTTTTGAAGTTTCGCGCCGTACGGCAGCCTCAAACGAACAGGTGCGTTTCAGCTACTATACGGATACCGGTGACAACAAGGCGTCTTTGATCGGCAGACAAAGCCATCAGGTAAGCGTTAAAGTGCCCGCCGTAAACGAAAAGATCATGTATCAGGGCGATTATACAGAGATCAGAATTCCCGACAATGCCCCCGGTTTTGCAATCAATATGGGCTTGGTTTTGAGCGATGCGCAATACCGCTACAACCGCACTCACGGACTTAAGTAAAAGTTTAATAAGGAGAAAAAGATGTCTTACGATCATCAGCAATTATCTTCGCGGATGGCGCATGCGATTCGCTTTTTGGCAGCCGATGCCGTCAATCGGGCAAAATCCGGACACCCCGGTATGCCGCTCGGCATGGCCGATGTGGCAACCGTGTTGTTTTCGCGTTATCTGAAATTTAATCCGAACGTGCCGCGGTGGTTTGACCGCGACCGTTTTGTCCTCTCGGCCGGACACGGCTCAATGCTGTTGTATTCGTTGCTTTATCTTCTGGGGTATCAAGATATTTCTTTGGAGGACATTAAGAATTTTCGTCAACTCGGCGCCAAAACCGCAGGTCATCCCGAGTACGGGCATCTGCAAGGGGTGGAAATGACGACCGGTCCGCTCGGTCAGGGGATTGCTTCCGCGGTTGGCATGGCGGTGGCGGAAAGGCGGTTGAACGCGCGTTTCGGCACGGCATTGTGCAATCACCATACTTATGTCATAGCCGGCGATGGTTGCCTGATGGAGGGGGTTTCCGAGGAAGCAATCGCACTGGCGGGACATTTGAAACTCAATAAATTGATTGTGTTTTGGGACAATAACAACATCACGATCGACGGTACCGTCGATAAGAGCAGCTCGGTCGATCAGCTCAAGCGTTTTGAAGCCGTCGGTTGGAAAACATTGTCGGTTGACGGGCATGACCAACAAGCGGTGGCGGCGGCAATCGAAGAAGCGCATCATGCCGATTGTCCGGTTCTGATTGCCTGCAAAACCGTCATCGGGTTTGGTTCGCCCGCCAAGCAAGGGACAAGCGGCTGTCACGGTTCGCCGCTCGGCGACGACGAACGGGCGGCAATGGCTGCCAATCTGCAATGGCCGTATGCTCCGTTTGAAATTCCGGCAGATGTTTTATCTGCATGGCGAGAAGCCGCGCAACGTTCTGTCGCGGTTTATGATGAATGGTGCAAAAAGGCGGCTGCTGCCGGCAAACCGTTTGCCGAGATGATCAACAATGATCTGCCGAAGAACTGGGACAAAGCTCTGAACGCCATGAAAGAAGAAGCGATTCGCGAACAAAGCAAAGTGGCCACGCGCAAAGCCTCGCAGATGTGTTTGGAAAAAATCGTTCCTCATGTGCCGGAAATTGTTGGCGGCTCGGCAGATCTCGCCGCTTCCAATCTGACTTTTGTTAAAGGTATGAAAACTGTTGTTGCCGAAGATTATGACGGCAACAACCTCATGTACGGCATTCGCGAACACGCCATGGGGGCAATAATGAACGGTTTGGCGTTGCACGGCGGTGTCATTCCCTATGGCGGCACTTTCTTTGTGTTTTCCGATTATGTGCGCCCCTCAATTCGGCTGGCTGCGCTGATGGGCTTGCGGGTGATCTATGTGTTGACACACGATTCTATCGGCGTCGGCGAAGACGGCCCCACTCATCAACCGGTAGAGCATCTGGCTTCTTATCGGGCAATGCCGAATGTTTTGATGTTTCGTCCCTGTGACGTGGTGGAAACGGCAGAGGCTTGGCAGTTGGCGCTGACGACTGAAAACGCGCCGAGTCTGCTGGCCTTGAGCCGTCAGAATCTGCCGCTTTTGCGCACCTCTTCCCATCGGAACTTAACCGCCAAAGGCGGCTATGTTATTTCCGATGTTTCAGAGGGCAGCCGTCGGCAAGCAACGATTATTGCCACCGGATCGGAAGTTTCGCTTGCCGTTGAGGCGCAGCAAAAATTGCGTGAGGAGGGCATTGAAACGGCGGTTGTTTCTATGCCTTGTACCGAATTGTTTGATCGTCAGGACGAAAAATATCGCCGCAAGATTCTCGGACGGGCGCCGCGGATCGTGGTTGAGGCCGCTGCCAAATTCGGTTGGGACAAATATCTTGGCAACAAAGGAGAAATTATCGGCATGGACGGCTTTGGGGCTTCTGCTCCGGCATCTGAGCTTTATGCCCATTTCGGGATCACTTCGGCTGCCGTGGTTGCCGCCGTTAAAAAATATTGCCGATAAAAGCTTGCACCCAAAAAGAGAGGCGCACGCCTCTTTTTTTGGGCCTTGCGCAGAATATCCCCCGTCGACAGAAAAAACTTGAAAAAAAGCCCCGCCTGACTATACTCTGAAATAAATTCGGATTTAACCAAATTTTATGCAAGGAGAAAATTTATGCCCTTAGTTACAATGCGTCAGATTCTGGACCATGCGGCGGAAAACGGCTACGGCGTTCCGGCTTTTAACATCAATGATATGGAACAGGTGCTTGCGGTTTTGCAAGCGGCGAAAAAAGTCAATGCGCCGGTCATTTTGCAAACCTCAACCGGTGCCCGCAAATTTGCCGGCGATCCGATGATTCGTCATATGATTGCTGCCGGAATAGAAATGTTTCCCGAACTGCCGATCTGCCTGCACCAAGATCATGGCGCCTCGGTAGATATCTGCCAATCGGCAATTGTCAACGGCTATTCTTCCGTGATGATGGACGGTTCGCTTGAAGCCGATGGCAAAACCCCTTCTTCTTTTGAATATAATGTTCATGTGACCAAAGAAGTGGTTGCGCGTGCCCATGCCGTCGGCGCTTCTGTCGAAGGCGAATTGGGGGTTATCGGTTCGCTGGAAACAGGTAAGGGAGACAAAGAAGACGGCCACGGAGCTGAAGGTACCATCGACAAAAAACGCTTGGTGACCGATCCTGACGAAGCGGCCCGCTTTGTTGCCGAAACAAAATTGGACGCTTTGGCGGTTGCCGTCGGCACCTCGCACGGTGCTTATAAATTCACCCGCAAACCGACCGGTGACATTTTGGCAATTGACGTCATTGAAAAAATCCACGCCAAACTGCCGAACACACACATGGTTATGCACGGATCTTCATCGGTTCCGCAAGAGTTGCAGGATTTGATAAACGCATACGGCGGCGCCATTCCGCAAACTTTCGGCGTGCCTGTCGAAGAAATTGTGCGCGGCATTAAGTCCGGCGTGCGCAAGGTCAATGTCGATACCGATTGCCGCATGGCCATCACCGGCGCCATTCGCAAGTTGTTTGCCGAAAATCCGAAAGAATTTGATCCTCGCAAATATCTGAAACCGGCAATCGAGGAAATGCAGAAAGTTTGTGAAGCACGTTATATTGCTTTCGGAGCAGCCGGTCAGGCAGATCGTATCAAAGTGATTCCGATGTCGGAAATGGCTAAGAAATATGCAAAAGGCGAGCTGTAGTCTGACACTTTGCATCGATTAATCAATTTTTGCAAAAAAAAGAAAGCTCCCGTCTGAAAACGACGGGAGTTTTTTTAAAAAAATGTCATCTTTTTTATTTTGCCGAATTTTTGTGTTGACGAGATAGGGC
>JAHHRI010000007.1 GCA_020025875.1 Alphaproteobacteria bacterium | reverse complement strand
GTTATGGTTTTGCGGACAGATGGTCTGTTTTTGGATGGACAAACTATACTTTCGGCAGCGATTATCAGGCTCTTTCTTTCGGAGCCGGTCTTAACTATGTTTGGTAAAAGAAGTAAAGAACGACCGCCTTGTCGGTCGTTCTTCTTTAACCCCTTAAGTCGTCCGACATGGCAAAAAGGATATTGGCTCAGCAAAGAGTAAATCGGCTTACCCGCAATGGAGAAAATCCGTGGTCGGCAAACGGGCTCTGCGCCTTTCTCATACTGACGGCTCATTTGAATATTTTGCCTTGTCGCGTCTAACGCGTGGTTTTCTGTATACAAAAAATGACATCGGCTGAATACCGATGTCATTTGCTTAAATCCCTTTGATTGCCCCACGGAACTTTTTTATCGTTCAAATTTTGGGGAACAGATCAAAATGCGGTCTTTTTAATCAATTAGTTATTTCTGCTTATTTGCCGCAGCCGCAACCGCCTTTTTTCGGCTGGTGGGAAGATTCTTTTTCAGAAGCAGATTTCTTGGTTTCGTTATTCATAGCAAACTCCTTGTTAAATTAAAAAACAAAAGTCGTTAGCAGTCACCCATCTATTTAAGAGATGCGTTAAAGAAAACAAGGTCTACAATCCAAAAGTTAGTCTTCGCCAAACTTATTGTTTATCAGCAAAGTCAATTCATCGATTGCCTTTTGCGCTTCGTTGCCTTCTGCCGTAATGGTAATGATTGTTCCTTTTGATGCCGCCAACATCATCAGCCCCATAATGGAACAACCGTCAACCACCTGACCAATCCTCTCCACTTCCACGCGAGCATCGGTATTTTCAATCATTTTTACAAAAGCTGCCGCCGCGCGGGCATGGAGCCCTTTGCGGTTTTTTATCTCCAAGTTGACAGAAAGCTTCTCTTTGCTCATGCGCTAAACACCTAAGATCTGCGAGGCAACATTGATATATTTTTTGCCCGCCTCCTGAGCTCCCAAAACCGTTTCTTTCAGGTTCTTTTCTTTGCGCAACGATGCAATTTTGATCAGCATCGGCAAATTGACACCTGCCAAAATTTCCACCTTAGCCTTGTCCATAATCGAAATTGCCAAATTGGAGGGAGTGCCGCCAAACAAATCCGTAAGCACAATGGCGCCGCTGCCGCAGTCCACTTCGCTCACTTTGTTTAAAATTTCCTGCCGGCGGCTTTCCATGTCGTCTTCGGGACCGATGCAAACGGTGGCCACATTTTCCTGCGGGCCGACCACATGCTGCATGGCCGCAACAAATTCGTTGGCAAGGTTGCCGTGCGTAACTAAAACCATACCTATCATCATATGCCTTTTCTTATTCTTTTTCAGAACTGCCGCCGGTCCAGAAATTGACGGCGCCGAAACTCTTGATCACATCTTCTCTGCTCTTTGCCAAAACCAACTCGTCGGCGCGTGTCTGGCGACCTTTGAACACAATTTCCTCAACGTTGTCGACCGGCACCGCGTAAACACGTTCGACCATTTTGCCCGCAAGTTCGATAATCATGACAAACTCTGCCTCTGCCAGCGGGCCTTTGGTTTCCTCATCAATATTGTCCAGACGAACCGCCAAACGACCGTCACGTTTCAGCAGTGCCGTCTTTTTGCCGTCAAATTCCAGCACCGGATTGAGCGGACTGCCGTCACGGGCATCGATAAAAATAGCCAGTTCGCCGTATTTGTTTTCAATGATTTCAAAAAAATCCTGTTTTTCGACAACGGTGTAATATTGTGTTTCCATTTTGTGCGGTCCTTTATGGTAATATTGACTTTGTGCAGCATAGTAATACATTCGGAGTCAAGAGTCAATTTTGAGTTTGCAATAATGGAAAAAACCCGTCCGCATGACATAACCTGCGTATCGGCGTTTTCGGCTCATAAAAAAACGACCGGAAAACACTTCCGGCCGAATTTTAAATGAAAAACAAAGACTAAATATCCAGATTGACCACATTAAGAGCATTTTCCTGAATAAACTCTTTGCGCGGCTCAACCACATCGCCCATCAGCGTGGCAAATACCTCATCGGCTTCGTCCAGATATTCTGCCTTAACTTGCAGCAGGGAGCGCGCTTCCGGATCAAGGGTTGTTTCCCACAGCTGCTCCGGATTCATCTCGCCCAGACCTTTATATCGCTGAATGCTGATACCTTTGCGTCCCATGGCCATAATGGCATCGACAAAAGAAACCGGACCGTAAATTTTCTTTTCTTCTCCCAATTTGGGGGAAATCAGCCGTTGTTCAGTGCTGTAATTTTCACATAAGAAAGCTTTCATTTCATTTAAAATCTTAGCTTCCTGACTTTCAAAAACAGAGCTGCCGATGACGTGTTTTTCTTCCACACCGCGGATTGTGCGATGGAAGTTAAGAGAACCGTCGTCCTGACGATCGGCTTTCCAGCCTTTGTCATATTCGGCTTCCATGCTGTCAAGCTTGATCACCAATGCCTCTGCCATGGCTTTTTGTTTTTCCGGATTTTGCAAAACGGCAGGGTCAAACATACCGGCAACGGCCAGCTGTTCAACAATTTTTTCCGGCGCCTTTTTGCCCAAAGCGGCAATCAAACTGCGTGCCTTGCGGGTATTTTCTACCATCGAGATCAGATCGGGACCTGCCACTTGCTCGCCGTTGGCGCGTTTCAAAACAGCATCTTCGCAGCCGCCGCGCACCAGATAGTCTTCCATCTCGCGCTCGTCTTTGATGTAGATAATTGAATTTCCGCGCTTGGCTTTGTAAAGCGGCGGCTGGGCAATGTAGATATAGCCGCGTTCTATCAGCTCGGGCATCTGCCGGTAAAAGAAAGTTAAAAGCAACGTTCTGATATGGCTGCCGTCGACATCGGCATCGGTCATAATCACAATCTTGTGATAGCGACATTTGTCGGCATCAAAATCATCACGACCGATACCGGTACCAAACGCCGTAACCATGGTGCCTATTTCTGCCGAATTGAGCATTTTGTCAAAACGGGCGCGCTCAACATTCAAAATTTTACCGCGCAACGGCAAAATAGCTTGAGTTTTGCGGTCGCGTCCCTGTTTGGCAGAACCGCCCGCGGAATCCCCCTCGACGATAAAAATTTCTGACAGCGCCGGATCTTTTTCCTGACAATCTGCCAATTTTCCGGGCAGCGAGGCAATATCCAAAACACCTTTGCGACGAGTCAGTTCGCGTGCTTTGCGGGCGGCTTCGCGAGCCGTGGCGGCTTCGACAATCTTGCCGATAATAACTTTAGCTTCCGCCGGATGTTCCTCCAGCCATTCCTGAAGTTTGGCGCTGACAACGCCTTCAACCACCGGACGTACTTCGGAAGAAACCAACTTGTCTTTTGTCTGGGACGAGAACTTGGGATCCGGCGCTTTGACCGACAGCACGCAAGTTAGTCCTTCGCGCATATCTTCACCGGTAATCAGGCTCTTGTCTTTTTTCAGAAGATTGTTTTCGGCAATATAATTGTTGACGGTGCGGGTCAGCGCGGCGCGGAAACCCGCCAAATGGGTGCCGCCGTCTTTTTGCGGAATGTTGTTGGTAAAGCAAAGCATACTTTCGTTATAAGCGTTGGTCCACTGCAGGGCGGCTTCAACTTGGATGTCGCTGTCACTGTCCGCACCGGCAAAAGCAATAACATTTTCGTGCAGCGGCGCTTTTGACTTGTTGATGTGGTTGACAAACGCGCTCAACCCGCCTTCATAGTGCATGACCACTTCCCGCGGTTGGCTGCCTCGGTTATCAATCAGTTTGAGATAAACGCCGGAATTGAGAAACGCCTTTTCGCGAATGCTTCTTTCCAGTATATCAAAATTGAACTCCGTCATGGTAAACGTTTCCGGCGACGGCAGGAAAGTAACTTCCGTTCCGTGGCGTCCGTGAGCCTCGCCGACCACTTTCAACGGTTCTACCACATTGCCGTTGGCAAAAGTTACGATATGCTCACGCCCTTCGCGCCAGATGCGCAGTTTGAGCCATGTGGAAAGCGCGTTGACAACCGAAACACCCACTCCGTGCAACCCGCCGGAAACTTTGTAAGAGTTGTTGTCGAATTTGCCGCCTGAGTGCAACTGAGTCATAATCACTTCCGCTGCGGAAACGCCCTCCTCCTTATGCATACCCACCGGAATGCCGCGACCGTTGTCACGGATGGTGGCGGAACTGTCTGGATTGAGGATAATTTCGGTTTTGTCGCAATAACCGGCGAGAGCTTCATCGATCGCATTGTCCAGCACCTCGTAAATCATGTGGTGAAGACCGGTGCCGTCATCGGTATCGCCGATATACATCCCCGGACGTTTGCGAACCGCATCCAACCCGCGCAGGACTTTAATCGAATCGGCATTATATTCTTGTTCTTCCCTATCGATTTCGGCTTGTGTCATGTCTACCATAAGTTATCTTCCTTCAATTTATTTTCGATACGTTTTCACTATTTGCAAACATACAATATTTTCGCACAAAACCCAAGCGAAAATTGCGAAAGATTAACGCTTTTGTGTATATTTTACGCTGTTTCGGGGCACCTTTTTCAGTGCGCTTCAACCCAACTGTCGCCGATCCCCGTTTCGGCAATGAAAGCAACATCATAGCGGACAACATTTTCCATTGTTTCTTTCAGCAGGCGCGCCGTTTCTTCCGCCTGTTCTTCCGGAGCCTCCAACACCATTTCGTCGTGTACCTGCAGCAAAATTTTGCCCTTGAGCCCGCTTTCTTTGAGCCGAACAAACACCTCGTTCATGGCCTTTTTCATGATGTCGGCGGCACCACCCTGAATAGGGGCATTAATTGCCGCCCGTTCGGCAAAAGAAACTATCCGGCGGTTTTTGTCATTGATCCCCGATACCGCGCATTTGCGTCCGAAAGGCGTTGTAACATAACCGTTTTGACGCGCAAACTCAATGGTTTGTTCCATATAGCGTTTAATTTCCGGCATCTTGGCAAAATATGTATCTATATATTTTTTTGCTTCGTCGTTGGAAATGCCGATCTGTTTAGCCAATCCATATTGAGAAATGCCGTAAATAACTCCGAAATTGATCGCCTTGGCGTGACGGCGGATATTGGGCGTTACTTGTTCCTGCGACAAGCCAAAAATTTGCTTGGCGGTGGCGGTATGAATATCTATGTCGGCAGCAAAAGCTTCTTTCAAGGCTTTTACGTCGGCCAACACGGCCATCAGCCGTAGTTCCACCTGTGAATAGTCCGCAGAAATGAGCTTGTATCCCGACCGAGCGACAAAACAACGGCGAATCTTCAGACCTTCTTGGCTACGCACCGGAATATTTTGCAAATTGGGATTGGCGGAAGACAGTCGACCGGTGTTGACGGTTGTCTGGCTGTAGGTGGTATGAATGCGCTGATTTTTATCAATCTGCGTCAACAGGGCATCGGTATAGGTGGACTTTAATTTAGCAACAACCCGCCAATCAAGAATTTTGCTTGGTAAGGGATGTTCTTCCGCCATTTTTTCCAGCACTTCCGCCCCTGTCTGATAACCGCCGTTGGCACTTTTCTTACCCTTCAGCCCCAGCTTGCCGTATAATATTTCACCGATCTGCTTGGGCGAACCGAGATTGAACTCCTCGCCGGCCATGGCAAAAATTTCTTTTTCCAGCTCATGTTGGCGCATTTCAAACTCCGCACTCAGTTCCTTTAGGCGGGAAACATTAACCGAAACACCGTTTTTTTCCATTTCAAACAAAGTGGCAACCAGCGGGCGGTCATAATGCTCATAGACGGCAGACATCCGCTCTTGCGTCAACCGAGGGCGCAATGTCTTGTGCAGCCGAAAAACGACATCGGCCTGTTCACAGGCATAATCGGCAACGGTTTCGGGATCGAGATCCCCGATCTCCGTCTTTTGGCGACCAACGCCAAAAAGCTTATCCGGATTTGTCATTTCAAAACCGAGAAAAAGGCTTGCCAACTCCGTCAACCCGTGACCGTGGGATGTCGAATCGAGAATATAAGAAATGACTTCAACATCATCATAAGGCGTAAAAGATGTTTCTTTGGCCAAAAAACGAAAAAGAAAATGCAGATCACGTTTGAGATCGTGACCAATTTTTAAAAGCGAAGGATCGGTCAGCAGCGACCGTAAAAAAGACGCGGCGGCAGAAGCCGACACACTTTCCGATTGTTTATTTTCGGCAACGGCAAAAAGATCAAACCTCTCCGTTTTTTCCGCATGGGCGGCAAACGGCAGATAAAGTGCCCGCCCCTTATCGACAGCCAACGCCACGCCGACCGCCCGATCAAAAACCGGATTGGTTCCCTCTGCCAGAACTTTGATGGCGAAAGCCCCTTCTTTTTCAATCAACCGCCGCCAATCTTCCAGCATTTTATCGTTCTGCGCCGTCTGATAGTCTTTTTTTTCTTCTTGTTTCGGGGCGGCATCGGGATAAACTTTCTTACATTGTTCTTCCACCCACCGAGCCAGTCTCGGCTTTAGGCTGTTGAAACCGTATTTGACGGCAAATGCCTCCACCTGCGGCAGTTCGGGACAACGGCAAGGATAATCTTCCGGATGTTTTTTTACCGGCACATCATCACGCAGGCGCACCAATGCCTGTGAAACACGGGCATTGTCAAGATTGGCCAAAAGCGTTTCCCGCCGTTTGTTTTGTTTGATTTCGCCGGCATGTGCCAGCACCTGATCCAACGAACCGAAAGTGTTGACCAATTCGGCGGCAATTTTGGGGCCGATACCGGGGACTCCGGGCACATTATCGGTACTGTCGCCGGACAATGCCTGCACATCAACCACTTTATCGGGATAAACACCGAATTTTTCCTTAACATCTTCGGGACCGAAAAACTTGTCTTTCATCGGATCGTAAAATTCAACTCCGGAGCGGATTAACTGCATCAAGTCTTTGTCTGCCGAAACAATAACCGCTTCCATACCTTTTGCGAGTGCCAAACGTGCATAAGTGGCTATCAGGTCGTCTGCTTCATAGCCTTCCATTTCGAGAAAATTGAGGTTGAGAGCGCCAACCGCCTCGCGAATAATCGGAAATTGCGGGATCAGATCTTCCGGAACTTCGCGCCGAGTGGCTTTATATTCGGGAAAAATTTGATTTCGGAAATTTTCTCTTTTGGCATCAAACAGCACCAAGGTATAATCGCAGCCGATTTTGGAAGTGAGTTTCAAAAACATATTGGTAAATCCGTATACCGCGTTAACCGGTGTGCCGTCCGGTGCGGTAAGCGGCGGTAAACCGTAAAAAGCGCGGAAGATATACCCTGAGCCGTCAATCAAGCAGATTTTTTCCGTCATTGTTTTTCCTTTCTTTTATCTTTTGTCTTCAAATATAAACCATCACCGCCGATAAGCCAACCGAGAAATATGTCTTATGCTTAACTTATTGGTGACATTTTTCGGCTATAATGGTCGGAAGAATCGCAAACGAGGGGAAAAAATGGCGACAAACGCAAAGCATGAAAAAAAAGGCGGCAACCGATCGGCGGAGAAAAAAACAAGCGGCAAAAAGAAAAACGGCGGCAGGAAAAAAGCTTCCCGCAAGCCTCAAAAGACAACCGGTTTTTTTTGGTTGAAGATATTGTTTTTGATCGGGTTAATTGTTGCCGCCGTCACGGCGCTTTATGTCGGCTATTGTTTTTTAACCCTGCCCGACATAGAGCAAGCCGTTTCCCGCACCCGACAGCCGTCAACGTCGATTATTGCCGAAAACGGGCAGGAAATTCGCACTTTCGGCAATGTCTATTCGGAAGTCGTCTACCCTTCGGAACTGCCCCCTTATGTCATTGATGCCGTCATTGCCACCGAAGATCGACGCTTTTATTCCCATTTCGGTTTCGATATGATTGCCTTTACCCGCGCCATGGCTGCCAACCTGATCAAAGGACGCTATGCCCAAGGCGGCAGCACCATCACTCAACAAGTGGCAAAAAATTTGTTTCTGACCCCGCAGAAAAACATCAAACGCAAGGTGCAAGAATTGCTGATGGCTTTTTGGCTGGAAAGGAAGTTTTCCAAAGATCAGATTCTGACTCTTTACCTCAACCGTGTCTACATGGGAAGCGGCACTTACGGAATTGAGGCGGCCTCACAAAAGTATTTTCACAAAAGTTCGCGTGATCTCAATATGTTGGAAGGTGCCGTTATTGCCGGACTCCTTAAAGCTCCGGCACGTTACAACCCTTCTGCCGACAAAAAAAGAGCCGTTGAGCGGGCGGCTGTCGTCCTTCAGAATATGGTCAATGCCGCCATCATCACGCCCGAACAAAAAACAAAGGCGCTCAAAATGCCGACAGGCGCAAGCCTTCACAACAAACTTGCCGGCGGAAAATATTTTGCCGACTGGGTTTATGCGGAAGTAAACGCTTATATCGGCGAGCGCGAAAACGATATCAATGTCTACACCACTCTGGACAAGAAAATTCAGAAAGCGGCGGAATCGGCGCTTCGGCAAGCTATTTTTGCCAATGCGCAAAGCAAAAACGTGACCAACGGAGCCGTGGTGGTTTTAGACAAGAGCGGTGCCGTTAAAGCCATGGTCGGCGGCATCAATTATGAAAAAAGCCAATTTAACCGCGCCACTCAGGCGTTGCGACAGCCGGGGTCGGCATTTAAGCCCTTTGTTTATTTGACGGCACTTGAAGAAGGCTGGGAGACAGATGACAAAATCGACGACTATCCGATCACCATCGGCCGTTGGAAACCAGAGAACCACAGCAAAAAATATTACGGGACGGTTACCCTCAAAGAGGCTTTTGTCCGTTCGCTGAATTTGGCGACCGTCAATTTGGCACAAAAATTATCATTCGCGGAAATTATCCGCACGGCGCGCAAAATGGGTATATCAACCCCGATAGAAGAAACGCCGGCAATGGTTCTCGGCAGTTCGGCAGTCAAAGTTCTCGACATGGCGGTGGCCTACACGGCCGTTGCCAACGGCGGATATGCCGCTTGGCCCTACTCAATTACCGAAATTTATACTCGCGAAGGCTACCCGCTTTACACTCGGCTCTACGAAGAAGACGATCAACAACGCATTTTAGATGATGACACCGTTGAAGCCATGACCGAAATGATGGAAGCGGTGATTCTTGAAGGTACCGGCAAAAGGGCGCAAACACCGTTTTTTGCAGCCGGCAAAACCGGCACCTCACAAGACTACCGTGATGCTTGGTTTGTCGGATTTACCGATCGTTATGTAGGTGCCGTTTGGGTTGGTAACGACGACAACTCGCCGATGAATGGTGTTGGCGGCGGAACTTTGCCGGCAGAAATATGGAAAAAAGTGATGACGGCGGCAGAAAGCGATAAGTGATTTTTTTTGCAAAAAGATATCAATTTAGGGCTTTTATTCTAAAAGTAATTATATATAATCAGCTTAAAATAAGAATCGAAAGAAAATACAAAGGATAAAGAAAATGAGACAGAAACCCGTAATGCTGTTAATTTTGGATGGTTGGGGCTACCGCAAGGAAATTACTCCGGATAACGCCATTGAGCAGGGACACACCCCCCACTGGCATCAATGTCTGAAAGAATATCCGCACTGTCTGATACAAACTTCCGGACTGGCCGTCGGGCTGCCCGAAGGTCAGATGGGCAACTCGGAAGTGGGACACACCAATCTTGGTGCCGGTCGGGTTGTTATGCAAGACCTGCCGAAGATTGATTTGGCAACAAAAGACGGCTCACTTCAAAAAAATCCCATTCTTTCAGAACTGATCCATAAACTGAAGGAAAACAACAAAACTTGCCACCTGATGGGATTGATGTCGCCCGGCGGTGTCCATTCTTCTCAGGCTCACATTGTTGCTTTGGCAGGCATTTTAAACGAAAACGGCGTAAAAACAGATGTTCATGCCTTTTTAGACGGGCGCGACACACCGCCGGAATCGGCTGCTGAATTTGTCGGCGAATTTGAAAAAGAAACCGCGGCCATGGATAATGTCAAAATTGCCACCGTTGCCGGACGTTTCTACGCCATGGATCGCGACAAACGCTGGGATCGGGTGGAAAAAGCCTATAACAACATGGTTCTGGCAGAAGGCAAACGTTTTGCTTCCGCCGTCGAAGCCATCAAAGCTTCTTATGCCGAAAAAGTCAGCGACGAATTTGTCGTTCCCGTCGTGATCGGCAATTATCAAGGTTTTGAAGACGGTGATGCCGTGTTGATGGCCAACTTCCGCGCTGACCGTGCCCGCGAAATTCTTTATGCGCTGGCCGATAAAGAATTTACCGGCTTTGAACGCAAAAAAACCGCGGAATTGTCAATGGCCGTCGGAATGACCGAATATTCGGTTGATCACAATCGCTTTATGAAAACCATGTTCCCGCCGGAAGCTCTGACACATATCTTTGGCGAAGTGGTGGCACAAAACGGGCTCACCCAACTACGAATTGCCGAAACCGAAAAATATGCTCATGTCACCTTCTTTTTCAACGGCGGCGAAGAAAAAGAATTTGCCGGAGAATCGAGAATCCTCGTTCCCAGCCCCAAAGTTGCCACCTATGACTTAAAACCGGAAATGTCTGTTTATGAGGTAACCGATCATCTGGTCGATGCTATCGAAAACCAAAAATTTGACGTTATCATCTGCAATTTTGCCAACGGCGACATGGTCGGTCATACCGGCATTATGGAAGCTGCCCTGAAAGCGGTTGCCGCCGTCGATGAATGCCTTGGCAAAGTCATCAAAGCAATCAGAGATGTTGACGGTGTGCTCTTAGTGACTGCCGATCACGGTAATGCGGAAAAAATGGTCGACGAAAAGACCGGTCAGCCCTATACGGCGCACACCATCGGTGATGTGCAGGCCGTGTTGGTCAACGGTCCTAAAGATATTGTTGCGCTCAACAACGGTAAGCTGGCAGACATTTCTCCCACTTTGCTCGATCTGCTCGATATTCGGCAGCCGACGGAAATGACGGGCAAATCGCTTTTAGTGCGCAAATAGAACCAGCTTCGGAGACGACTGCCGTTGAAAACACAAACTATCTTTTTAACCTTGCTTTTCAGTCTGCTGACGGTTAACCCGTCAGCAGCCGCAACCGTTTCCCGCAAAGATCTGGAAGCCATCCAGCTGCAAGTGGAACAAAAAAGCTTTGAACATAAGCGGTTGCAGGCGCAGGCTGCCAAAATCAGCGTTGAAATGGCAACGGTGAGCAAACAAATGGTTAACAAAGCACGGCAGATCCAAAACACCGAAGACAAAATATCGAAAATGGAAAGGGAATTGGCGCGGCTGCAAAAAGAGCTGATTGCCGCCGAAGATGACTTTATCAAAGAAGACGAAAACCTAATCCAGACAATTTACGCATTGCAAAATCTGGCATTAAAACCGACAGAATCATTGTTTGTGCAGCCACTGACGCCGGTTGAAATTATAAGAAGTGCCATGTTGCTTCGGGAAACCGTGCCCTTTCTGGCGGAAGAAGCCTCTCAAATCAGGAAGAAGCTGGACAATATCGCCACCAAAAAAAGCAAAATTGAGCAACAGGTCAAAAACATTTCCAACAACAAACTGGCGCTGGAAAAAGAACATCGACAGATGAAAAAACTGATTCGCAAAAAAGCACTCATCCGCAGTCAAATCGAGGACAAAAGCGCTGCCACCCGACAAAAAATCGAACAGCTGGCAGCACAAGCCAAAGATATCAAAGAACTGTTGATTAAGCTCGAAAAAGAACGCAAAGCGCGGGAAAAACTGGAACGAGAACGTCAAGAAAAACTACGAAAAGAGCGCGAGGCACTGGAAAGGTATCGTGCCGAGCAAGAAGCTCTGGCCATTAATGAGCGCAGAGAAAAAGAACGGCTGGAACAGCAAAAAAGCGACGACTTGATAAAATCGCAGACGGCATATATAAAAGATGTCGGGCAAAACTTTGTTAAGGCCAAAGGCAAGCTTTCCATGCCGGCACGCGGACCGATTGTTGTCGCTTATGGGCAGGAAACGGCCAAAGGTGTCAGCTCCAAAGGTATTTCGATTAAAACCCGAAGCATGGCGCAAGTGGTTTCGCCGTTTGACGGCACCGTTATCTTTGCCGGACCTTTCCGCGGTTACGGAAACATCATTATTATTGAACACGGCGAGCACTATATGTCGCTGATTGCCGGATTAAACAGTATCGACTGCGAAGTGGGGCAAATGTTGCTGGCGGGCGAACCAATCGGACAAATGTCTGAAAACGCCGATGCCAAACTTTATGTCGAACTGCGTAAAGACAGCCGGCCGATCGATCCGGAGGCATGGTTTGCCAAATAAAAAACGAACAAAAGACAGGAAAAACGTTATGTGGAAAAAATTACTGACATTTGCATTAATTGCCAACATTGTCCTAACGGCGGGTTGCGTTGCGGCTGCCGATAAAAAGGAGCTTAAAAAAGAAGAAACGGCAGACACTTACGAAATGCTGAACCTTTTCGGCGAAATTATGGAAAGAACCAAAGTTTCTTATGTGGAAGAAGTGAATGATCAAAAATTGATTGAATCGGCAATCAACGGTATGCTTTCTTCGCTTGACCCCCACTCCAGCTTTCTCGATGCCAAAAGCTTCCAATATCTCAACGAACAAACACAGGGGAAATTCGGCGGACTGGGTATTGAAGTGACCATGGAAAACGGTGTGGTCAAAGTTGTTTCCCCGATTGACGACACGCCTGCGTTTAAAGCCGGATTAAAGCCGGGGGACTATATCATCAGCCTTGACGGGACAACCGTCGTCGGCATGACGCTCACCGAAGCCGTTGATAAAATGCGCGGCAAAACGGGAACAAAAATTAAGCTGACCATTCGCCGCGGCACCGAAAAACCTTTTGAGGTGACACTTAAACGTGAGGAAATCAAAATACAGTCCGTTAAAAGCGAAATTAAAGCCAAAGACGTTGCTTATATCCGCATTTCCTCTTTCAGCGAAGACGTGGACAAGAATATTAAAGACGCGCTGAACAAAATGCAAAAAGAAACCAAAAACGGAATTAAAGGGCTGGTTATAGATGTTCGCAACAATCCGGGCGGGTTGCTTGACCAAGCGGTAGCCGTTTCCGACCTGTTTCTTGACAAAGGAGAAATTGTTTCTACCCGTTCCCGCAACGAAGAAGACACAATCAAATATAACGCAACCAAAGGCGATACGGCCGGCGGACTGCCCATTGTCGTCCTGATCAATGACGGCTCGGCGTCGGCATCGGAAATTCTTGCCGGTGCTTTGCAAGATCACAAACGGGCAATTATCATGGGCGAAAAATCTTTCGGAAAAGGTTCTGTTCAGAGTGTGATTCCATTTGCCCAATACGGCGCCATTCGATTGACCACCGCCCGCTACTACACACCTTCCGGACGATCCATTCAGGCCAAAGGTATAGAACCGGACATTGAAGTCAGACCGGCAAAAGTGGAATTGCTTAATCTTGACGGGTTGACAATCAGTGAAGCCGAACTGAAAAACGCCTTGAAAAACGACAATGCCGAATCCGGCAGAAAAGACAAAAAGCCTAACGGCAAAAGCGACAACCATGACGAAGATTTGCAGAAAGACTATCAGTTGCTGCGTGCCGTTGATACAATCAAAGCCTTAAGCATATACTCTGCCGACAAAAAATAAAATTGTCGGCAGCGGCTCGCTATCCCGTATTTTTTAAACAAGGACAAAAAGATGAACGGTATTTATCGCAAATGTGTGGGGATTGTGGTTTTTAATAAACAGCGCAAGGTTCTGTTATGCGAACGCCGCGACTTGCCCAAAGCTTGGCAATTTCCGCAAGGAGGAATTGAAGATGGCGAAACGCTGATCGAAGCGGCAAAGAGAGAACTCAGAGAAGAAACGTCCATTGTTTCGGCAGAACCCGTAGACACTATCTCCACGCCGCTGCGCTACACCTTTCCCCCTGAGGTCAAAAACACCGGCAAACAGAAGTATGACGGACAAGATATGAGATGGGTGTTGTTCCGTTTTAACGGAATGGACAGCGAGATCAATCTGGCAACCCAAGAGCCGGAATTTTCCGCATATGCGTGGGAGGACATTGATGAAGCCATTAAAAAAATTGCAGCATTTAAAAAAAATGTTTATATTAAAGTGGTGGAAAAATTTAAACCTATTGTTGAAGGTTGAATGATGGAAAAAACGAATACGGAAAAAGATATGCAAGAACTGATCAATTTGGCTTTTGCCGCGATCATTCAAACCTCAACAGAATTGGCAGATGATCAGTTAGAGGCGCTGGAAAATCTTAATCAGTACTGCGTTCATACATCCCTATACAGTCCGGAAGTTATAAAAAAACCGCTCAAAGTTGTCTACAAAACCAATGAAGAACTAAAGAAAGCGTTAGTTGCCGTTTGTCTGGCTTATTCGCTGGTCAATCCGCGGCGCAAGCTGAGGGAAAACAAGGAGTTCTTTGATAAGAACATCAACATTTATCAACGTCAGGGTAACATTAAGTTCATCGACTTCGGAGAAATTTCGCCAAGCACCGTGCAAGCAGCCATCTACTGGGATATTATCGAAGATTGGAAACTTTATAACGACCGAGAGTGCGGCGGCATTAAAGCGTTGATTGACGAAAAAACTCATCTGACCGGACTGAACAATTACATACGCGGCGGTGATCCGTTATATGAATTTGCCCGCTTTCACCGCATATATACCGAAGAAACAAAACGCCAAGAAGAAAAAAGCAAAACATCTGCCGAAGATGCTTTCCGTAACGCCGTTGTACAATCGGTGGCAACAGAGGTAACCAAACAACAGCTTGCGGAAGGAAAAAACCCGATGGAAATCATCGAATCGCTTTTAAATCAGGTTGCTTCCCACCAGCCCAAAAAACTGGAACAGCAGCCAACGCCCACCCGACAGATTGATTATCGCAAAAAACGCCCGAACAACGGCCAGAACGATTAAAACAAAAAGATGTTTGTTCTATAGGCAGGTGGGATAAGACCGATTGCCACAATTTTGCTGAAAACCAAGGGAAACTAACGGTGCTTTAAAATTCCCAAAACCGCCGATAGGCTAAACCGAAGCTGATCTGTCGGGTATCAAAAAATAACAACTCTCAAACGACTGATGCAACAGCCGCTTTTTGCCGGCTTGCGCCAACCGATCGGCAGCATAATCTTATGCTTGCCGCCCCAAAAAATCCTTTACAACAACAAAAAAAGGGGACAAAGCCCCCTGTTTTGAAAACAGCCGACCGCTCCTATTCGCTGTCAACTTCTTTCTTTTTGGATTTCAACTGCCCACAGGCAGCCAAAATATCTTGCCCTCGGGCGGTGCGAATCGGTGCGGCAAAACCGTAATCCTGCAATTTTTGCGAAAAAGCATGAATGCGGTTGTTGGAACTTGGCTGATAATGACACCCCGGCCACGGATTGAAAGCAATGAGGTTGAATTTGGCATTAATATTATATTTTTTCATCAATGCCGCCAGTTCGTCGGCATTTGTCATAGTGTCGTTAAACCCGTTGAGCATCAGATATTCGAAAGTGATGTAACCACCGTGATTTGTCTGATAATCGCGGCATGCCTCCAGCAGTTGCGGCAGCGGATATTTTTTGTTGATCGGCATAATTTCCGAACGCTGCTCATTATTGGAAGCATGCAGGCTGACAGCCAGCTTAACCCCCATGTCGCGATCGATGTCGCGAATGTGAGGAATGATGCCGGAAGTAGAAAGCGTTATTCGCCGTTTGGAAATGGCAATACCTTCGCCGTCGGTCAAAATTTCCACGGCTTTGACCACATTTTCATAGTTTTGCAGCGGCTCACCCATGCCCATCAACACAATGTTTGAGAGCATTCGTTTTTCGCCTTCCAAATTCCACTCTTTGTAAACATCTCGCGCCAGCATAAATTGCGAAACAATTTCCCCTGCCGTCAGGTTACGCGTCAACTTCTGGCTTCCGGTATGACAGAAACGGCAGCCCATGGCGCAACCGATCTGGGTGGAAATGCAGACGGCACCGCGGTCGCTTTCCGGAATATAAACGGTTTCGATTTTTTCGCCGTCGGCAAACTCCAACAACCATTTGCGGGTTTTGTCCGTTGAGAGCTGTTCGGCAATCACTTTCGGACGCGAAAGGATAAACCGCTCCGCCAACTTTTGCCGCAAAGTTTTGGACAAATTGGTCATTTCGTTAAAATCTGTTTTGCCGTAAAAATAAACCCATTGCCATATTTGCTTAACGCGAAAAGCAGGCTCGCCCATTTCGTGCAAACAAGCCGCCAGTTGGCTTTTTGTCAGGCCGATCAGTTCGATTTTATTTGTCATTTTTTGCACTTGGCGCTGATGGCGCGGTAAGCGGCGGTAAAGCCGGAAAGAGAATAGGTGTCTTTGGTTTTGGTACCGCGCGAAGATTCTCCGGTAACGATCATTCTTTCGCCTTTTTTCATGGCGGCAACCAGCTCTTTGTCTGTCTTTTCGCTAACGGCCCAAGCCTTGTCTTTATCGACAAACATCTTGTTGATGGTTGTCTTGCCGATTTTTACAATCACCTCGGCATCGCGCTTATAGGTGTATCCGGCAACAAAATTGACAACGTCAAAACTTTTTTCTGCCGGTCGATGGGTGATAACAACATAGATATCACCGCGTTGGGTGTATTTTCCTTCGTCTTTTTGCGGGCTGGAGGCCATGTAGCAGACGACATTTTTGCCGTCCTGATAATAAAAAGCGGACCAATCGTTATATTCGCCCAACAATTTCGGCGTGCCGGCGTTGGCGGCAGCTGCGCCAAACAGGAAAAAGGCGCTCAAAATAAACAGTTTTTTCATTACAATACTCACATTCCGGGGTTAATTCGAGATAATTGTATTTGAAAAATATCTAAAAACGGTTAACAATACAAGTATAATTTTTTTAAAGAAAACGGAAGAACATATGATCAGAGACAATTATTTGGATGTCAAGCGCATCACCACCGATCCGGAAGTGCTAAAAATATTTAAAATCATCCGTCATTACGGCGGGATTATCCGCTTTGTCGGCGGCGCCGTCAGGGACGCGTTGATGGGACTGAAAGCCGCCAACATCGACCTTTCTACCGATCTGTCCCCCGATGAATTGGCAGAAGCTTGCGAAGAGGCGGGAATCCGCACCATGCCGATCGGACTGAAAATAGACACTCTGGGCGTGGTTGTCGGCAACACCTTGCTTGAAATCAGCTCTCTGAAAAAACAAGTTAAAAACAGCAACGGACGGATGGAAGTTGAATTTACCGACGACTGGAAAGAAGACGCCTCTAAACGCGACTTGACAATCAATGCCGTCTACGCCGACGAAAACGGCAATGTTTTTGACTATTACAACGGCATTAAAGATTTGGAAAAAGGCAACATCCGTTTTATCGGCGATGCCAATCGGCAAATTCGCGAAGACTATGTGCGCATATTGCGTTTTTTTCGCTTTTATTCGCTGTTCGGTAAAACGCCGATCGATGCCAGAGCGCTGAAAGCCTGCCGTGAACATATAAACGGATTAAAAAGCCTGCCGATTGAAAGAATCCGCGACGAACTGCTCAAAATTTTGCTGACGCCCAAGGCTGCGGCAACACTCGGCATTATGTTTGAAAATGACATACTCAGCCATTGGCTTATCGATTCTCCTTACCTCAATGCGCTGGAAAAACTGATCCGTCTGGAAGCTAAATATGGCTTTGCGCCCGATCCGACACGACGGTTGTTTGCTCTCTTCCGCCCCAACAAGATGCTTGCCGAAAATATTGCCATACGGCTGAAACTTCCCAAAAAACAAAAAGAATATCTGATCCGACTGGCAGAAGCGGAATGCGCCGAATGGAAATGTTCATCACCTGCCGAGCTGAAACAAGCCGTTTACCGCTTTGGAAAAGACACTTGCCTGAGTGTGCTCCTGTTGCGGGAAGCTGCCGCCGAAAAAGACGAAAGCCAAGCCCAAACAATCTTTTGCGCCATACAAGATACCGCCGTCCCGATTTTTCCGATCAGCGGCAAAGACATTATCGGCTTGGGCATTACCGGCAATGCCCAAATCGGCGCCACCCGCGAACAGCTGGAACAAATATGGATCAACAGCGGTTTTGAGCTGACGCGTGACGAACTGCTCGCCAAAATAACATCTTGAGGCACCGTATCCTTCAAAAAACAACGGATAAAAAACTCTTTGCTTGAGGTTTTGTATTTATTTACCGATACTGCCGAAAGAATCCTTGGCATACATGGCATAAAGCCGCTGATAGTTTTCCAGACTCTTTTTAACCAGATAATTGACGGTGTCTTTCGGATATTCGCCTTTGCTGTCGGGTTTTCCGGCTTTTAAACCGGTCAATATCTCAATGCCGTCATCTACCGTATCAATGGCATAAATATTGAACTTTCCTTCGCGTACGGCAACAATCACATCTTCTCGCAGCATCAGGTTGACCACGTTTGTGCGCGGAATGATCACCCCTTGTTCGCCGGTCAGTCCCCGATGTTGGCAAACATCGAAAAACCCTTCGATTTTCTCATTAACGCCGCCAATCGGCTGAATGTCCCCGAACTGATTGATTGAACCGGTAACGGCTATGTTCTGTTTGATCGGCAGGTCGGCTATGGCTGACAGCAGACAATAATATTCCGTCGAAGATGCGCTGTCTCCGTCAACGCCGCCGTAAGACTGCTCAAACACGATGGACGCCGATAACGACAAGGGCGATGTTTTGGCAAACCTATTGGCCAGCAAAGCCTGCAAAATCAGCACGCCTTTGGTATGAATCGGTCCGCTCATATTGGTTTCGCGTTCAATGTTGACAAACTCGCCGCTGCCGATGCGCGCCTGAACGGTAATCCGTGCCGGCTTGCCGAACGAAAAGCGGGAGAAGTTGTAAACAACCAAACCATTGATCTGGCCAACCTTTTTGCCGTCAACATCAATCATAATCGTACCATCGTCAATTTGTTCCAGCATGGCTTGCTTAATGCGGTCGCTGCGGTAAATTTGTGCGGCAATCGCCTGATCGACGTGTTTTTTACCAATTTGTTTGGAGTTAGACTCCCTTGCCCAATAATCGGCTTCGCGCAGAAGATCTCCTATCGAAGCGATGTGGGCGGTCAGTTTTTTAGAATCTTCAGCCAGTCGGGAAGAATATTCAATTACCCGTGCAACGGCTTGTTTGTTCAGCGTCCGCAATTTCTTCTTGTTGGACAAAGAGCCAATCAATTTGGCATATTCTATTTCGTTTTCCTCGCTACGATTCATCAAAGTGCCAAAGTCGGCTTCCACTTTGAAATAGTCCGAAAAATCAGGATCACGCTCGGAAAGCAGGTCATAAAGTTCTTCATCACCGGTCAAAATGATTTTGACATCCAGCGGAATCGGCTCCGGATCAAGAGAAATGGTGGTAAAGCTGGTTTCTTCCCCCGGAGATTCTATTTTTATCGACTTAGAGGCCAGTGCCCGTTTCAGCGAATCCCACGCGTAGGGCTGAACCAAAAGCTTGCGGGCATCAATCAGAAGAAAGCCGCCATTGGCGCGGTGCAAAGCACCAGCCTTAATCAGGGTAAAGTCGGTCAAGAGGGCACCGTATTGTTGAATGCGTTCAACCCGCCCCACCAAATTTCCCTGAGTGGGGTGGTCGAGGTGGACAATCGGCGCACCGGAATCCGGATCGTTTTTAACCACTACGTTAACCTTAAATTTGGCAAACTTGTCCTCTTCTTGTTTGTTCATTCGTGACAACAGAGTGGAAAGCACTTCGTTTTCTTCTGTCGGAACAGCATTTTCCTCGGGCAAAAATTCGTCTATGTTGTTGACGATGTAGCTTTGAATATTTTTCAAAAATTCTATTGCCTCGCGATGTCCCTTATATTTTTGGCGTAAGCCGTCGATCGGATTTTTAACCGCCAGTTTAATGAATTTCTCGCGTAAAAGACTGCTCTCTCGGCGCTGACAATCTTCCCATTCCGGCAAATCTTTGGCAGCCTTTTCAATCTCCTCCTGCATAAGGTTCAGATCATTGATCAGTTCTTGCTTTTCGTTTTCCGGCAGTTCGTCAAAAGCTTCCGGACTCAAAACTTCGCCATTTTTGACCGGCGCAACCACCAGCCCAACCTGCATATGCAGCAGGGAAACGCTTTTGCCTTTGGCTTTCTTTTGTAAAATGCGCAGATATTCTTCTTTTTTTTGTTTGTATTTTTCACGAATGATACTGATGCCTGCTTTATATTCGTCACTATCCAAAACGGCGGGAATGGCAACGCTGAAATCTTCCGCCAATCGGTCTATGTCTTTGGCAAAGCCGCTAGCCGTACCTGCAGGAAAACTGATGCTTTTCGGCTTGTAGGGTTCGTCAAAATTATAAACATAAACCCAATCATGAGGCACCGGACGGCTTTTTGCCGCTTCTTCCAAGATACGCTTAACCAAGCTGGTTTTGCCGGTACCTTCGGGACCTAAGCAAAACAGGTTGTAGCCTTTCGATTTGATATTGATGCCGAGTTTGACCGCGCTAATGGCACGGTCCTGCCCCAAAGCCGACATTCTTTCTTCCAGCTCTGCCGTGCTGGAAAAATCGAATTTTTGCGGATCACATACGGTATAGAGATGTCGGTCTTTCAGTTTGGTTATACTCATTTGACTGTCCTGCTTAAATAGAAAGTTGATTCATTTGCAGCAAGTATAAGACCATAAACCCTAACATAGGGTAAATTTTTCCACAACCTTTCAAATTTTAAGCCTGACCGCAAACGGCGACGAAGAATGACCGAGCCGCAGCAACCGACGGCTGTCGACAAATTCGAGATTGCGATAGCCGACAATATATTCCGTCGGCGGTGTCAACAGGTTTGAGAAAAAAGAAAACAGATCGTTTTTAGTTTCCAACCCGTTATCTGCCAAAAACTTGCCAAACACGGGATCCCATGCCGTCATGCCGAAATTGCCGAAGATAATCACAGGATCGTCCTCTGCCGCAACAAACGTATTGATATAGTTAAGAGCTTTTTCTTTTTTGCGGCGGGACATGGCAGACAAATCAAAGCTTAAAAAAACATAGTTGCGGTCGCCGATTTGCAGCCTCATAAAAATGGCGCTGCGCTCATCGCCTAAATCTATTCTTCCGGCAGAATGTGGCGAGCGTGCGGAAACCATAAAACTGCCCGAATGAGCGTTACCTGCCGAGTATCTGCCTTCCGGCACCAAGCGGGAAAGGCTGATGCCGTTTGCAACCGGATCAATGATCGCCAACAAATCCACTTGTTGACGAACAACCGTTTCGGCAATATCAAGCGCTGACGACGGACGAGGATGGTATACCAAGCTAAATGCCGTTTTCCCTTGACCTGCGCCGCCGGAAAAAAACACCGGAACAGACGAGGAAACAACAAAAAAATTGAGCAAAAAAAGCAGCATTGCCAAAAAAGAATAGAAAAAAAAGCGGCTAAACAGAGCATAGAACATCACCAGCAGCGACAACAGATAAAACTGGAAACGCCATTGGCTCAAAAACTGACCGAAAACAGTGCCCGAAAAAGCTGCCAATGAAAAAAAGGCCAGCAGAAAAAGCAGGCTTTTTAAGATAAAATCCGTCCGAAAGTGTTTTTTTCGCTGTGCAAGATAACCCATTGTTTCCGACTTTTCTTTTTTGTTGTTTTTAAAGCTTGTTTGCATATAATGTCTTTTAAGAATATGCAGTTTATACTGAAAAAAATCTTTTGTAAATGGTGCCCTAAAAAAAACAATGACAAACGACAACTCTTACTTTTCCGAAATATTTAACCGAGCAACCGACGCATTTCAGGCAATACAAAACGGTATCGGTGCCTATCTGGCAGAACTTGGCAGTATCAAAACAACCGCTCTCGTTCTTTTTCTGATGACCTTGGTGCTGGCAATGTGTCTTATTCTGGTATGGTATGTTAAATCAATCATTGCTTCTATCCATCGGGAACATATGCTTGAACGCGAATATCGGGCAAAACTCGACAACCGTCTGAACAAAAAGCTGGCTCCAAGAGAAGACACCGACAATGTAAACCTTAGAGAAACCGATAAAAATGAACTGGAAAGCTCCGGTCGTCGTCGCACAAAACCTGAAAAAAATGCCCTGCCCCTTGATTTTGACTGGAAAAAAAGCACTTCCAAAAACGGCAAAGAGGTGAAAATTCCGGCACCGGATGCCTTCCAGTACCAATTCAAACCGCAAAAACTGACAACGCTCGTCGCGCTTATTATGAATATGCTGGAAAGAGGCGTCGATGAGCCTAAAATTGCTCAAACCATTATGTACAAAAACCAGCACCTCAACAGCGAGGACGACATTATCCAGACAATTACCGCCGTCAAGTTTTTTATATATCTCTGCGTAAACGGGCGTTTTCATCACTTAAATTCGCACAAAACCCTGCCGCAGGAAGACGCCGCACTGTTTCATCTGGCAAACGGCGACTGCTCTTTGGCTTTGGTGCTGATGGAAGAACTGATTGATCATAAAATAGCCAAGATCAAATTGATGTGTGAGGGACGAGAACAAGACAAAGCATGGTGCGAAGCTTCCAACTGTGCCACCATTTTCGGATCTCTTGCCGCTTTTGAACATAACCTGCTGGCAACAAAAGCTTTTGAACTAGCCATAGAAATGAACCCGCGCAATGTTACCGCATGGGGCAGGCTTGGCGATATGTATTTTCGTGAAGATATGACGGAAAAAGCCGTGTGGGCTTTTAGCAATGTTTTAAATATTGCCGACGAAGGCATTTATACCCAACAGATAGCCAATGCCAATAAAATGATGGCTTCCTATTATGGGGAAATAGGCAGTCGCGATATTGCCGCAACAATGCTCAAAAACGCAACTCTCTTTTATGATTCGATCGGCATCAACCAACCTCTGAGCGAACAAGAACTCAAAATTGTCGATCTTATCGAGATCAAACAATTTGAAAATATAGAAAAAATAATCGATAGTTTGTTTGTGAGCAAAAACTTTCGCCAAAACGGCTATTTATAGCTTTTTGTTTTTTCAGCGTCCCTGATTTTGAGTTTCTTTAATATATGCTTCTATAACTTTTTGCCGTTCCGGCTCCGAAAGTTGGGTTTTGTCGATTGGTTTTTGCAAATGCTGCATATGATAGGTGCGCCCGCTTTTTTCCATGATGATATTTTTGATTTCTTCTTGCTCTTTGTCGGGTTCGGACTTTACCGGCAATTCTTCTTTTGACGGATCCGCTTGATTGTCGTTTATTTTGTCCTCAACCTCTTTGAGCGTCGCCTGCTTTTCCTCACGAACGGCATCGATCTGTGCTTTCTCTTGTTCTGCCGTTGATTTTTCGTCGGTTTTAGGTGAAGAAGGCTCTGTTTGAACAACTTCCTCCTTCTTATTTTCGGGCTTGGGCTTTTCGGGCTGTGGCTTGGTTACTGCCTTTTGTTTATCGTCCTGCTTTTCTGCCGATTTGTCTGTCGCTGTCTGTTTGGCGGCTGTTTCCGCCTCATTTAGCCGGCGTACGGACTTTTTACTTTCCTCATTGTGGTTACTTGCCATTTTCTTAACCGTGGTACGGGCTTTGTTTTCTTCTTTTCCCGTTTTGATATTTTCCGTCAATATCTTTGACGGGGCTTTTTTCTTAACGGTTTCTGCCACGAGTTCTTCAACGGAAAGTTTCCCCGCTTTCAAGCGTCCTTCATTCAGAGCTTTGCCGTCGATATGCCCCAAGCCGGCTTTCATAACCAAGTTTTCCGCCCGTTCGATAATTGCTTCTTTGGCAATGTTTTCCTGCAGGCGGATATTGTTTGTGGTTTCATTTTGTTGTAAAAAATTTTTTTCATCTTCGGTAAGAGCGCGCATCAGGGGACTCTCACGCATATTTTCAAAAACAGGAACTAAAATATAATCGTCTTCATCTTCCTCATCATCCATGGAATCGCGAATTTTACGACTTATTTTCTTAAACCCTTTCGGCACATCAAGAGGTGTTCTGGGCTTGGTTTTGGCTTTCAGATCGTTTGACTTGGCAGCATTGTATTGACGAGCTTCTTTCAGGTTGATCCTAAGTGTCAGCCGTTCATATTTGTCAATACCGCTTTTTTTCCATTCGATGTTAGAATCGATTTCTTTTTCCGCCTCATCTTCCTGATCTGAAAAAATATCGTCCATTAAATTACCCCTGATTCAAGCATTTTCGTCAATTTTAATTTAGACTTTTTTTGCAATTTTGTCAAATATTATATGGACGAGCTCTTATTCATCAACACCATGATCGACTCATTGGAAAGGAGCGAAGAAAAGCACTCTACCCGCACTCCGTCACCGCGATTTAGGCTAAACGCTTCTGTTGTGCTGCTGAATATATGGTTCAAAATATCTCTTTTCAGCTCTTCCCAATCGCTTACCCGATTGAAAAATATTTTCTGAGTTTCGAGAATTTCGGCAAAGGAAGGTTCTTTTTGCAACATAACCTCGTCTGCATCCCAAAGGTTTACATAGGCCTGATTATAAAATTGCAAACGACCGTTGGAGGCAAAAATAAGCACGGCTTCTTCAATGTTATTTAAGATTTCCTGTTGAACATTCATCAGCGCATTATAGTCACGACGAGCGGTCAGACGATCCGTGATATCTTCAAAAGCAAAAATAAGCCCACCTTTCAAATGCGGTGCGCGGATACGCCGCAGGCTACGACCGTCGGGCAAATGAAGCAGATCTTCTTTAGGGGCGGTCACGGCTGTAAACATCTTATGTTCCTCGCTGCGAAAATGAGGATAATCAGGCACTTCGGGCAGCAGCCGATGTTCGCGCAGATAGTCAAGAAAAGCACCGTAAGTCGAGTGTTCTTCCGGCCAGCTTTCGTCCAACTGCCAAAGGAGGACAAAAGCCTGATTGTAAAAAACCAATTTATAGTCGGCATCAAAAACAGAAATGGCGGTTCCGAGAGAAGCTAAAATTTCCAGATGGGCGTTTTGATTCTGTTTGAGATTGCGGCGCAGATTGTCCAGATTGCTGATGTCAACCATGGTGCCGACCGTTGCAATCCGATCCAGATCCTGTTCATAATGAAACGGGGTTTCGGTTACTTCAAAACAGCGATGTTCGCCGTTTTGATTGAGATAAATGTTCTTTTGGCGAACTTTGTTGGCATCTCGTGCTTGGGCAGAAAGTTTTTTTATTTCGCCACCGCCGATTTCGCTGCTGCCGCTATTGACATAGTCCCAATATTTGCGGTTGGTAATTTTGATTTCCGAAGCAGGCAAACGCATCCAAACGGGATAAGGCAGATTGTCGACCAAATCTTTTAAATCTTGTTCCCGTCTTTGCGCTTCCTTTTTTTCTTTTTGCAGGGCATCTATTTTTACCGCAATGTAACTGATGTCGCGAAACCAGACAATGTCGCTATAGACACTGCCGTCCATACCGCTGATACGAACACCGTTTAACACAAGCTTGCGCCCGTTTTTCAGATCAAAGCGATCTTCAAAAGACACGCCGTCTTCTTTTAGCAGCGTCACATATTTGTCAATTTTATCGGCATCGTCTTTGTAAAATCCCCTCAGCACTTCGGCAAAAGATGTTTCCACACCGCCCGAAAGGTTGAGCAACACCGCCAAGCGACGGGAACAGCGTTCGGAAACGCCGGAAACCATATCGTTTACCCGATCATCGGGATAAATGAAAGCAAAATAACCGTCTCGGCTGGCATAAAGCGTTTCTTCGTAACGATCCCGATCGCGGCGGATAAAATAGTTTTTGCGTTTTTCCTGCAACAAACGCACATATATCGTCGCACTCCACAAGATCAGTACGAGAAAAACCGCAAATACCGAATACCACAATTCCGGCGCGGCAAAAAACATATCGGAAAGCAGACTGCTGTTCATTTTTTTTGCTTTTTCCAATTAAAATTCATTGTCTGTCGGTTCTTTTTATAATATAAAAGCAGCAACAAGTAAAATTTTAAAACCAAACGGTAAACAAAAAAGATGTTGAATTTAGCTTTTGACACTACTGCCGGCAGTTGTTCAATCTTATTGACGGAAGACGGCAAGACAATTGGCAAGGTTGTCGAAAAAATGGATTTCGGACAGGCAGAAGCCCTGTTTCCGGCAACCGAAAAAATGATGAAAGACAACAATAAAAAGCCGACAGATCTCGATCTGATCACCGTTTGTACCGGCCCCGGCTCCTTTACCGGCGTGCGTTCTTCTCTTGCCGCCGCACGCACACTCGGATTGGCATTGCCGGCAACCGGTCTGACTGGCGTTTCTGCTTTTGAAGCCTATGTTCATGATCTGACGGCGGAAGAACTGGCCTTTTACAATGCAGTTATCATCGAAACCAAAAGAGAAGATTTTTACTTTCAATGTTTCGACGCCCAAAAAAACAAAATGAGCGAACCGGAAGCATTGGGATATGAAGCGATTATCGACCGTTTAAGACACAAAAAAGTAACTTTGATCGGCGACGGTGTTCAACGCTTTTTGAGCCGACCTTCCGGTTTAAGTCTGCATGTTATCAGAATGGAAGACTGTTTGCCGATCGAAACGCTGGCAGCATGCGGTAACGAAAAATTTCGCTTAAAAAAACTCGACTACCCTAAGCCGCTATATTTGCGTGCACCCGATGTTTGCCTCAAGAAGTAAAAAACATTTTGCCGATCTTTAGTAGAAGCGAAAAGCGTCCGGAAAATGGCGAATTTTAAATGGTAAGCAAACGGTTACCGCATCAAAACGGATGTCAAAAGTCAAATATTGCGGATATTTCTGCAAAAAAACTTCCGCCGCCCGCCAAATTCTCCGCTGTTGACGCGGACTGATCGCATAAGCCGCCGTTTCTATGCTTGAACGCTGTTTAACCTCCACAAAAACAATAACATTTTGCCGAGAAGCAATAAAATCAACTTCTCCCGCGTTGGTTCCTCTGCCGGTGACGTAGTTGGCGGCAACAATCCGGTAACCTTTCAACCGAAACAGCTGACGCGCCGCAAATTCCGCCCAATATCCCTTGGCATCAGCTTTCATTTTTCATTTTCACCGCTTGACGATAGACATCGTTCCTGTTTAAACCATAAGCTTTAACCACCTCGCTTACCGCCGACTTGAGCGGCATCTTTTCCATCAGTTCTTTCAGAACACCGTTCACGTCAATATTTTCTTGGTTTTTTGCAAGCGGCGGGGAAACCATCAGAACCATCTCCCCTTTGGGTGGATTTTTTGTAAAATGCGCCATCAATTCTTCGGCACTGCCGTTTACACATTCCTCAAACATTTTGGTCATTTCGCGAGCAACCGCCATTTCTCTCCCACAAAACACTTCTGCCGCCGCTGCCAAAGTTTTTAGCAGCCGTGGCGCCGTTTCATAAAAAACCAAGGTGGTATTGACTTTGGAAAGTTCATCGAACAAATCTCCGCGCGCCTTTTGCCTATTGGGAACAAAACCGGCAAACATAAAACGGTTGGTCGGCAGACCGGAGAGCTGGAGGGCGGAAATGACTGCGCAACAACCCGGCAACACATAAACGGGGATATTTTGCTCTCGGCATTTGTGTACCAGTTTGTAACCGGGATCGGAAATAAGCGGCGAACCGGCATCGCTGACAAGTGCAACCGCGGCATCTTTGTCACGGATCAGATCGATCATTTTTTGCGCCCGCTCCTCCTCGCTGTGGTCTTCGTAGGTTATGAAAGTTTTGTCCTGCCCAATTCCCAGCAGAGAAAACAGTTTGCGGGTTACGCGGGTATCTTCGCAAGCAACATAACTCACCTTTTCGAGGGTTTCTTTCGCACGGGCGGAAATATCCCCCAAATTACCGATCGGTGTGGCCGTAACATACAGTCCTTTTTTCATCATTTATTGTCTTTCTGCCCCTTTACAACAATTTTTTTTTCATTTAAATTGATTGCTGTCATTGTTTTCGATTTTGGGATAAAAAGCAAGTGTTTAAAAAAATTTTCATGCCGGCTCTGGTCGGGCTTTTAATCGGCTGCCAATCTTCTTCCGTCACAACCCAAAGCGGGGTATTCGACGGCGTGACCGATATAGAGGAAACCGCTTTCAAGGCTCCTTCGAGTTTTCGTGTCGGTGTATTGTTGCCGCTTTCCGGCGATGTTGCCCGCTACGGACAAGGGCTGAAACAAGCCGCGCTGATGGCGCTTGAAGATATGAACAACCCCAATCTTATCCTCCAGTTTTACGACACCATGAGCACCCCCGAAGGAGCACGGCTTGCAGCAGAAAATGCTCTTGAGCAGAAGGCGCAAATGATTATCGGTCCGTTAACCGGTGCCGCCGTCAGAACCGTTTCTGACGAAACCAAAAGCCGTGGGGTTCCGGTCGTTGCCTTTTCGACAGATTCCGGCGTGTTGCAAAATGGAGTGTATACCCTCGGACTGTTGGTTGAAGAACAGGTCAACCGCATTGTTGCCTATGCGGCAGCCAAAGGAAGACGACAGTTTGCCCTGCTGGTTCCCGACAACAGTACCGGCATTGCCACGGCACAAGCCGCCGTTAAGATCACGGCCGGCACACAGGCGCGAGTTGTCAAAATTGCTTTTTATCCGCAAAAATCAACAGACTTTTCAGAAATTATCCGCCAGTTGAGCGACTATGAACGCAGAGCCGACAGCATTAACCGAGAAAAAAACCGGTTGAAAGAACTTGCAGATAAAGGCGATATCGGTGCTTTTCGCGCTTTGAAAAAACTTTCTGCCAAAGGGGTTGACGGCAATATCGGTTTTGATGCGGTTGTCATTCCCGAATCCGGCGCCAGATTAAAATCGGCGGTGGCCATGTTCGGTTATTATGATGTCTTTTCACCGCAAGTAAAATTTTTAGGTACTTCCGTCTGGGAAAATACGCGACTGAACAAAGAATCGACGCTTATCGGCAGCTGGTATCCCGCAATGTCGCGCACTCACAACACCTATTTTAACAAAAAGTATCACTCGCTTTTTAACGAATATCCTCAAAGCTTATATGCCTTTGCTTACGATGCGGTGGCTCTGGCCTCTGCTCTGGCCAGAAACAACCCTGCCGATATCGACGGTGCCGTCACCACCGAGGACGGTTTTGTCGGAATCAGCGGAATGTTCCGTATTTTGCCCAACGGTAAAAACGAACACAGTTTGGATATTATCGAAGTTGCTCAATCGGGAGATATGGTGATTGATTTGGCGGCAAAGAAATTTTCCGCCGTCTTACCCGAAAACTCTCAAGAAAACGCCGCCCAAGCTTACGACGACAATCCTCCGATGATTTTCGGCAAAGACAGATCGGTGGCAGAAAAGCTGATTTTCGGACGCACGTTGAACGGCGATTATAACGACATCTCACTTTCTCACAGCCAAAACAACAGTCAGGACAGCGGCTTTTCGTTTTAATAATGTTGATGAAACATTTTTTGCTTGCAAGTCTGGCAAAAATTGACGATAGTAATTGATGTATCACGGAGGGTGTCGGGTCAGGCATTCGCCAATCCGGTCAGGTTCGGAAGAAAGCAGCCGTAACGAAACCGCCTGAGGTCGGTCGCCCTCCACCTTTTTTTAGATAAAGACAAGTTGATTGATGGCAGAAGAAGAAAAACAACAACAATATGTGGTTCTCGCTCGTAAGTACCGCCCGCAGAGTTTTGACGATCTGCTGGGACAAGAGGCGCTGGTGCAGACCTTGACCAACGCCATCAACAACAATCGCCTGCATCATGCCTATATCTTAACCGGTATACGCGGGATCGGCAAAACAACCACCGCAAGACTGATTGCCAAAACACTCAACTGTACGGGCGCCGACGGAAAAGGCGGGCCGACAACCCATCCCTGCGGTATTTGCGAAAATTGCAAATCAATTGCCGCCGGACGCAACATCGATGTTTTGGAGCTAGACGCCGCTTCCCGAACGGGCGTGGAAGATATTCGTGATATTTTGGACGGTGTGCGCTACAAGCCAACTAACTGCCGCTACAAAATATACATTATCGACGAAGTGCATATGCTTTCAAAACACGCTTTCAACGCTTTGCTGAAAACGCTCGAAGAACCGCCGGAACACGTTAAATTTATTTTTGCAACCACTGAAATCCGCAAAGTTCCGATTACCGTTTTGTCGCGCTGTCAGCGTTTTGATCTGCAACGCTTGTCTATCAAAGACCTGCTGAAGTTGTTTAACAAAATTATTGCCGCAGAAGAGCTGAAAGCCGATGACGAAGCATTGCACATGATTGCCGCCGCCGCAGACGGTTCAGCCCGCGACGGATTGTCATTGTTAGACCAAGCTATTTCATTAGGCGGCAATAAGGTGCGTGCCGATATTGTCAAAGAAATGCTCGGCATGGCCGATCGCGGACAGACTTTTGAACTTTTTAACCTGCTGATCGGCGGCGATATGCAGGCTTTGCTGGCAAAATTGCAGGAAATGTACAGAAACGGCGCCAATCCGACCATTATTATGGATGATCTTGCCAATTTGACACATTCCCTGACCAAAACGCTGCTGCTGCCCGCTTTTATCAACGATGCCGCGCTTTCGGAAAATGACAGAATTTTCCTTAAAGAAACTTCCGGCAAACTCAGCGTTGCCACCCTTTCAAAAATATGGCAGATGCTGATTAAGGGAATGAGCGAGATACAAAATGCACCGGTACCGATTGATGCGCTGGAGATGATTTTAATTCGCATTGCTTATTCTTCCAATTTGCCTTCTCCTGCCGAACTGCTGGAAAGCGTAAAAAAAAAATCTGAATTAGACATCAGACAACCGACAAACACCAATATCGGCAATATGACCACAGCGGTAACAACTCAACCGGCAGCGGTTCAGGCGCCCGACAAACTTCCCGATGTGCCTGCTTTGCCTCATAAAACACCGTTTTCCGACATCAACGGGCTGATCAAATATCTGGAAAGTCAAAAACAGCCGCGGTTAGCTTATATCTTGCGCCACGATATTGAAGTTGTGGAATTTTCTTTCGGAAAAATCAAATTTAAGGCAGCCGATCGTGTCGGTAACGAAACGCTAAGCGCGCTTAACAAAATTTTGGAAGAAACAACCGGCAGCCGGTGGACACTCGATATTGTGGCGGGAGAAATTGCCCAAACCATTGCCGATATTGAAAATGAACAAAAAGAAAAAGACAAGAAAGATATTGCCGAAACCCCGCTGGTAAAGGCCATTTTGCAAGAATTCCGAGGCGCCAAAATCGAAAATTTGACGCGCAAAATCAAAGCCGACGACAACGAGGCGAATGATGAAGATATTTTTAACACCAACAACGAAGATGACTTTAATATTGAGGATTAAACGACCATGATGAATATGCAGGGAATTATGAAACAAGCGCAGATGATGCAGAAAAAAATGGAAGAAGCACAGAAAAAACTGGCGGAAAGCGAAGTGACCGGCAGCAGTGGCGGCGGTATGGTTAAAATAACTCTAAACGGAAAATTCGAGGCAAAAAATGTGCAAATAGACAAGAGTTTGGTCAACTCGGAAGAAGTGGATATACTTGAAGATCTGCTGCTGGCGGCTTTCAATGATGCTCGGAATAAGGTCGACTCGATGATGAGCGACGGTATGAAAGACATTACTGGCGGGCTTAATCTCGGCGGACTAAAACTGCCTTTTTAAGGAGATTTTCTCTTGTCCGGACAGGAAATTGAAAAGCTGGCAAAAATCATTGCCAAATTGCCGTCGCTTGGTACCCGTTCATCGCGGCGAATTGTTCTCTACTTGCTGAAAAAGCGGGAAACAGTGATGCTGCCGCTGATCGAAACCTTGCAAGATGTGGCTGCCAACGTCAAAACCTGCGAAGTGTGCGGCAACTATGATACGCTTTCGCCGTGTTCAGTCTGCCGCTCCGAAAAAAGAGATGCGCATACTGTTTGCGTGGTGCAAGATGTCGCCGATTTGTGGGCCATGGAGCGAGTGGGATTTTACAAAGGAAAATATCATGTTTTGGGCGGCGTATTGTCGGCGTTGGACGGTGTATCCCCCGATGATTTGAACATTGAAAAACTATTAGACAGGCTGACGAAAGAAGAAATCGGAGAAGTTATTTTGGCCTTGCCGGCAACCGTCGACGGGCAAATAACCTCTCATTATCTGGTCAGTCGTTTAAAAGAAAGTAACGTCAAAATCACCACTTTGGCGCAAGGTATTCCGGTTGGTGCCGAGCTGGACTATATGGATGAAGGAACCATCCAGTTGGCAATCAATTCGCGTAAAGAAATGTAAATAAACAGCCATATAAAAAGATGATTTTTCAAAAAACAAACCCGACAAGCCTAAAACCGCCGTATTTATTTAAAACAGCGTTCATTTCTTTTTTTTGCGCTCTTTTTCTGCTCTTTCCAAAAGCTGCCGAAGCTGTTTCCGCACGCACTTTTAATGCCCTGTATGCGGCTGCCGATCGCGGTGATGTTTCCCGTCTGCGCGAAGCCATGCACCGCGGTTTAAGGATTGATGCCGTTAATCGCTCGGGCGACACCGGTGTTTGTGTTGCAATCAAACAGAAAAATTATCGGGCTTACAACACACTGATTCAGGCCGGCGCAAAGGCCAATCCTCCCTGCCTTGCGCGAATCAAACGGCATAAATATGAAAAATTTATCAATTCCGATAAAATTATCGTTTATGCGCGCAATCAATATTCACCGCCGAGCGGACAACCCGTTTCGGGCGGTTATTATTCTTCCGCCACCATATCTGACCGACAGATGAGAATTATTCAGCGCGAACTCAATAACACAATGCAAACCGGCAAAGCTTATAATCTGCTTTATCTGCCGGTTTCCCTCATATTTTCTTTCATTCCTTGAGTTGTCAGAACATCGGAGATAAAAACAGGTTTGATGTTATCTGTTTTTACTCAATGGTTTCAATTAGCCGATCAAGGCTTTTTTGTTCCGACTTATTATACCCGACAGTCTGATCTTCTTTGTCCGCCTGCTTATTTTTTTGTTTGATCTGCGGGCGGGTTAATTTTTCGAACAAATCGTCAAGATCACTTTCCAGTTCAACGCCGGGGGCAACTTCTTTCTCGATACTGACTTGCATATGCACTTTATCACGGGCAGATTGCGGAATCAGCTTTTCAATCGGTTCGGCAAAAGAGCCTGCCAACTGAAAATATTTTGACTGCTTAAAGACTTCCGGCTGGCTTTCCTCAGGAATGATCCAACCGATCAGGATATTGAACAAAATAATGAGCAAAAAGGCACGCAAAATGCCAAAAAACAACCCCAAAACACGATCCATGCCGCTTAGTTTGCTGTCGCGCACTTTACCGATAACAATGGCGGTCAGATAAATCCAAACAACAAAGAAAACGATTAAAATGGCAAAAGAGGAAGATATAACCGCCATTGTTTCGCTTTCGACATGGTTTTCCATCAGCGGCTGTACATAGGGCAGCAGGTAAATGACGGCAACAATCCCCAAAAACCAACCGATAATCGAAAGAACTTCCTTCATCAGACCGCGGTTTAACGCTATGAGGGCGGAAATTAAGATGATAATTAAAATAAAGACGTCCAGACTATTCATACTTCTGTCCTAATTAAACCAGTTGATCAGCTTTTGCACGTTGCCGATTTCGTGGATGTTGATATCAAAATTGCTTTTCTTTTTATCTTTGCTGTACTGGGACGGCACAATTGCACTGCGAAAGCCGAGTTTGTGCGCTTCTTTTAAGCGTAGATTGGGCTGACTGACGGCGCGAATTTCGCCCGATAAGCCTATTTCTCCGAAAATGACCATATCTGCCGGCAAAGGGTGATTGGTCAGCGATGAAACGATTGCCATTGCCACTGCCAAATCGGCAGCCGGTTCGGAAATTTTCAGCCCGCCAGCAATATTGAGATAAACATCCTGCGAGCTCAGGTTTAAACCGCCTCTGGCTTCCAAAACCGCCAACACCATGGACAACCTGCCCGAATCCCAGCCGACAACCGCCCTCTTGGGGCTGGAATAGCCGCTTTGGCTGACCAAGGCCTGAATTTCTACCAACACCGGACGCGATCCTTCGATTCCGGCAAAAACGCAAGAGCCGGATATATTGCCCTGCCGTTCTGCCAAAAACAACGCCGAAGGGTTTTCCACTTCCGCCAATCCCTTGTCTTGCATCTCAAAGACGCCGATTTCGTCGGTGGCGCCATAACGGTTTTTAACCGCTCGCAAAATCCGAAAATGATGTCCTCTCTCCCCCTCAAAATAAAGAACGGTATCGACCATATGTTCCAAAACTCGAGGTCCGGCAATTGATCCCTGCTTGGTCACATGTCCGACCAGAAACAACACAAACCCCTTTTTCTTGGCCAGTTTTATCAATTCGTAAGCACAGGCGCGCACTTGCGCAACACTGCCGGGAGTCGATTCCGCTTCTTCCAAATACATTGTTTGGATAGAATCTATCACCACCACGGCAGCGTCTGTTTTTTCCAAAGTGGTCACAATATCTTTAACATCGGTAGCCGAAGCCAAATTGACAGGTGCTTTTTCCAACCCCAATCTACGGGCGCGGATTTTAACCTGATCCGCAGCTTCTTCGCCCGATATATAGTAACACTCCGAATGTTCGCTTAAATTGGCAATGCTTGCGCAGACTTGCAGCAACAAAGTCGATTTGCCGATACCGGGATCGCCGCCAACCAAAATGACCGATCCGGGAACCAATCCGCCGCCACAAACACGATCGAGCTCACGGATATTGGTGTGCAGACGCTCAAGTATCTGCGGTGATCCGCTTAAAGAAACAAAATCAAGCAGGCTACCTTTTCTTTTGGGGTTAAAGTTAGAAAAACCTTCGCCGCCGATTTTTTCTTCGACGATAGTGTTCCATTCTTCGCAAGCGTCACATTTGCCCTGCCATTTGGGATAAACGGCACCACAGTTGCGGCAAACATATTCACTTCCGTTTTTTTTCGCCATTTGTTTTATATCTCCACTTTAATCGGTCCCTTTGAACAACCGTTGATAAATTGGCATACATAAGGATTGTCCGTTTGCTCCATTTCCGCCACCGTACCCTGCCAAATAATTTTTCCTTGGTAGAGCATGGCTATGCGGTCGGCAATTTTTCTTGCGGAGGCCATGTCGTGGGTAATTGTCAAAGCACTGGCACCGAGTTTTTTAACGGAATCTATAATCAAGTCGTTGATGACGTCTGCCATAATCGGATCTAGTCCGGTAGTCGGTTCGTCAAAAAAGATAATTTCCGGACGGATGGCTACGGCACGTGCCAACCCTACTCTTTTTTGCATGCCTCCAGAAAGCTCTGAAGGCGAAAGATCGGCAACATCTGCACCAAGACCAACCTGACGCAACACTTCGATAGCCTTTTCCTTTGCCTGACGACGCGGCATTTTCTGATTTTCAAGCAAGCCGAAAGCAACGTTTTCCCACACGCTCAGGCTGTCAAACAACGCCCCGCCCTGAAATAACATACCCATTTTAGAGTAGCATTTTTCATTTTCCTTGCGGGAAGTGCCGACGGTTTCCACCCCGTCAATCTTAATCGAACCGGAATCCGGCATGATCAACCCTTGGATACATTTGATCAAAACCGATTTTCCCGTACCCGAACCGCCGATAACAACCAAAGACTCGCCTTTTTTTATCTTCAGGTCAACACCGTTGAGAACCTGCTTGCGGCCAAAGGCTTTGTACAGATCCGACACTTCTATTTTGTTGTTTTCCTTGTCCATGTTTTTTCGCTCCGCCGGCTATTTGGTAAAAATGAGACCGGTAATGATGTAGTTGAAAATGAGGATAATGATTGAAGAGGCAACCACCGCGTTGGTTGTCGCTTCGCCCACGCCCTGAGCGCCGCCTTTTGATTTATAGCCGTTGTAGCAACCCATCAGAGAAATGACAAAGCCAAAAACCGCCGCCTTTATCACACCGGTATAAATATCAACCGGTTGCAGTTCGTTGATGGTGGCGTTGATATAGTTGGCAGGGTTAAAATCGAGCTGATATATGGCAACGATATAGCCGCCGAAAATGCCGATAACATCACCGATTAAAACAAGCAGCGGTAAAACAATAACGCCTGCCAGCAGCCGAGGCGCCACCAGATATTTGTAAGGATTGGTGGATAATGTGGAAAGCGCGTCAATCTGTTCGGTCACGCGCATGGTGCCTATTTCCGCCGACATGGCGGCACCGATACGCCCCGCCACCATCAGACCGGCAAACGCCGGCGCCAATTCGCGGGTAACAGAAATCAGTACGACCGATGCAATGGCACTTTCCGCGCCATAGCTTGAAAAACCGGCGTGTGTCTGCAATGCAATGACCATACCGGCAAAAATTGTCGTCAATGCCACCACCGGCAGCGAATAAAAGCCGATATCCACAATTTGACGAAGCAACAATTTGGGGTAAAAGGGCGGGGTGACACAGTTGTAGAGCGCCTTGGCAATAAATTCCGAAAGTTCCCCTATGCGAGAAACAAAAACAACCAACGGCTTGCCGAGAGCCCGTAGGAAATTCTCAAGATATTTATAACATTGCATTGTTTTTTTCCTAAAATCTGTTAATTGGCATTATATTAAAATACCGAGGGCAAGAAAGCAAGGGCTATTTATTTTGGTAACAAGAGAGGATAATCTTGTCGATAGCCGAAATTTCAAAGCCGTGGAGCCTGATTTTGGGGATTTTCACACCGCAAAATTCAGCTGTTTGCGCCTCCGGCAAGCGTTCTATTTTTTCTCCGGCGGGAACCAGCTCAACGGCCAGATCAACAAAAACAAAGGGGCAGGGGTCGAAATGACACAGTCCAATTCCCCGAACTTCCAACATACCGCTGATGTTTTGCGGACAGCTGGCGTATAACCGTCCGCATTTTTTTTCAATATCGGTGCGGTCATCGGCAACCAACCGCGCCCCTTTGTTCATCATCATTCGCAGCGCAAGATCCGACTTGCCGCTGCCGGAAGGGCCGATAAACAAAATACCGTTGTCGCGATAATTGATGCAGGTGGCATGGATATTGATTTTACTCAAGGGTATTGAACCTTTCATGGTCGCTTATGCTGATCCGCCGTCCGTCTTTTTCTGCCGATATTTCCACTTTAATCGCCTTTTGCGGCAAATAAGCACCCATTTTTTCGGGCCACTCGATCAGCGTGACGCCCTCATAGAGGGCTTCTTCCATGCCCAATTCAAAAACATCTTCCGGAGATTTCAGTCTGTAAAGATCAAAATGATAAATTTCAAAATCTTCCGCCGAATAACTTTGAACCAGAGTAAAAGTCGGGCTGGGCACTTCTTGCGCGTCTGTCAAACAGTGGATAAACGCCCGACAAAGAACGCTTTTGCCCATACCCAGCGTGCCATAAAGTGCAAAACAATCGCCACGGCGGGCCACTTTTGCCAATTTGCGCCCAACTTCCGCGGTATCTTCTTCCGTTGCACAAAACCATGTTTTAGATTTGTTCATGCCTCTCCTTAAAAATCAAGAATGCTCTTTTTTTGTTGTTTGGGTTTAATCACCTTAATCTTTGGCTTTTTCGACTGAATTTTCCGCCAATCCCATGGTTTGTAGAACTGCCCTTGCCACAGCCCGCGTCTGTTGTCTCGGGCTTGCTGTTCATAAGGAACGTAAATGGTGTTTTGTTGCGGATCGACAACCGCCCAGCCGGCATTAACCAATGCCGCCCCGATATCGTATTGCCCCAAAGAGCAAACGGCAATCATATTGCCTTTGGAATCTTGCTTTAACACACGGCATTCGAGTTCATGGCCGGAAATCCAGCTTTTTAACCAGCGCGCCGCTTCTTGTCCGCAGCGGTAGGAACGCCCCTTGCTGTCGGAACAGGTTTGGTTTGATTCCGGCGCGTCAATACCATATATTTTTATATACCGTCCCCGCATTTCCAACGTGTCGCCGTTGATAACTCTGGAAACCCCAAAAACTGCCGGATAATTTTTAGGATTGAAAGCTTTTTCAGGTGCCGCCGGTTCTTCTTCCCGCGGCAGCGAGCTCAAAAGCCAGCTTAACTTACTGTTTTCTTCGGGTGCCTGAACCGATGGTTGGGCGGCAGTTTCAGCAGCTTGTATCGGTGCTATTTCTTTGGCGGCAATAGCGTCATCACCAAAATTTTCGCTCAAAAGAGGTGCAGAGCGCACAGGTGCCGCCGTTTCTTGTTCGCCAGACTCCGAATTTTGGAAGGCAGCGACATTGTTTTCCGTTGATGACACTTCGCTGTTATTGCGTCCGAGAAAACTCATAATGTTGGGCACTATTTTATCTATTCCGCCGTTAAAACCGCCGATGGCATAAACGATAAAACCGCCGATCAGGCAAATTATAAGCAAAACTGGCAGGCAACCCATTGCCCGCCAAACCATTTTACCAAAAATATAAAGCACCACCAAACCAATGACAATACCTATAAAACCGCCGCCCTGAAAGAGCAGATTTGAACTTTGTGTGCCACTGCCGCCGAGATATATCAGCGCCACCGATATCAGACCGAGAAACAACTTTTTAATAAAAAACATACAACGGTTCCCTTAAAAAAATTCCACTATTTTGTTATTGTAAACAGAAGAGAGTAAAAATATCATTACCGCCTTCTGTTGCCAAAGACAAACATTGCCCCCAAAATGCAGATAATGTCGCCAAAGTTCCCGAACAAACACCGAGGTTGTCTTTTTTTAAATCTGCTCTCAGACTTTTTCCGATATTTTTTCTCCGATTCCTTCACTCGGCGTCATCTGTAACCAATCCCGACAGGCTACAATCGGACAGTCTAGACTTTTGCTGCAAAATGTCAACAATCTTGTCCAGTTCGGCGGAATCGGCATATTGCAAAACCACTTTTCCGCCTCCGTTGCCGCCGGCAGAAATTTTAACTTTTAGTCCCAAACGGCGTGTGATGAAAGAGGATATTTCTGCCAGATCACCGTCTTTTGCCCCTGCTTTTTTTTCTGTTGGCGGTTGTTTTGCTTTGGCTGCCAAAGCTTCTGCCTGTCTGGCGTTCAATCCTTTTTCGGCAATTTTTTTAGCCAGATTTTCGGCTTCGCTCAACCCTACCAGCGGGCGCACCTGTCCTGCCGTCAATATGCCGTCGCGAACCATCTGCCGAACCGACGCCGGCAAAGACAAAAGACGCAAAATGTTGGCAATGTGGCTGCGCGATTTGCCGACAATTTGCGCCAAGGCTTCCTGTGTGTGGGAAAATTCATCGATCAGACGCTGCAAGCCTTCCGCTTCTTCGATGGCCGATAAATTTTCACGAAGGAGGTTTTCAACCAGAGCAACTTCCAAAACTTCCCTGTCGTCCATCTTTTTGACAATCACGGGAACTTCTTTGAGCCCTGCCATCAGCGCTGCGCGATAACGCCGTTCACCGGCAATAATCTCGTATTTTCCGTCATTCTTTTGGCGCACCAACAAAGGCTGTAAAATACCTTTTTCGGAAATGGATTGAGATAGCGCCTCCAGAGCCTCTTGGTCAAAATCAAGCCGAGGCTGGTAGGAACCGGGGGTGAGATCTTCTATGACGATATTTTCTTCCCCATGCTGGTGAACGGTGTTTTCGTCACGAATAAAATTTATGTCATCACCAAGCAACGCACCAAGACCGCGTCCGAGACTTTTTCTTTTATGATTATCATCTAGCATACCATCAGCTCCTTTTCTCTCTTTAAGACTTCGCCTGCCAAATTGATATAGGCCTGCGAACCGGAACATTTAAAATCGTAAAGCAACACCGGTTTGCCGTGGGAGGGGGCTTCCGATACGCGAACATTCCGCGGAATAACCGTGCGATAGACCTTATTGCCGAAGAACCGCCGCACATCTTCTTCTACCATCTGTGTCAGGTTGTTTCGCCCGTCATACATTGTCAGCACCACACCCTGAAGCTCCAGTTTGGGGTTAAAGCGACGTTTGATTTGGTTGATGTTGCCTATTAAATCCGTAATGCCTTCCAATGCCAGATATTCGCATTGCAAAGGAACAATCACCGCGTCTGCGGCAACCAATGCGTTGATGGTCACCAAACTCAAAGAGGGTGGACAATCGATAAGAATATAATCGCAATCGTACGGGCTTTTTTTCAAAGCGTCTTTGAGAGCAAATTCCCGCCGTGAACGATCTATCAACTCCACCTCGGCACCTGCCAAATCCGGTGTGGCGGGAACCAGCGAAAGCCCCGGAATTTCCGTTAAAATAACAGCGTCTTTGAGTTCGCATTCGCCAATGACAACCTCGTAAGAAGAAACCATCTCCGTGTGCTTGTCCATGCCGAGCGAGGTTGAAGCGTTTGATTGCGGATCAAGATCTATAACCAAAACTTTTTTACCCGCTGCCGCCATGGCTGTTGCAACATTAACGGTAGTGGTGGTTTTTCCGACGCCGCCTTTGCGGTTGGCTACGGCAATGATACGAGGCATTAACTATCTCCCTTTTCTTGTTAGATTGCGAATGACAAGAACAACGCTTTCTTCGTCTGTCACACTCGGTACGGCGTTATATTGAAAATTCCATTTTTTCTGAGCGTTTTCTATTTCTTCTCGGAAACTTCTGCCTTTGGGAAAAACACACACACCGTTTTTCTTCAGCAGCGGAAAAGAATAAGCCAACAGATCAGAAAGAGCGGTTACGGCACGGGCGGTAATCACTTCAAAACGACGGTTGTCAATATCTTCGATTCTTTTATTAAGTATCTCAACATTGGTGCAGCCGGTTATCTCTTTCAGATGGTTTAAATACAGCGTTTTTTTACCAATACTTTCTATCAGCGTTACTTTTAAATACGGTGTTTTTTCGGCTGCCATCACAGCCAACACCATCCCCGGAAATCCGGCGCCGCTACCAAGATCGGCAAGCGACCTTGCACCGTGCGGAAGCAGCGGATAGAGCTGAGCGGAATCAACAAAATGTCGATTCCATGCGTCTTTCAGCGAATTTTTGCTGACCAAATTAAACTTGTTCTGCCATTCCGAAAGAGATTGATGGCAGAGTTTCAAACGATCCAATGTTTCACGTGAAACATGATATGTTGTCATAAAATTTTCCATAAATCTATTTATATAGATATAAAAGCCTTTTTAGAATATAAAAATCGCAGTTATAAACATTTTAATTTTTATTTTTTTACGTCATATTAAAACAATATTTTACAAACAGTTAGCAAAACAAAAAGAATCTTTGCATCAACTTATCTGTCAACCATAACATAAACAAAAAATGATATATAAACCATTTAACAAAACTTATGGCTCAAAAAAGATTAAGATTCAAAGCAATTTATTTCTTTTGTTTTAGCTTTTAAATTTATAAAAAACAAGATAACGGAAATATCAATAAACTACGATTTTTGAAAATGCCAGCGGTTTTTGCAGCCGATTCTTTGCAAATATTCTTCAGCTTGCGCAAACTCAAAACCAAGTTCGACAATTCGGTGCGCGTCATCACTGATCACGAGAGGTATGCCCCTGCTGATGATTTCCTTGAGCAGTTTTTGCGCCGGATAAAAATCACCGCGTTTGCGCAAACCTTTACTGCTCAGCTCTGTTGCGGTTTTGTATTTTTGCAAACAGTCAACAACTTTCATTTTTTCTTCCCAAAAATCGTCGTCGGCACAAAATTCTGATTTGCGTATATAATCAATGTGAGCAATAAACGCAAACAAGCCGCTTTCAATGGCCAGACAAATGGCAGAAAAATGGTTGCTGATGGCTGATTGACGTTTGTCCTCGCCAAGCAAAGACAAATCGTTAATATCCAAAACTTCTCCCACTGAGGGCTGCAAAAAATGATTGCCGGAAATATAATAATCCAGATCGGTTTCGCGGCGAAAATCGTCAAAACTTTCTTTCCAACCGTCGTATGTAAAATAGTCTACCTCGGCGCCGACTCTTACTTTCAAAGAGCGTCCTCGTGCCGCTTGGCGGATATTGTTTGCGTGTACAATAAAATCTTTTTTTGCTTTGGCAAAATCCGTATAGAAAATATGCGCTTTAAGGCTTTTTTGCCAACGTGGCAAAGACGGACTTTGCGCTAAGTTTTTATGGACAACCAAATGATCGCTGATGCCTATCTCCCGCCACCCCAAACTTTCTGCCCGATCAAGCATTTCTTCGATTGTATTATGTCCGTCGGAAAAAACAGTATGAGTGTGATAACTGAAGTTTTGCATTAGCGTTTTAATCTCCATCGGTTGGTATAGTTGAGTTTTTTTAGTAAATCTTCCGCGCGCTCAAAATGGCGGGCAAGGTGACTCACGTCGTGGGCATCGTCACTGATCACAATCGGCACGTCTTTATCTTTTAGGGCTTTGAGCATCCATTCATAAGGATGCTGTTCTCCGCATTTGCTCCAGCCGCTGGTATTGAGTTCATAGGGGAGGCGAACGCGCCCCAAAGTTTCGACCAAAGACAGTTTATCTTCTTTTGTGCCAAGCGCAGCCCAATCGGGAAAAATTTTATAAACATCGAGATGGGCAATAAAGTCAAAATAACCGCTTTCGGCTGCCATGGATATGTTTTGCCAGTAGTTATGAATGGCGTCGGCAATCTCCGTTGACGAAAGTGGCGAGCCGCTTTTTTGATAGTGGTACATATTATATACTCGGCTTTCATCGGCGTTGCGCAAACAATGAAAAGAACCGATATAATAGTCCGCATTAAGAAATTTCATCAGTTTTTCGAAAGCGTTTCGCCATTTGGCAGAGGGGAAAAAATCGACCTCAAAACCGACATAAACGCGAAGCGAGGCCTTTTCCGCCGCCAAACGAATATCATCGATATTTTTTTGCATCATCTTTTTTAACAAATCAAAATCGTTAAAAAACATGGGGCTGGTTATTTGCAAATTGGGGTGGCAGATCAGATGGTTTGAAATACCTAATTCTTCGTAACCGAGTTCTTCCGCACGTTGAATCATCTCTTTTGCCGAATGTTTGCCGTCAAAAATTCCCAGAGCGTTTGTATGGGTATGATAACTGAATTTTTGCGTCATTTTCAATCCTTAATTCCTAAAATTCGGTAGGTATCTTCGCCTATTTTGGCATCAAAATACTGTTTGAGATTCATACTCTCCTCATAAAGGAGTTCTCTTTGCATTTCACTTAAGCCGTAACGTTCAACAATTCCCCTAATTCTTTTTTCAATCGAAACCATTTCGCAAGCTTCAAAAAGCTTGTCGCAAAAAGCAATCAAAAAATCATAGTCGGTATAAACCGTTTCGGCAAGTTTTTTGCGCGCCCAGTCAATCCACTCTTTGGGATAATCATATTGATCATCTTTAAAATGTTTGTCGGGAAAGGTGTGGGTGAGACATATTTGAGCAATATCGGGATAGCCCAATATCAACATTTGTTCGTATCCTTCACGCCCATGGAATTTATTTTCTTTTCTTTCGTTAATACGTTTGCCGTAATCGTGTAAAAGTCCGAAAATATAGGCTTTTTCGCCGTTCATGGCGCCGATATGGGCGGCAATTTTTTCTGCCGCACCGGCCACACCCAAGGTATGAAAACGATATTCGTCCTCTTCGGTAAAACCATAGCTGCGGGAACGGCGATATTGAATACCTTTTTCCCATATTTCCATTGCTTTATGTCGCGAAAGAAACTCTATCATATTTTTTTACTTTTTCAAATGTCCGAGGATGGCCATGATGGCTGCCGGCGTTACACCGGAAATTCGCGAGGCTTCGCCAACCGTGGCCGGTCTTATGCGGCTCAGCTTAGCCACCATTTCGTTAGACAGGCTGCCGATTTGCGCATAATCGATATCTTCTTGAATTTTTAGTTTTTCGTCTTTTTTAAAAACTTCAATATCTGCCAGCTGCCGCTTGATATAACCGGAATATTTGGCCTCTATTTCCACTTCCTCATAAACGGTATACGGATATTCTTTTAACTTGGGCCAAATGAGAAGTATTGTTTCACGTGAAACATCATCATAAGACATCAAATTAAAAGCCGTTCTGCGCACCCCGTCTTTTTTATTTTTGATACCAAAAGAATCCAGCTCGGAAGATTTGACGACCATTTCTTCCGCCTCTTTTTGCAATTTTGCTATTTGTTCGCGTTTGCTGGAAAAACGGCGGTAACGCTCATCACTTACACAGCCGATTGCCCGTCCTTTTTCTGTTAAGCGCAAATCGGCATTGTCGGCACGGAGATATAAACGATACTCTGATCGGGAAGTGAACATTCTGTATGGTTCGTCAACGCCTTTTGTAATCAGATCATCAACCATAACCCCGATATAGGCCTCCGATCGGTCTACTACAAACTCACGCCCTTTTCCTTCTGCCATAAGGGCGGCGTTGATTCCCGCCAACAATCCCTGCGCCGCCGCCTCCTCATAGCCGGTGGTACCGTTGATCTGTCCGGCAAGGAACAAAGCGGGAACTTTCTTTAATTGCAGGCAATGATCCAGCTCTTGCGGATCGACATAATCATATTCTATGGCATACGCGTAACGAACAATACGAACGTTTTCCAATCCTTTGATTGTGCGGATAAATGCTTCCTGAACATCGGCAGGAAGTGATGTGGAAATGCCGTTGGGATAAACAATATCCGTATTCAGGCCTTCCGGCTCAAGAAAAATTTGGTGACTGTCCCGATCGGCAAATTTAACCAACTTATCTTCGATGCTCGGACAATAACGCGGACCGACACCTTTAATTAATCCCGAAAAAAGGGCGCATTTGTTAAAATTGTCGCGGATGATGTCATGAGTTTTTGCGTTGGTGTGGGTGACATGGCAGTCCACTTGCCGATTGGTGATTTTTTCCGTTAAATAAGAAAACGGTTGCGGCGTTTCGTCCCCGTGCTGAATATCGAGAATGTCCCGGCAAATGGTTTTCCCGTCAAGACGGGCAGGGGTGCCTGTTTTCAGACGTCCCATGCGCAAGCCCCGCTGGTTTAAATACGGTGTTATACCAAGACAAGAAACATCATCAACACGCCCGCCGACGGTTGTCCGGTGACCGGTAAACATCACGCCGTTTAAAAATGTGCCGGTAGTTAACACAATGGCATCTGCCAAAATCTGCCGTCCGTCGGATAAGATCACACCCGCGGCTCGGTTACCTTCAAAAACCAACCCCTCGACCGCAGCTTCAAGAATATCGAGATTTTTTTGCTCGGCTAATGCCTGCTGCATATATTGGCGATATAAATCACGATCGGCTTGCGCCCGCGGTCCGCGAACCGCCGGCCCTTTTGACATATTGAGCATACGAAACTGAATGCCTGCCCGATCAATAATGCGTCCCATTAAACCATCGAGAGCATCTATTTCGCGCACCAAGTGCCCTTTTCCCAATCCGCCGATTGCCGGATTACAGGACATTTCGCCAATGGTTGCGGCATTGTGTGTGATAAGCAGAGTTTCTGCCCCCATGCGGGCAGCTGCCGCGCATGCTTCGCAGCCGGCATGGCCACCGCCGACCACAATTACATTATAGTTTTTTTCAGTCATTTCCGCCTCGTTAGAATCGCTTTTGGTTTATCGTTTTTTTGCCTTTTTAGCAAGTTTTTTTTGCTAAAAACAAAAAAAATCATTCCATTAATCAATAGTTAGTAAAAAAAGCCTATCATGATTGCTGACCTAAAGGAGAAAAAATGATTATCTGGTTTTTTATCGTCTTACAATCTTTGTTGATATTGGCGCTTATTTACATATGGGCTCTTATCATTTATCTGTTCATCAGCCCAAAATTTCGCCAATATCCGCCAATGGTGCCCAGTTTCGGCCGGCAAAAAAAAGTGATGATCGATAAAATTTCCGCTCAACTGGAAAACAGCCACCACCCGTTGAATGTGCTTGATCCGGGATGCGGTATCGGTA
>JAHHRI010000006.1 GCA_020025875.1 Alphaproteobacteria bacterium | reverse complement strand
TGTTGTCCTCGTCTTTTGCGGCTGTCTCTTTGATGGTGTCCGTCAACGATTTCGGCGTTTTTTCTTTTTTTGCCGTTTTTTGCACGGCTGTTTTTGGGGGCAAAAGGTTTTCTTCTTCCGGCAGAGCCATTTCTATATTTGCAAATTCCTCATCACTGACGGTTTCCGGCGAGATAACCACGCCGCCTTTTACCGACGGCACGATCAGAGCTTTGACGGGCTCTGCCTTTTTTTTCTTGGCGGCGGTAATTTTCGGTGCCGGTTCAAACAACATGGCGTCCATTTCGTCAGCACGGACATTTTGGATAAACACGGTTGAGAAAACAACGAGATAAAGTAACAATTTTTTCATGACATCGGCCGAGTTGTGGTTTCTTTTAAGAATTTTTTTCAATATTATATTTATTTTGCGAAAATAGCAAACGATAATTTGCAAAAAAACAAAGCCACCGACGTCTGATCTGCAAAAGCTGCTTTACATTTTGACTTCGTCAGGCTATAGAATAGCATATTCTGATAAAAAAGAGGTAACAATGGAAACAAAAGCCGTTCATGTCATCGGTGCCGGACTGGCGGGATCGGAAGCTGCTTGGCAGCTGGTCTGCCGCGGGGTGCCGGTTATTTTACACGAGATGAAACCACGGTGCCACTCGCCGGCTCATCGGTTGTCGGGGTTTGCCGAACTGGTTTGTTCCAACTCGCTGCGTTCAGATGATCATCAGCATAATGCGGTTGGCTTGATGCACCAAGAAATGCGGCTTGCCGGTTCGTTGGTGATGGCGGCTGCCGATGCTTGCAAAGTGCCTGCCGGAGGCGCGCTGGCGGTTGATCGTGAGGCGTTTTCCGCCTATGTTACCCGCCATCTTCGCAATCATCCGCTGGTGCGCGTGGAAGAAAACGAGGTTTTAGAACTGCCGCCGGTTGAATGGGGGCAGGTGATTGTTGCCACCGGACCGCTCACTTCCGAAGCTTTGGCAAAAGATATTCTGGCGCAAGTGGACAGTCAGGCGCTGTCTTTTTACGACGCCATTGCTCCGGTGGTGTTTAAAGACAGTATCAACATGGAGGTGGCTTGGTATCAGTCGCGTTATGACAAAGGAGAAGGGCGTGACTATATCAACTGCCCGTTGTCGGAGACAGAATATTATCGTTTTGTCGAGGCGCTGTCGGTTGCCGAAAAGACAGATTTTCACGATTTTGAAAAACCCAATTATTTTGACGGTTGCCTGCCGATCGAAGTGATGGCGGAAAGAGGACGCGACACGCTGTTGTTCGGTCCGATGAAACCGGTCGGACTGACCAATCCGCATACCGGTTGCCGTCCCTATGCGGTCGTACAACTGCGACAGGACAATTTTGCCGATACCTTGCGCAATATCGTCGGTTTTCAGACTAAGCTGAAATATGGCGCTCAAAAAGAAATTTTTCGTACGATTCCGGGGCTGGAAAATGCCGAATTTGCGCGCTTTGGCGGCATTCATAAAAACACTTTCATCAAGTCGCCGCTTCTTCTTGATCGGCAGCTGCGCTTGCAAGCGCGGCCCAATGTTCGCTTTGCCGGACAGATAACCGGCTGTGAAGGATATGTCGAAAGTGCCGCGGTCGGCTTGATGGCCGGCTATTTTGCCGCTTGCGAGGCTTTGGCTCGGCAACCGGTGATGCCGCCGGCGGAAACGGCGTTTGGTGCCATGCTTGGGCATATAACCGAGTGTGTCAATATTGAGGACTTTCAGCCGATGAATATCAATTTTGGTATTTTTCCGGAAATTCGGGGAGAAGTTACCGCCAATGGCAAATTCCGCAAAATTAAAGGGATTGAACGCAAAAACGCCTATTGTCGGCGGGCGCTCGCGGCGGCGGAAAAATGGACGGATGAAATTGACGGGGCAAAAATAGCTGTTGATTTTGTGACCCGATTGACCTAAACATAATAAAAAAACGGAAGAACTTGAGAAATATGAAAGATCTAAAAAAAATAGTGCGCAGCAAAATCAAAAACGGCAGCGGGCGAACGGTTTTCTGGGGAATGCAGTTTTTACCGAAGGCAAAACGGGAAGCGCTCTATACGCTGTTTGCCTTTGTCCGTCATCTTGAAGATGTGGTGGAAAGTCCTGCGCCGTTGGCAGAAAAGCAAGAGATCTTAGGTATGTGGCGCGAGGAAATGGACAACATTTTTGACCGCAAAGTGCCGGCAACCGATATCGGACGCCGCATTTATAAAAACTGTATGCGTTTTAAATTGCCGAAAGTTGAGTTTTTGAATTTGGTAGACAGCATTTCCGCCAATATTGACAATCCGCTCAAGGCGCCGACGTTAAAGCAGCTTTCCGGCTATTGCCGAGGTGTCGGCGGCATGACCGGCAGTTTGTCGCTGCGGGTTTTCGGCTGTGCCGACGAGCAGACAATCAAAGACCTCTCCACGTTTTTGGGCTTGGCGGTTCAAATCACCAATATTTTGCTCAATGTCAAAGAAGACGCGCAAAACGGTCGCTTGTATGTTCCGCAGGAGCTGTTGGAAAAAGCGGGAATTGTTGCCACCGATCCCAAAAGCGTGGTGGTTGATAAAAATTTGGCGGCGGCACGGCGCGAACTGGCGCACATTGCCGAGGAAAACTATCGCAAAGTTTATGAAATTTTAGAAAAACAGGAAAAAACAACGGCACGTCCGATCCGTTTGATTACCGATCTTTATAAAAGATATTTCGACATTATGGAAAAACGCGGCTGGGAAATTATCTCTCCCAAACCGCGCGTCAGCAAATGGTGCAAATTGAGTATCTTGCTCAAAAATCTACTCTCGGCATAGGCTTAGTACTTCCGCCACCAGTTTGCGGATGCCTTCGTTGACTTCGGAAATGGACGAGGCCAACATATAAGCCGGCGTGGAAACAATTTTGTGGAGATGATCCGCGCAGATATTTTTCGCCTCGCAATTTTGATGCCGCGCACCGGTTTTTTCAATTTCAAGAGCGGTTTTTTGATCGTTGCCGATGGTCACGGTTATGCCGTGATGTCCCAGCACACGGGCAACAAGAGCCGGCGCAATGCAGACGGCGCCGATGGGTATCTTCTTTTCATAGGCTGAGACAAGCGCTTGTTCAACATCGGCGTTGACTTTGCAGTCGGCACCTTTGAGGGCAAAGTCGCAAAGGTTTTTTGCCACCCCCTGACCGCCGGGGAAGATCACGGCATCAAACTGGTCGGGATTAAATTTGTCCAAGCTTTGGATCTGACCGCGGGCGATCCGCGCCGCTTCCGTCAATACATTGCGAAATTCGTCCGGTTCGGGCATTCGGGTGTTGTGGTTGATGGTGGACGACTGCTGAATGTTTGGCGCAAAACATTGATATGTTGCGCCCTGATCGGCAATATTGAGCAATGTGCAGGCGGCTTCGTGTATCTCGCTGCCGTCAAACACGCCGCAGCCGGCAAGCACAACGGCAATTTTCTTTGCGGGAACAGGCATTTTATCCTCCTTTGATCGGTTAAAAAAATTTGGCTATGCTCCCATATTTATATCTGACGGGGCTGAAAATCAATGTTTATTTTGCAAACCGGACGGCGGCTGCCTCTCGGTCGCATTTCTTTGGTTGCCGAAGTTTTCTTGGTTAAAAAAGAAAAATGTTGATGACAAACCGATTTAATCGGTTAATATAAAGCCACATTAACGTTGCAACTAAGCATCAGGGTGATAGATGGAACCTTTATATAAACGTATTCTGCTGAAACTTTCCGGCGAAGGATTGATGGGTGACAAGGCATTCGGCATGGATGACAGTGTGATTCGTTCGTTGGCGGCACAGATCAGTGAGGTGCGTCGTCTCGGTGTGGAAATTTGCATGGTGGTCGGCGGCGGTAACATTTTTCGCGGCGCCAAAGAAGCCTCGAAAGGGCTGGATCGTTCGGTAGCAGACCAAGTCGGTATGTTGGCCACCATCATGAACGCACTTTATCTGCAAAACGCTCTGGAAAAACTGGGGGTTGAAACACGGGTGTTGTCTGGCTTAAGCATTCCGGAAGTTTGTGAAGATTTTGTTTATCGTCGCGCGCTGCGCCATTTGCAAAAAAAACGAGTGCTGATTTTTGCCGCCGGTACCGGCTGCCCTTATTTTACCACCGATACCGGTGCCGCATTGCGTGCTTCCGAGATGAAATGCGACGCTCTGCTGAAGGCAACTCAGGTAGACGGTGTCTACAGTGCGGATCCCAAACAAAATGCCGATGCGGTTAAGTATCGCGAAATCAGCTACGACGAAGTTATGGCAAAAGGGCTGAAAGTGATGGACCTGACAGCCGTGTCTTTGGCCAAAGATAACCGGATTCCGATTGTGGTGTTCGCCCAAAAAGGTGCCGACACACTGTTAAACGCCGTGACCGGACAAGGTGAATTTACAATCATTAAATAATCAAGAGGTATATAATGTCAGATTACAGCCAAATAAAAGAAAATACCAAAACCAGAATGGAAAAGACGCTGGAAACGTTGCGCGCCGATTTTGGCAGCTTACGAGCCGGACGCGCCCATGCCAGTCTATTGGACGGGATTATGGTTGATGCCTATGGTTCGATGACGCCGATTTCTCAGGTCGGAACCATCAGTGTTCCCGATCCGCGATGCCTTTCCGTCAGCGTATGGGATCGGGGTTTGGCAAAAGCGGTGGAAAAGGCGATTATGGAGTCTGATTTGGGATTGAATCCGGCTTCTGACGGGCAGCTGATTCGTATTCCGATTCCGCCGCTGTCGGAAGAACGTCGCCGCGAATTGGTGAAAATTGCCGGCAAATATGCAGAGCAGAGCAAGGTTGCCGTTCGCAACATTCGCCGAGATGCTCTGGACGGGGTTAAAAAACTAAAAAAGGACAACGAAATTTCCGAAGATGAGGAAAAGCGCTTTAGCGATGAAATTCAGAAATTGACCGACGAGTTTGTCAAAAAGATAGACGATGCTCTGGCGCAGAAAGAAAAAGATATTATGCAAGTCTAATTTTGGGATTTTTACGTTGAGCAACGATCAAATGAACAAATTGCGGCACTTGGCCATCATTATGGATGGCAATCGCCGTTGGGCTCGCAAGCGCGGGCTGCCGACTGCCGCCGGTCATCGCAAAGGTGCGCAAACCTTGGAACAGATATGCCGAGACGCCAAAGATCTTGGCATAAAATATCTGACTCTTTATGCTTTTTCTACAGAAAACTGGCAGCGAGATGCGGAAGAAGTTGCCACTTTGATGGGGCTGTTACGCGAGTATCTGAAAAACGATTTGAAGGAAATTCAGAAAAACAATATCCGCATTATCTTTATCGGCGAACGCGCCATGTTAGACAAGGATATTGCCGACAGTATGCAGCGGATTGAAAATCAGACGGCGGGCAACACGGAGCTTACATTGTGTTTGGCAATCAGTTACGGAGCCAGACAAGAAATATTAAACGCCGTCCGGCGGACAGCCAAACTGGTACGTTCGGACGAAATAAAAGTTGATGAAATAGATGAACAGTTGTTCTCTAATTTGTTGTATACAAAAGATGTTCCGGATCCGGATATGGTGGTGCGCACCAGCGGGGAACAGCGGATCAGCAACTATTTGCTGTGGCAGCTTGCTTATGCCGAATTTTATTTCAGCGAAGTCTTGTGGCCCGATTTTAATCGCGCGGAACTGGAGAAAATTATTGCCAATTTTAACCTACGGGAGAGACGATATGGTAAAAACTAAGTCCAACATTCTGTTAAGAACGACAACCGCATTGGTGATGGCACCGTTGGTCATCGCCGGTCTCTATTTTGGCTACCCGTATGTGGTGCTGATGCTGCTTGCCGTCGGTGCGCTGCTTTCGTGGGAATGGAGCACCATGGTTACCAACCAAAGACCGGCAGTCTATGCGGTCATCTATACGGCCTCAACGGCGGTTGCGCTGATGCTCAACTCGTGGACGGGAATTTGCATAATGCTTTTGTTTTCCACCCTTCTTGTTTGGCAGAAGGCAAAAGCTGAAAAACACCGGCGACTGCTGACACTGGGCGTCCCCTATATAACGGTCGGCATTGGTTCTTTGATGTGGATCTATTACATCACCGCTTTTCATATTTTATGTTTCATTCTCATCATCTGGGCAACAGATATTGGCGGCTATATCTTCGGGAAAAGTATTAAAGGTCCGAAATTGGCGCCGAAAATCAGCCCTAACAAAACATGGTCCGGTCTTTTGGGAGGAATGCTCTTGGCGGCACTATGCTGTTGGGGATATTTGCACTATTTTGGGCTGAACGATTGGCGTTTGGCGGTAGCCGGCGCCCTGTTGGCGGTGCTGGAACAAATCGGCGATCTGATTGAGTCTGCCATTAAACGCTATTTGGGCGTCAAAGATTCGAGCACGCTCATTCCGGGGCACGGTGGTGTCTTTGATCGTATCGACGGAATGATCTTTACCGCTCCTTTCGTCTATCTGATTTTGTCATATTGGTTCAGCATTTAAGTAAAGGTGTTTATGATGGAATGGTTCATTAACAGCATATATTATATTGTTCCCTTCATTGTTTTGCTGGGAATTTTGGTGTTTGTCCACGAGTTTGGTCATTTTCTGATTGCGCGTCTTAGCGGTGTGCAAGTGACCGATTTTTCGATTGGTTTCGGTAAACGGCTATGGAGTTTTACCGATAAGCAAAATACCACATGGAAAATCTGCGCAATCCCGCTTGGCGGCTATTGCCAGTTTTTGGGTGATGCCGATGCCGCATCGGCAGGTGCTGACGAAACAGTTAAAGAACTAAACGAGGAAGAAAAAAAGAAAGCCTTTCCATTTCAAAATCCATGGAAAAAGCTGGCTATCACTCTCGGCGGTCCGGGGTTTAACTATCTGTTTGCAATTCTCATCTTTACTTTGATGTTTGCTTTTCTCGGCAAATTCAGTTTTCCTCCGGTTGTCGGGGAAACCGTTGTCGGCGGTGCGGCGGACAAGGCCGGTATTTTGAAAGCGGATCGCATTTTGTCGATTAACGGTCATCAGGTGGAAAACTTTAGTGACATTACGACAGAAATTTCCTTGATTACCGACGGTGTCGCCGTGGTAAAACTGAACCGTGCGGGTGAAGAAATAGAATTGAGTGTTCCGTTGGAAATGATGAAAGTGGAAGCCAACGGCCAAACGACGGAACGGCCGATGCTCGGCATCAAATCGATGAACAGCATGGAGCTGGATCACGAGAAAATGTCGCTGCCTGCGGCTTTTCTGGAAGCCTGCAACGAGAGCTGGCGGATAACCGAAGGCACGCTGCGCGGGATTGGACAAATGATTACCGGCAAGCGCGACAGTCAAGACATCGGAGGAATATTGCGAATTGCGGAAATGTCGGGTGATATTTCCAAAAAAAGCGGAATGCTCGACTTTATTGCCTTTATGGCACTGCTGTCCATCAACCTCGGATTAATCAACCTGTTTCCGATTCCGGTTTTAGACGGCGGGCATGTCGTGATTTATCTGGTGGAAATTGTCAGCCGCCGTGAGCTCAATGCAAAAATAAAGGAAAACTTGTTTAAAGTCGGGTTTGCGCTTATTTTGGCATTGATGCTTTTTGCCACATGGAACGATTTTGTTCATCTGTTCCATCGCTTTTTTGCTTAAAAGTTATTTTTTTACAAAGGATGCAGTATAAATGAAAAAGAAACAACTGGTTACCTTAGTGTCCTGTTTGATGGCAGCCGGTACGGCCAACGCCGCGGTGGTCAAACAGATTAAAGTAAATGGGTTGCAACGGGTTGAACGGGAAACAGTGCTTTCCTATGTCAATGTTACCCCCGGTGACGATGTCAGTCCGGAGCAACTGAACAGCGCATTTAAAAAACTTTACACAACCGGACTTTTTGCCGATGTTTCGTTTGATGTCAAGGGCGATGTTTTGCACATCAAGGTAGATGAAAACCCCATCATCAACAAGCGTTTTTTTGACGGCAACGACAAAGTAGACGACAAAATGCTCGAAAGCGAAGTGCAGCTGGGCTCTCGCTCCATCTACACGGCGGCAAAGGTGCAAGAAGATGTGCAACGCATTCTTAATATTTACAAACGAGTAGGGCGATATGCCGCAACCGTGGAACCGAAGATCATCAAACGCGACCAAAATCGTGTTGATCTGATTTATGAAATTGACGAAGGGCCGTTGGCCAAAATTACCAAAATCAATTTTATCGGCAACAAGCACTATGGCGACAGCGACTTACAAGGAGAAATTTTAAGTAAAGAAACCAGATGGTGGCGGATTTTTTCATCTTCGGAAAACTATGATCCCGAAAAAAGCAATTATGATAAAGAACTGCTGCGCCGTTTTTATAATAACCGCGGCTATGCCGATTTTCGTGTTGTTTCTTCGGTGGCGGAACTCAGCCCCGACAGCAGCTCTTTTGTCATCACCATGGTGTTGGAAGAAGGGGTGCGTTACAAAATCAAAAAAATAAACATCACCTCGGAAATTTCCGATATGAATACCGAAAAGTTGGCAGACGAACTCTATATTGAGCCAAACGATTGGTACAGTGCCGCCAAAGTTGAAAAGAGCGTTTATGCCCTGACCGAAGAACTGGGCAAGCGCGGTTTTGCCTTTGTCGAAGTAACCCCTGAGCTTGACAAAGATATGCAAAGCGGAGAGATGACCATCAATTTGCGCATCAGCGAAGGTGCCCGCGTGTTTATCAACCGGATCAACATCAACGGCAACAGCCGCACTTACGATGCCGTGATACGCCGCGAATTTCGCATTAACGAGGGCGACGCATTTAATGCCGCCAAGATTCGCGCTTCTCGCCGCAATATTGAAAATCTGAACTATTTCAGCAAAGTAGATATTGAAACACAGCCGACAAGCGACAACAACAAAGCAGACATCGACATCAATGTGACTGAAAAGTCAACAGGCTATTTTAATGTTGGGTTGGGCTATTCGACCGTTAACGGTGCTTTGGTTCGTACCGGCGTAACCGAAAACAACTTTATGGGTAAAGGGCAACAGCTGGGTTTTGATTTGGGAATTTCCGAGCGTACTCAGGATTACAATATCAATTTTACGGAACCTTATTTTCTTAATCGTCCGCTGTCTGCCGGTATAGACTTGTTTAAAAACGAAACCGATTATCAGGACGAAGCCTCCTACGATGAAGACACCGTGGGCGGACGTTTGCGTTTGGGCTGGCATTATACGGATGACCTTTATCAAAGTGTTCGCTATACGCTGCGTCAGGACGAGATCAAAAACGTTCATTCCAGCGCCTCCGTTTACATTCGGGAAGAAGAAGGTAAATATGTCGGTTCAAGCTTTGGGCAAACTTTGTATTATGACAAAAGAGACAATGCCACCGACCCCAAAGAAGGTTATTTTCTATCGTTTGGCAATGATGTGGCGGGTGCCGGCGGAGATGAAAAATATTTGAAGTTTGACGTTAAGGCATATTGGTATAATACGTTTTTTGACTATTACACTTTGAAACTGTTTGCCAACGGTGGCTATATCAGCGGTTACGACCATGAGAATGTTCGTTTGTCGCAGCGTTATTTTCTGGGGGGGTCCACCATGCGTGGTTTTGACAGTTCCGGTATCGGTGCTCGCGATAAATATACCAAAGATGCTCTGGGCGGTAACTGGATGGTCTATTCCGGTGCCGAAGTTATGTTCCCGATCGGTTTGGACGAAGTGGGCATTAAAGGGCGCACGTTTGTCGACGTCGGTATGTTGGGCAAACCGGACAATGTGAGCTACAAGATTGTCGAATATTCCGATAAACCCCGTGTTTCCGTAGGTTTTGGTTTCAGTTGGTTGTCGCCGATGGGTAAGATAGACATCGACTTTGGCTTCCCTGTTGTCAAAGAAGATTATGACGAAACCGAAGTGTTTAGACTAAACTTTGGAACCAGCCTGTAATTTGTCTTGAAAGAGAAAAAAATGATTGATACGAATTTTTTTATCAAAAAAGCCGAATTTAACCTTGAACAGATTGCCAAAATCTGCAATGCTGTATTACAGAATGCCGATCGCGGGCAGGAAGTGATCCGCGACATCAATACGATGGACAAAGCCTCTGAGGGGGAAATCTGTTTTTTCTATGATTCCAAGAAAAAAGCTGCCGGCGCAGAAATTAAAGCCTCTGCCTGCATAACCACCAAAGAGCTGCTGCCGTTCGTTGCCCCGACGGTTGCCGTTCTCGTATGCGATGACCCGAAAATGGCGTTTTTGACATTGAACGAAACGATGTATGCGGAAAAACGTCCGCCGGCAGGTATTGCCGAAACGGCACGAATAGATCCGACGGCCAAAGTAGGCGAAGGATGCTCGATTGCCGATTATGCGGTTGTTGCCGCCGGTGTTGAAATTGGGGCAGGTACAGTGATTGAGCCTTTTGCGGTTATCAGCGAAAACTGCAAGATCGGCAAAAATTGTCGGATTGGTGCCCATGCCTGCATAGCCTATACGATTATGGGCAACAACTGTTACATATATAACGGTGCCCGCATTGGTCAAGATGGCTTTGGTTTTCAAACCATAAACGGGGTTCACAAGCGCATTCCGCAGCTCGGGCGAGTCATTATGGGCAACGATGTGGAGATCGGCTCTTGCAGCTGTGTTGATCGGGGCGCTATGGACGATACGGTGATCGGTGACGGTACCCGAGTGGATAATTTGGTGCAAATTGCCCACAACGATCAACTCGGACGCGGCTGTATTTTGGTTTCCATGACCGGCATAGCCGGTAGTTGCACGTTTGGTGATTATGTTGTTTGCGGCGGTCAGAGCGGTTTTGCCGATCATCTGAAAGTTGGCAGCGGCGCCCAGATTGCTGCGCAGTCGGGCATTATGCGTGACATAGAGCCCGGTGCCGTGGTGATGGGAACACCGGCTGTTCCGTTTAAGGATTTTATGCGCCAAGTGGCTTTTTTGCAGAAAAATTCCAAAAAATAATTAGACCAACGAAAAGGAAAGAAAATATGTCAGAAAATAAAATTTACAACATTGAAGATATCTTGAATTTTTTGCCGCACCGTTACCCGTTTCTGCTGGTGGATCGGCTGGAGGTCGAAGTCCCCGGCGAAAAAGGCGTCGGTATTAAAAATGTTACCATGAACGAAGAATTTTTTCAGGGACATTTCCCCGGCAATCCGGTTATGCCGGGAGTTTTGCAAATAGAAGCCATGGCACAGACGGCGGGAGCTTTGGTTGTTGCCGGTTTTGGTGAAAACGCCGGCGACAAAAAGGTGAGCGTTTTGTTTATGTCGATTGACGGCGTCAAATTTCGCAAACCGGTTAAACCGGGAGATCAGTTGAGGATGCACGTCGAAAAAGTTCAGGCACGCCGCAACGTTTTTGTTTTTCGGGGCAAAACCATGGTGGACGACAAAGTTGTTTCGGAAGCCGAGTTTACGGCCATGATTGTCTAAAATCGAGAAAGATTTTCAATATGTTATCCGAGTGTTTTTGCCTGTTTGGCGGAAACATTCGGATATTTTTTTTATCCGCCTGCGGAATAGTCAAATAAAAACGGGGAAAGCAACCGTTTGTCAGGCAATATTTTCCTCCTAGATTCTTTCTTTAAAAAAAATGGGGCGGCGGTATGGCTTGCTGCTGTTTTTGCCGTTGCGGAAAGTGGTCGAAAAGCTGGAAAATTTGTTGGCTACCTGTGGAATAGTCAAATAAAAAAGGAGGAAGCAACCGTTTGTCAGGCAATATTTTCCTCCTAGATTCTTTCTTTGAAAAAAATGGGGCGGCGGTATGGCTTGCTGCTGTTTTTGCCGTTGCGGAAAGTGGTCGAAAAGCTGTCTGTTATAAAAAAAAACGCCCTTGCGGGCGTTTGGTGGCGGAGAGTACAGGACTCGAACCTGTGCACCGTTATTCACGGTGACGGATTAGCAATCCGCTGCATTACCACTCTGCCAACTCTCCATTGACAAGTTACCGAGTATATTTAGCGTAAGTTTTTTGATCAGTCAATCTTTTTTTTACAATTTGTTTCATATTTGCTTTCTCCGTGCAATTTTGAGTTTTTTAAATATGACGGCAAAGGTGCAACACGTTGTTTTTTATTTTCCGTTCGCTGAATGCTTATAAACTTGACAAAAAATGAAAAATGAAATAAAATTTATTCCGTAAATAAATTACTAACGGATTATTAATCATAAAAATCAAAATGTATGAAAAATTTTTTTATAGCTTTGCTGCTGGTCGTTGGTATCCTTGGCGTTCATTTGTTTGTTCGGGATATCCTTTATCTTCGGGTTGCGGATATGCTGTGGCTTTTTATCTATAGCATCGGGTTGTTAAACCTCAACGAACGTGAGTTCATGGACAAAAGACAGCGCTTGCGACTGGAAAAAATATTTTTGCACGGTGTTATCTTTAGGCTGCTGCCGCTGCTTATCTATGCGATGATGCTGTGGGCAACCATGATCAATATCGAATTTGATCTTAGTCAGATGATGTTCCTGATGGTGGCGATTATATTCTGGTTGAGAGTGTTATTCGCCATGACCGACAGCATTGGATATGACAGATAAAGACAGATACAGATGTCGATAAACTAAAACGGCTCTCCCTGCCATGGGAATGAGCCGTTTTTTGATAATTGTTTTCACCCCCGCTCCGTTGCAAGCATTTTTTACGGCTTCGGCTTTGGGGGACAAAACCGTGCCATGCCCAAAACGGCGTCCTTTTCCCGATACTGTCTTGCGGAGTGGCAAAACGGTTGCGGGCGTAAGCTTATTTAGCCGCGGATTGTTTTTCTTCCTGTTCTTTGTTCTTAAGATAGCGGCGGGTCATTTTGAGCGCATTTTCGAAAGACGAAGCCGTCGAAATTGTGTGAAAGTCGATACCTTCTTTCAAAAAGGCGTTGTGCAAAACGCGTCGCGGTTGCTTTTTGACATTGGAAAGAATGATTTTGGTATCATATTTCTTCACTTTTTTGATAAATTCGATAATGATATTGGCGCCGCTGGCATCAACAACGGGGACATAGCCCATTCTCAAAATCAGCACTTTTGGCGCTTCGCCGATTTGTTGGAAAAAATGAGATACCTGAGAAGCTCCGCCAAAAAACAACGGACCGGAAAGCCTGAGCGACATCACGCCTTTTTCATGCAGAACCTGAGTTAAATCGCGTCCGCCGCCGTCTTCTTCCAACACCTGTTCATCTGTTTCAATCTCAATCTCGCGGCTCATGCGATGCATAAAAATGACGCTTGCCATAATAAAGCCGACGCTGATGGCGGTGTTGAGATCAACAAGAACCGTCAGCAACAAGGTTACAACCAAGGTGTAACGATCTCCTTTCGGTCCTTGCAGCAGTTTAAATATTTTTCCCAGCCCCATCATATTCCAGCCGATTAGAACCAGCACTGCCGACAAACAGGCAAGCGGAATATATTTTGTTGCCGGTGATAAAAGCAACATAAACAACAGCAAAAACACCGACTGCATAATTCCCGATATCGGGGAGTAGGCTTTGGCATTGAAATTTGCCGCCGTTCTCGCAATGGCACCGGTGGCGGGAACGCCGCTGAAAAACAGGCAAAAGATATTGGCTGCTCCTTCGGCTATCAATTCGGCATTGGAATTGTGGTTGTCTCCGCTCATACCGTCAACGACAGTTGCGCTTAAGAGCGATTCGACACCAGCCAAAAAAGCAATGGTTAAACCGCTCGGCAGCACTTTGAGCAACAAATGAACGGATATGTCGGGCATTGTCGGCATCGGCAAAAAATGAGGCACGGCGCCAAATTTGTTACCAATGGTATCAATATTTAGACCAAAGACGGCAACCAACAACGTGGCACCGGTAACACAGATGAGATAGGCGGGCAATTTTGGCTTTTTGATCTGCATATACAAAACAGCGGCAAGTGACAGCAAAGAAATAATCAGCGATGAAACGCTAAAAGCGGATAAGTTTTCAAGATAGCTTTGCCATTTAGGCAGAAATTCGGCAGGTACATGGTCTATTTTCAGTCCGAGTAGGTCTTTAATCTGGGTGGAAATCAGCAGTATACCGATACCGGCGGTAAAGCCCACGACCACCGGATAGGGAATATATTTGATATAAGAGCCGAGTCGAAGGTAGCCGCTGATGATTAACACACAACCGGCAATCAGCATGGTGGCAGCCAGTCCGTCATAGCCGTCATTTTTCATAACATTAAAAATGACAACGACAAACGCGCCTGTCGGACCGCCGATCTGGTAGCGACTGCCGCCGAGCAGGGCAATGAAGAAACCGGCAACGATGGCGGTGTAAAGCCCTTGCGCCGGGGTAACGCCTGAGGCGATGGCCAGCGCCATTGCCAGCGGGATGGAAATGACGGCAACGGTTATTCCGGAAATGCAATCACGGCGGAATTTTTCCGTATCATATCCTGTTTTTAAGATTTCGTAGATTTTCGGGGCAAATTTTTTTCCGTAAAAATGTTGAAAATTTTTCCAAAGAGCCGGCATGGTGTTTCATCTTTCTTTTTTGCTTATTGTTTAACCGAGGTAGGAATACAACTTTTTAGGCGGCTGTCAAGAGATTGACAAAAATATTTTTGTGATGTCATAAACAGCGGAAAATCGATGAAATTGCCGCCTCTTTTGTTTTTTTTCGGCAGATATAAAAAAGCTGTTTTTGTCAATAAAATATCTCAACGCGGGATTCTTCAGATGGAAATACAAAAAACGGAATACAAAAAACCCTCGGCAGATTGCCGAGGGTTAAAAATTTCTGAGTTTAAGTGTTGTGCTTAAAATATTTGCGATCAAAACTTTTACCCAGTTGCTTTTTCCAGTTGCGGATTGAGCCGAACTTTCGTTCAAACCGGTAAGCGAAAGTGTAGTTACGCTCGACAGCCATTTTCCAGATATAGGGGTTGCCGGAATTTTTGATAATTCGGCTGGCTTCGTAGCTCAGCTGATGCATTAACACCAGCTCCCATGTCAGCACACTGTCGCCACGGAAAATCAAAGCTTTTTCTGCTTCGACCGTCTGCGGACCGAAAAAGCGGATATAAGCAAAAATATGTTCTGCCGGCGCGGTACTGAAGAACAGTTTTTCGGCCTGCGGTTTCCATTTTCTTGCATAGTTCTGTACACGCTCCCAGTCTTTTGATTCGAGCAGGGCAATTTCCTCCTCTTCGCTCAGAGGTTTGGAAAAACGCGCCCCTGCCGCCAGCAGAGCTTGTGAGGTTCGGCCAAATTCTTCTTCGCTTTTGTATGCAAGCTGCGAACACATCATGTTGTGTTTCAGCCATTTAAGAAAATCGGCCTTGATTTTTTCTTCCGAGCGATCGTCCGGCGGGAAAACACCGCGTTGACGCAACTCGGAATAAAGGCGATAGTTCCACATTTCCGGATGAACCATCTGTTGGAGTTTTATCCATTTCTCATTACTGCCAAGCAAGCTTTGCTGACCGGAAAGAGTTTGGATGCCGCGGCTGCAGATGTAGTAAAAGCGTTCTTCATCGCTTCCGGAAACAAACAATTCCGTTTCTTCCTCAGCGGTTTTGAGAAATACGGGATGCGTGCCAGTGATAATAATATTGTTCATAGTTTTGTCATGCCTTCTACTTGACTCGAAGGGCTTTGTTTGAGTGATTAATAATTTTAGATTGATCAATAATACCTTTTGTGAAAAGTTGAGCATATTTCGCAATTTTTGTCAAGTAAAATTACAATTTCCGCACGGGCAAAATTTTGCTGCAAAACAGGGAAATGTCTTCTGTTTTGCGCCGATACCCGTTTTTGACGGCCGCGCCTGATGATCTTGCCCAATGGGGCATATGGATTCGACAGACATCTCTTGTCGTCTCGGTTTCGGCGTTTTGTTCAAACCCTTCGGATTCTGCAATTTTTCGGGTAAACTTGCCATGGTTTCACATTTTCTTCCGCCATATTGCTAAAAGCTTTGGACAAGCCCTTTGCGGTTGTTGACTGACTGAAAGAATCAGTCTATAAACAAGGCGATTTTTAAGCCTTTTATTGAAAGTGAAAGATTATGGAAAAATTGAAAGACTTGTTTACCAACCACTATGTTCTCCCCGAAGAATGGCTGTGGGCCATTTTCGGCGTTGTTGTCTTGGTGCTGTTGTTCTTTGATTTGTTTTTGTTTAACCGCAAAAACGAAGTGCCGAATTTTTGGCACACCCTTAATTTATGTATCATCTACATTTTGGCAGCCTGCGTATTCGGGGTATTTATTATCTACGAGGAAGGACTCGATAAGGGAATGGATTTCTTTACCGGATTTTTGGTAGAAAAAAGCCTCTCTCTCGACAATATTTTCATTATGTCGCTGATCTTTTCGAGCCTTGGCGTGCCGCGGATGTATCAGCATCGGGTTTTGTTCTGGGGAATCCTCGGCGCAATCGTGATGCGCGCGTTGCTGATTTTGGTCGGAGAAACACTGATTTCAAACTTCCATTGGGTGTTGTATGTCTTTTCTGCCTTTCTGGTATACACCGGTGTCAAAATGCTGTTGCACAAGGGAGAAGATGAGCCGCCGTTTGAAGAAACACGGATGTTTAAGTTTTTTTCCAAAATTTTTCATGTTACCGGTAAAATTCACGGCGAACATTTCTTTGTTAAGGAAAACGGCAAACGCTATATTACGCCCCTGTTTTTTGCTCTGATCACGATCGAAACCATGGATGTGATTTTCGCATTGGACAGCATCCCCGCCATCTTCCTCATCACTCAAGACGTGTTCATTGTCTATACCAGCAATATTTTTGCCATTCTCGGCCTGCGGGCGTTGTATTTCTTGTTGGAAGCGGTGGTCTGCAAGTTCAAATATCTAAAGCCGGCGTTGTCAATCATTCTGATCTTTATCGGGCTTAAGATTTTTGCGCCGAAACTTCTTGGTTTTGAGCTGGAGGCATGGCATTCGCTGAGTGTTACCTTTGGTCTGTTGTTTGCCGGTATTGTCGTTTCTCTGTGGAAAGGGAAAGACGAAAAAGCACCGGAAGCGTAAGCCTGTTTTTCACTTCTGGCAAAGCCGCTCCGTTGGGGCGGCTTTTGGTTGTTTTCTGTGCCGTTTTGTGCAAATATGATTTTGAGCAAATGATACAACGAGGAATTTTATGACGGAAAATTCAGATTTTTGGTTTAATTATGACCGCACGCCCCGCGATATTACCGATACAAAAGGTGAACTCCTAAATGTTGAGGAAGAACCGATTAAAGTGACGATGTTTTCTTCCGGTATCGGCAAAAAATATCCGTGGGGACATATCCAGATGGAATATGCCGGACAGGTGATCGATTTTGAATCCGACGGTATGCGTAACCTGAAAGCCGATCAGCCGCAGCTTTTTGAGGCAGGCATTCGTCACTACTACATTTTTCCTTCCGCCGCCGGTATCAATACCGACAGCCTCATCAAATCGATACGTCGTCATCGGCAGCAAATGACAGGATACAACCTCATCTTAAACAACTGTGCCGATCAGGTGAGAAGTGTGTTGGAAGAAGCCGGCGCACGGGGGTTTGCAAGGTTTGCGCCGCTTGCCGTTTCCGTCCCCGAATGGATTGGCGAGTGGTGTGCCGCTCATGGGGTTGAAATTGATGTTCGCACCACCAACCTTTACCGACGGGAACGCAAAAAAGAGTTTCGCCGACTCAAACGAATGCTCGCTTATTCGCAGCGTCTGCTGGTAGGGGAATATATTGCGGGAGAATGGTTGCCGAACGGTAACAGCGGCAAGCAAATGTGCAACTTTATGCTGCATCGTGCCACTTACGAAATCAGACGCATTATCCGACTTAACCGCAACGATTTCGGTACCAGCAAGGTGTTTGTCGATTACCTTAGAAAAAAATGCGGCGATGGCTCTTTTCTCGAACAATACGGTATTATGAGAGAAATGCGGCGCACCCTGTATTATCGTTGTCCGGAAAGAGAAGCCGCCTACCTTGTCCGACGAGATACGGCAACGGCTGTGTTGTCCGCAAAATCCAACGACAGAGCTTGAAACGGGCTTGAATTTTATCTGACAATGCCCATATGAGAAAGACATAATATCCAAAGAGGTGCTGATGAAAAAAGAAAACAACCAACAAGAAACGGCAGAAAAAGGAGTGACTTATATCCGTGCCAAAGCAACATCGGGATGGCCGACTTATCAAAAATCGGCAAAAGAACGCAGCCGCAAGAAAACACCGCCGGAAAACGGCCAATGTGGTCCCTGTCGCTGCCGCACGGCGGCGGTTGCGGTGCTGGCGGCAGGCATCGCGCTGGGCGGTTTTTTCCCCGGCTATTATTATTATCAATCCAAAATCAATGACAACAGCGTTACCGTTAAAGGGTTGGCTGAACGTGATGTTCGTGCCGACATGGCCGTATGGTCGCTGCCGTTTGTGGCCGCCGGTAACGATTTGTCCCAACTTCGCTCACAGATGCTTGCGCAAGCCGATAGCATTGTTTCTTTTCTGAAAAAACGCGGATTTGCCGATGAGGAAATTACCGTTGGCCCGATTATCACCAACGATCTGTTTGCCAACCCATATCAGAGTACGGCAGAAACAAACGGGCGTCGCTTTATCTTGACGCAGTCGGTAGAGTTGCAGACCGACAAAGTCGATGCGGTGGCAAGCGCTTTGACCGCCAGCAACGAACTGATTGCCGGCGGTATCGTTTTTGCTCAGGACTATGGCAGCGTTTCTTATTTGTTTACCAAATTAAACGACATCAAGCCGCAAATGCTGGAAGAAGCAACCCGCAACGCCAAAGCGGCGGCATTGCGTTTTGCTCAAAACAGCGGCAGCAAAGTCGGCAAGATTCGCCGTGCCCGCCAAGGCGTATTCTCGGTACAGCCGAAAGTGGACGCCGTAAATATTCTGGAACATCGGCAGATTGATAAGAAGGTTAGGGTGGTTTCAACGGTTGAATATTGGCTGAAATAATCATTATCCGAATGGTTATGCGACAAGGGTTGTTTTTTGCCTATGTTTATGCTAATTTGAAATTGTTTTTTAATGCGAAAAAAAAGGATATGCCCATGGAAAGAAAAGTTGCGGTTATTGCCATTGTCGTCAAAGATCCGGCTTCCGTCGAGCGTCTCAATGAACTTCTTCACGACTATGCAGATGACATCATCGGTCGTATGGGGATTCCCTACCGCGCGAAGAAAATCAACATCATCAGCGTGGTCGTCGACGCGCCGCACGATGTTATCAGTGCCTTATCGGGCAAAATAGGCAATCTGAAAGGTGTTGCCGCCCGCACGTTGTATTCGGGTGTCGACGAATAACTTATTTGTAAACTGACGGGGAAGAGTGTTCTGACCCATAAGAAAGAGGTGTTTATGTATAATCCCAAATCATTGAAGGCTGAAGAATTTATCAGCCACGAAGAAATATTATCCACTTTGTCATATGCCGAAGCCAACAAAAACAACACGGCATTGATTGATCAAATTTTGGACAAGGCAAGATTGCGGCAGGGGCTTTCCCATCGAGAAGCATCGGTTCTGTTGGCTTGTGAACTGGAAGACAAAAATGCGGAAATCTGTACTCTGGCAGAGCAGATTAAAAAAGATTTTTACGGCAACCGCATTGTTTTGTTTGCGCCGCTTTATCTTTCCAACTATTGCGTCAATGGCTGTGTCTATTGTCCTTATCATGCCAAAAACAAGCATATTGCACGCAAAAAAATGACACAAGAGGAAGTGCGCCGCGAAGTGATTGCCCTTCAGGATATGGGACACAAAAGGCTGGCTCTCGAAGCGGGGGAAGATCCGCTCAACAATCCGATCGAATATATTTTGGAATGTATTCGCACCATTTACGACATCAAACACAAAAACGGAGCCATTCGTCGGGTTAACGTTAATATTGCCGCTACGACGGTGGAAAACTATCGCCGCTTGCACGAAGCGGGGATTGGTACCTATATTTTGTTTCAGGAAACTTATCATAAGGAAAGTTACGAAAAACTGCATCCGACAGGTCCCAAGCATAATTACGTCTGGCATACGGAAGCAATGGATCGGGCAATGGAAGGCGGCATTGATGACGTGGGCTTGGGCGTTTTGTTCGGGCTGGAAAGATATAAATATGAGTTTGCCGGTTTGCTTATGCACGCCGAACATTTGGAAGCGGTGCACGGTGTCGGTCCGCATACCATCAGCGTGCCGCGGATTCGTGCTGCCGACGATATCGATCCTTCGACATTCAGCAACGGTATCGACGACGACATCTTTGCCAAAATTGTTGCCTGCATCCGCATTGCCGTACCCTATACCGGCATGATCGTTTCCACCCGCGAAAGCCAAAGCTCACGCGAACGGGTTTTGCACTTGGGCATCTCGCAGATCAGCGGCGGTTCTAAAACCAGTGTCGGCGGATATGCCGAGCCGGAAACCGAAAACTCGGCTCAGTTTGATGTCAGCGATACACGCACGCTTGACGAAGTGATTCATTGGCTGATGTCAATGGACTACATTCCGAGTTTTTGCACCGCCTGTTATCGCGAAGGACGTACCGGCGACCGTTTTATGGCATTGTGCAAAAGCAAACAAATCCAAAACTGCTGCCACCCCAACGCGCTGATGACATTGAAAGAATATCTGGTCGACTACGCAACGCCGGCAACCAAAGAACTCGGTATGCAGCTGATCAAAAGAGAGTTGCACAACATACCGCGGGAAAAAGTGCGTGATATTGTGGTCGAGAGGCTGGATAAAATCGAAAACGGAGAGCGGGATTTTCGTTTCTAAAACGCTTTTGTCGTCATAAATACCGCAAAACCGCAAGCTGTTCGGCAGTGGTTTATAACCATCGGTCAACAATCTTTCAACCGACATGAAAAATGTTTGTCAGACATTGTTTTGGCGCTTGCCTTGACAGAGAAAAATGTTATGATAAAGCCATGGACATGATACTTTATGATGGAGCTTTTGAGACGATGTCTGACGAACTGATTGATATTTTTGACGAAAATATGAATTTACTGGGAACGGCGATGAAATCGCAAGCCCACAGGGAAGGGTTGTGGCATAAAACATTCCACTGTTGGTTGGCGCGTAAAAATGAGGAAAACAAAGTGATGGTGTGGTTGCAGCTGCGCAACAAGGACAAATCCATCTATCCCGATATGCTGGACGTTTCGGCAGCCGGTCACGTCAAATCCGGTGAGGAAGTGAAAGACGGCTACCGCGAAGTAACGGAAGAACTCGGTCTTTCTCTGCAAAAAGACGATCTGGTTAAAATGTTTACCACGCGCGAAATTTATCAACAAGGAGAGGTTTATAATCGGGAGTTTGAAGTTTTGTACATGGCGATGGTCGACAACCTGCTGGCCAAAGTTCGTTTGCAGCCGGAAGAAGTGGCGGGGCTTTACGAAGTGGAACTGAACGACTTTGTCCGGCTGATCAACGGAGATTGCAAAAACATCAGCGCATATGGTGTGAGCCGCAACAACGACAACACCTATACTTGGGAAGTGATTGCCGTTACTTCCGATCGCATTGCCGGACACAGTAAGGAATATTATCTAAAATCAATGGAAATGCTTGCGCGTTACATGGAAAAAGCATAGTCGGTTTGTTACCGACGGTTATTTTTATCCCTATCTCCAAAAGTTGTATAATATTTCTTTACAAAAGTCGGGCAGGGGCGTATACTGACCAATTCCGTCAAATTCGGTTGTCTTTTTTTGTTTCGGGGTTAACAATATGAACTTTAGCTATGCTAATGAATTAATTTCACGGGAAAAAAAATTTGAAATAGCGCATGGTCGTCCGGAAAACACATGGTATGTGTTTCATAACCATGTGTTTGGTGCGGCAGAAGTGGCGCGCGCCGTGGCCGATATGGCGGGAATGGATGCCAACTTGGCTTATTTTTCGGCATTGTTACACGACATCGGCAAAATTAAAGAAAATCACGAACAACGGTTCCACGGCGTATTGGGCTACGAAATGCTCAAAGACGAAAATATGGACGTGGCAAGAGGATGTTTGGTGCATACCTTTCCTTTTAATCGGTTGGAAAGTTTTGAACAATGTCACAAAATGTTTTTTGATCGTAAAGAAGACTACGAACTGACCGCCGCATTTATTCGTTCTCATCCGCTAAACGACTATGATTTGCTGGTGCAGATGGCCGACGGATTGGCAAACGCCTATGGGTTGGTTACGATCGAAGAACGGGCAGCCGAATATGCCCGCCGTCACGGGATTGACGTTCCGCCCGGAATGCTCGAATCGATGCACGAACTGAAAGACTATTTTGACAGAAAAATCGGGGTGGATGTTTATACCGTGTTCGATCGGGTGGCAACCAAAGATATTTTTATTGCCGTTCCCGCCGGTCACGAAGAATCTTCGGCTGTTTAGAGGTGAAAGCGGCGGCAGAACATTCATATCTGCGGCAGAAAGAAAAGATACGTCCGTCAAAGGGCGTTTTTTTTTGCATATCATCGGGTTTACAAACATAAAAAAAAGAGTTATAAATAACGGACTTTTAAATTATTAATTTAACTATATGGAATATGAAAAAAACTTTTGTTTTGCTATGGGCGCTGTTGCTTTTTGCCGCCTGCGGGAAAGAAAGCGAAGACATAAAACCGCCGACGTCTCACGCAACGGAAACGGAAGAAACCGCGGTTGTCGACAGGCTTTATGCCATCAGTATGCGGCGGGAATTGCCCTTTCCGTTTTCGGCATATGTGCTGAGGTTGTCTAACGGACGAGATGTCTATATGCTTCGTTACCGCTACAATCGCGACCTTCGTGAAGGGGAAAAAATAGGTTATAGGGTGTTTTCTTTTTGTCCTGATGAAATTGCCGTTTTAAACGGAGTGGAACTGGGTGACGGAAGTGATGTTGCCGAACAGGCAAGGAACAATCTGAGCCGCGGGCTGGTTGCAAGCGAACCCATTGAGGCAGAGGTGGTGGATATTTTTGATATGAAAATCCGCTACAGTTTAACCTTTTTGCCGGTTGACACTTGGTTTATCGAACTCGATAACGGCAATATGGTTTATGTCAAAAAGAGCAAACTGAAACTGGAACTAAAATCGGGAGACCGCATTGTATACAATGTTTATACGCTGTTTCCGAACGAAGTTTTGGCGATCAAAAAGCTCAATTAATCCCCAAAAGCTCCCGACCATTCGGTCAGGGAGCTTTTTTTAAGGGGAGAGCAAACAGAAAAACTATTTGTCGTTTTGGGGACGGGAGATCTAAAGCATCGGCAAATCAAACCGGCAACGGCGAATCTGCAAAATAAAAGGTTCTTTCAGAAGTAATAAAGCTCTTTTGTCGCAGATTCTAATAGCAGCAAAAGAAAAAACATTTTATTTCATGGGGTTATCTGATGCTCAAAAAAATATTGACAAACTTATTGACAAACGACGAAAAAAGAGATAAATACCATGACTGTTATCAACTATTATTTTTTACTTATTTTTTTTCAAATCATGGAAAAGTTCAAATTAAACAATGGTGCGACCATTGTCATTACAGACTGCTCATCAAAAGAGTTGTCGGTATCGGTAACTGTAAACGTAGGTCATGTCAATGAACCTAAGTTGGGCATTGCCTCTTTGTATGAAAACGTGCTTATGAAACAAATGAGCAAAGTGCAAACCATCTATGGCGGTACCGTCACCAGCTTTTTCACCGGCTGTGCCAAAGAAGAAGCGGAGGTAACCATATCGAAGATGGCTCAGCTGATCAAATCACCGTATCTCGGCAAGGATCTGATTGAAGCCGCCGCTTTCGACATTGTGGAACATACCCGCGACATGGCACCACTGGTAAAACGCCAGATGAAGCTCCTCTACAAACACACGGCGTTTGGCACAAAACGCGTTTTGTGGGATGCAGAGAGCTACATTGCCGCGCTGGAAAGCTATGGAGCCGAAGATCTGAAAGAGTTTGCCAACAAGTACTACACCGGAAAGAATCTGGTTGTTGTGTTTGCCGGCAAGCACCTCAAAAGCGAGGTGCTGAAACCTCTGGCAGAAAAATATTTCGGTGATATTCCGAGTGGCGAACGCCAGCGAGTACAGAACTCGATCTACACCGGAGGCTACGGCAGCATTCATTCTAACGGCGACTACCGTCAGATTATGCTTGGCTGGGACGTAACCGAAATTAAGGAATCGTCAAGCGCCAATGTGCTGATGTCGATGCTCGCGAAACGTTTGGAACGTTCGTTTAACGAAAAGTACGATCCGGTAAAAAAGGTCAAAGTGGCTTGCTCGACAGATGCGCAAATCGAAGTCAAGATTGCCGGCTATTACGGACGCCGCACGCTCCGTATTACGGTAACGTCTTCGCAGATGTCGACCAACGAAATGCTCGACATTGTCTGCCAAAATGTTTGCCGTTTGCAAAATTCGGAAGCATCGGAAAGAAGAATGGAATCTTCCAAGCAATGGGCGATGAGTGAAAAGCTCTGGTTTTTCTCACAGCCGCAACCTGCCGCTGTAGAAACCGCATGGCAATTGTTCGGAAAGGGAGAGATGTACGACATCAACGACCGGATCAATTACATCTGGAATGTGTCGGCTCACGAGGTGAAAGCCATCTCTCGCGATATTTTCGCTGCGCCGTTGACAATGGTGCTCTATACCGACGAACCGCATTACTCCTATAAGGAGGTGCAAGAGAAGCTCAAGTAGCGAACTTTTCTTTCAAAGAGAGACTGCAACCGCAGCCTCTCTTTTTTTGTGCCCGAAATGCTCTCAAAGGGCAAAAAAGCGGCTGCCGCCGACAAACATTTTCCATGGGGAGGCGGATTTTGCTGTTGCATATCTTAAAAAAGATATTATACTGAAAAAATATACAAAATTATTCAATATATACTCAATATTATGAAATTATTTTCTTTTCGTAAGCCGTTGTCATTCAATATGAAAAACGGAACTTATGTTGTCAATGATTTGGCACGAAATTACAAGTATGTCGAAGTATGCCATCCACAGCTAGGAAACATTCTGATGTATCAGACTTTTCTTGCCCCCGGAGCCAAAGCCTACTACACAATCCAAGGAAAATTTATTCTGCTGGAGAAAACCTTTGTCGGTTCTTGCGAAGAAACGGAAGATCTCGTAAGCCGCGGCAAATTTGAACGTAGTTTCTTTATGCAGAGGTATTTGCCCAATGGTGATTACTACGAATCGCGACGAACTTATCTCACCGACGGGATTGTCTGTGATCAACTGACAGAACGTCGTTTTACACTGCAAATCGGCACGCAAACTTATGTTCAAAAAGTTTCTCTGGTAAACGGTGTTTGGCAGAAGCAAGGAAAACTTCCCGCCACTGCCATCAGCTGCTGGAAAAACGCTCTCCGTGCCTATTGTCTACGCTGATGTTTTTTATTGTTCCCGAAGCCGCCATCGGTTTCGGGAACAATTTTATGCGGCAAAGACGGATCCTTGCTTGTATATTTGCAAAAAATGACTTAGGTTATCATCATAGACCTTTTTTAAAAGGAGGAAGGCATATGCGTTTGGCAACTTGGCTGTTTATGAGCTGTATTAGCCTGTATTCATCAGTACGGGCGGCAGAAAACGTCGTCGGAGAAGATAAAAACACAAAACTTCAAATAAGCATCTACAACAACGGCTTGGCTCTTGTCAAAGAGCAGCGGGCAGTCGGCTTGCAACAAGGGGTTAATGACATTGCTTTCAGCGGCGTTGCTTCTCAAATCAAACCGGAAACTGTACTGCTTTTTGCATCGGGGATTAAAGTGCTGGAGCAAAATTATGACTACGATCTCCTGACGGCAAACAATCTTGTCGACAAATCCGTCGGCAAAAAAGTAAAAACAGTGACCGTCAACCCCCAAAACGGAGAAAATATTTTTGACAGCGCGGAAATTGTCAGTGCAGCTTACGGTCAACCGCTGCTCAAGTTCAGCTATGGTATAGAAGCCCATTTTCCAGGGCGGCTGGTGTTTGAAAAATTGCCTGAAAATCTACGCAGCGAACCAACGCTGATTGCCAAAATTGACAGCGGCGAAACCGCCGTAAAAAATATTTCTCTGGCTTACCTGACAGCCGGCATTGGTTGGAAGACAGATTATGTGGCTAAAATCGTTTCTGCCGACAAACTCCATCTGCAAGGTTGGGTAACAATCAACAACGAGTCCGGTGCCGATTATAAGGAGGCGGCAGTGCAGCTGATTGCCGGCGATGTCAATCTGGTTGCCAACGCCCCCGTCGGACGCCCGATGATGCTGCTGGCCAAAAGCAACCGCGCCGCGGGCGCTTATGAAGCCGACGAAAGCGCGGCGGTATCGGAAAGTTTTGGCAACTATCATCTGTATAATCTGCCCCGCAAAACAGATATTAAAGATAAACAGACCAAGCAAATCAGCCTGCTTGAAAAACAAGACGTTGCTTACCGAAAAGAAGCGCGCCTACTTTCGCCGCTTTATTTTAACAACCATGCCGTTGCCGAGTTCAAACAGATCCATCCGGATATGATTTATGTTCTGCAAAATACGGAAGCCTCTCGTCTCGGCTTGCCGTTGCCCTCGGGAATGATACGCTTTTATGAAAACGACAAGGACGGCAATATGCAGTTTATTGGCGAAAATTCGCTTACCCATCTTGCCAAGGGCGAAGAAGCGCGTTTGAAATTGGGCAGCAGTTTCAATTTGTTCGTCAGCGGCAAAATTGTAAAAATCAGCAAACTTTCGGAAAACAGGGCAGAGGATGATACATCTTGTGTCACGGTAAATACGGATTATGCCTATGATGCCGAAGTGACATTCCACAACGCCGATACTCATACTCAGGAAGTGGTGTTTGAACAAAATCTTGACAGTGAGGCAAAAGTGGAAAACGAAAGTCTGAAAGGCTCGTTCAAAGATGCCGATAGCTATGTTTGGAAAGTGACAATTCCGAAGGAAGGAAAACAAACGCTGACTTTTCGTGTCGTTTCGCCGCAAAAAACGCGCCGCTGTCGATAAAATCTATTTTAAAAAAACATTGGCTGTTCCGCCCCGCGTTTTTTTAAACAACAAAGACACATTGCCGCACCGATTGCCGGACAGATGCCCATGTCGCCGTTGAGAGCCTCAAACAATAAGCCCCCGTTGCCGGCAGCCGTGGTTTGATCGGGGTTATATTTTTTTGAATATTTCTTTGAAATAGTTGATCACGGCACGCACTTGGGGCAGATCTTTAGCGCATTTGCGGCTGAAAAGATAGAGGCTTATATGGCTGTTCCAGTCCAAATGGTCAAGACAAACCAGCCCTTCTTCGGCAAAGCGCAGCGGTAGAACGCAAATGCCGGCATTGTTGCGTACGGCATCGATAAGAGAGCCGCTGGAGTTGGAAATATAACGGATGTTTTCCGAGTTTTTAAAAATTTCCCGATAATGCTTGTCATAATGCAGATTGTCCGGTTTGCCGACAATTCGGTGGTTTTTGACAATATCTTTGATGTTTTGCGGATAACCATATTTTTTCAAATAGGCAAGTGAGGCAAACAGCCTGCATTCGATATTTTTGACCGCCAGAATCGCCACATCGTTTTCATTCGGCTCATGGTAGGAAATACCAATATCCAAGTTGTTGTAATGCAGCTGAAAATGGTCTTGAAAGATCATGCTTTGTATTTGTATGTCGGGAAATCGGGACAAAAAAGCGTCCATATCATAAAACATCAAATTGTTGCTGATACCAATATCCATACCAATTTTGACCGGAGGGTTTTTTTGTCTGTTTTGAGCGTTTTCGGCATAGATCTGCCGCAAAATACCTTCAATTTGAGAAGCCGTTTTGGTAATTTTGATACCTTTGGGCGTTAGCTTGCAGCCGTGTCCGGAACTGATGACAAGTTTTAGCCTGAGCTCTTCTTCCAAATTGTTAATATATTTGTTCAGTGTGTCTACCGAAGCGCCGATAGCTTCCGCCGCTTTGCGTTTGCTGCGATATTCGTCGAGAATGGAAAGTATGAATAGGCTTTCTATATTTTGTAAATCTTTGCGGTTGATCATAAAATGTTTTCCTTTAATAATAGTTTTTTAAAAAACATTAGCCCCAAAGTTGCAAAATTCATCATACAATCATATTTTATTCAGTCAATCACAAAAATCATCTTTTGAGTATTTTTATAAAAAAATACAACTTTTTGGTCGTATCTTTAAAAAGTTGTTCAAAGCTTTATTATGCCGTTTTCCGGTGGCAAAAAAATTTGCGGCAGTCATTATGCCGCAGGCAGATGTTTATTTTAAGACAGAAACAGCCAGAGCAATGTCTGCTTCTTTTCGCTCTCTGCTTTCCCGCTCACAGCGCAGGTTCGTAAAAGCCGATGCACGGTCAATCGGGGCGTTGTCATCGGCATTAAAAGTGCAATAATCGGGGATCAGACCGATTTTATCTATCTTTTGTCCGGAAGGGGTGTAAAAATGCGCTGTCGTCAATGCCAGTTTGCCGCCGTTTTCAAAACTATACATTTCCTGAATGCTGCCTTTGCCAAAGCTGTTGGTGCCGACCAATCGGGCTTGGATTTGCTCGTTGAGTGCGGCGGCAACCACTTCGGCGGAAGAGGCGGTATTGCCGTCAATGAGGATAACGACAGGCAGGTTGAAACCGCTGTCCTCGTCGGCGTTATAATATTTAACCGCAGAACTATCCCTGCCTTTGACGGAAGCAATGATACCGCCGTCGATAAAAATGCCGGCAACATCAATGGCTGCCGTCAATAGACCTCCGCGATTGCCCCTGAGGTCAAGGATTATCCCTTTGGCCGCGGTGTGCTCATTGAGGGCGGTAAGCACGTTTTGTTTGGTTTTGTCGTTAAAACTGCCGATTCTGATATATAAAATATTGTCGATCATTCTTCGGGCAAAGAGCTTTAGCGTTTTGGGCTTTTCATGATCGGTATCATTTAGTTCCGAATAATAGTGAGAATTGTCATCGAGGCTTTCTGCCGCCGTTGCCATCACCTTTTCGATCAGTTCAAAATCCCGCTCGGCGGCTTTTGGCGAATATTTGACGGCAGCCGCCATAACTTCCAACGTCATTTTTGCCCAAGCGTTGATGTCATCGGGGTTTTTCGGTTTGTGCCACAGATCGGCCTGCTGCCTTTTGTAATAGAGATAAACCATTTCCTTGCCGTCGGCAAAGAGCAGATTGTCGTCTATTGCCGACAATCCTTGTAAGCCGTTGACGGTCAGATATTCTGCCGATACCGGTTCTGCGTGTTTTTCGCTGATGGTGGTGTAAAATGTCGTCACCAAAGAAAGCTCGTCGGCACGGACGGCGAGGGGAGCAAGTAAGGCAAGCAACAACAGAAAAAGTTTGGGCATGGACATTTAGACTTTCTTATTCAGATACTTTTTTGTTTTTGTTTTTTTGGGGGGCGATTTCTTTTTTTTGTTTTTCTGCGTTTTTTTTCTGTCGGCACGATCTTCTTCTTGGTCGTCATCTTTGCCCACATAACGAAAAATCAGCCCGCCGCTTTCCGGTGCCGCTTCACACAAAACGGCAGAAAGCGTTTGTCCGAAACGAAACTTTAGTTTGTTAGCCGTTCCTTTAAGACAGCTACCGGCATCAAGCAACACATAATAATCTTTGGGCAGCGAACGCATGGGGATCAGCCCTTCGGCACCGAGATTTTCAATTCTGACAAAAATACCGGCATTGGTCAATCCGCTGATTTTAACTTCAAATTCGGTTCCCGTCAACGGTTTGAGGTAAAGCGAAAGATAGCGCGCGGTCAAGTCTCTTTCCGCTGTTGCCGCCGTGCGTTCGCTGGAACAAAGGTGTTCTGCTGTTTCGGCAAAGGCACGTTTGGAGGGCAATTCTTCTTGTGTGGCGGACAACCCGCAAGCATTGATCAATGCACGATGAATCAGCAGATCGGCATAGCGGCGTATGGGCGAAGTGAAGTGTACATATTCTTTCAGCCCCAAACCGAAATGCCCGATATTTTGCGGAGAATATTGTGCCTGACATTGCAAACGCAATACCAGATCATCAATACCGCCGCCATGATTTTTTTGCCGGCACAAACGAATAAGCCGGTTAAGATGTTCGGGTTTCAAAGCCGGCGCGTTTGGAAGTTTTAGTTTAAGACTGTCCAACAGCGGTTTGATTTCTTTTAGTTTTTCTTCCGGCGGGCGGTCGTGAACCCGATACATGGTCGGCTGTGTGGACAACTGCAACCGACGGGCGGCGGCAACATTGGCGGCAATCATAAATTCTTCAATCATTTTATGACTGACAAGGCTTTCTTGCTTTTCAACCGCCGCCACATCGCCGTTTTTATCAAGACGGATTTTTACTTCGGTTGTTTCCAACTCCAGCGCACCGCGGTTTTTGCGCGCCTGTTCCAAAGCTAGATAAGCCTCATAAAGCGGAGTAATTGCCGTTTTGAAGATCTTTTTGGTTCGGGTGTTAAACTCGCCGTTTAGCGCCGCCGCCGTTTCTTTGTAAGTTAAACGCGCGGCAGACTTGATAACAACCCGCCGAAAATCCCAATCAAGCAAGTTTCCGGCATGGTCAATTTGCATAAAACAGGCAAGCGCCGGACGGCGAACTTGCGGATTAAGAGAGCAAAGATCGTTGCAAAGCACTTCCGGCAACATCGGAATGACCGTTTGCGGCAAATAGACGGAATTGCCTCGGCGCGAGGCTTCGCGATCGAGAGCACTCCCTGAGCGAACGTAAAAGGATACGTCGGCGATGGCAACAATCAGTCCGAAACCGCTGTCCGTGCGGCAGGCATAGACCGCATCGTCAAAATCTTTGGAGTCGTCTCCGTCAATGGTCACAAACGGCAAGTCGCAGAGGTTAAGGCGTTTAGAATCTGCAAAATCGGGAAATTTTTGGCATTCGTTAATCACTTCCCGCGCAAACGCATTCGGCAGTTTATACTTTTGCGTTATCAGCACCTCGTTTAGCTTTTCCATGTTAAACGGGCCGAGATTTCTCACTAAGGAAGCTTGTCGGGCGGCCCCGTTGCCGGTTACGGAAAATTCGGCAAAGTCGTCATTTTTCAGGCTTTTGTTGTCGCCGAGCCGTATCGGTTTGGCGCCTTTTTCAATCGGCGTCACCCAACAAATGTGGTTTTGCCGTTTGACAATTCCAAATAGGTTTTCGCTTGCCGTTTCGTGTTTTCCGGCAATGCGGGCAAGCGGTTTAACGCAAAGGCCTGCCGTTGTCTTGTGCCATTTTCCCAAAAATTCGTCGCCGATTGTCAGGGCAGACAGCCGTCGTGTGTTTTTAAGCGGAAAGTTTTGGTTTTTATATTCCCCGTTAAGAGCCGTGGCAAACAGTTCGCCGTCTTGGTCGGCGGCGGTTATTTTGAACGATATGTAAAGAGCGTCCGCCTTGTGATTATGTTTGTTCATGGGCGAAACTCGGCAATAAGCGGCGTATGGTCCGAAGGCTTGTTGGCTTGTCGGGGACTTTTGTCAACAACGCAGGAAAGCAGTCGGTCTGCTGCCGGCGCGTTCAAAAACAGATAGTCTATCCGCATACCGAAATCTGCCGCCAGCGCGTTGCCGGCATAATCCCAAAAGGTGTATCCCGAATCTGTTGGGTTCAGGGTGCGGAAAGCATCGTAAAAACCGTTGTGACATAAGGTTCTCAGCTTGCGCCGCACTTCTGGAAGAAAGAGGGCGTTGTTGACAAAAGCCGCGGCATCATAAACATCTTTTTCGCTCATAATCACGTTAAAGTCACCGCCGAGAACGACCGGACAATCCAGTTTTTGCAAAGTTTCCCCATGGCGAAGAAAAGCATCCATCCATCTTAACTTGTAGAGATATTTGGAACGGTCGCTGCTGTTGTTGTAGGGTGGGTTGCCGTTGGGCAGATAAACCGAAGCCAGCCGCCATTTTTGTCCTTCCGCCAAAATTTCCGTTTCCAGATAGCGGGCGTTTTCATCTTCAAAGTCGGGCAGTCCTTCGCGGATGACGGAAAGAGGGTATCGGCTTAAAACGGCTACCCCGTTGTAGTTTTTCTGTCCGAGCATTTTTGCCTCATAACCGGCAGCTTGAAGCTCAAGGAAAGGAAAACTGTTATATTCGCTTTTAATTTCCTGAACAAGGACAATGTCGGGCGCAGAGCGGGCAAGCCATGCGCTCAGATTTTCGATTCTGGCATTAATCGAGTTCAGGTTATAGGCGGCAATTTTCATAAATTTATACCTTTACTATTTGATCTTTTATAATGTATATTACTTTTAAAAGGATTGAAAGCTAAAAAAACACCTTAAATACATAATCTATGTTTAAGAGGGAAGTAAGAGGAGAAAAGATGATGCTAAACGGTTTTCCGGACAATTTCCGAATGGGCGATGAAGACGTGTTAAACGAATTTCGCCAAAAACAGGCAAATTTCGATCTTGAGGAAAAGCGCAACGAAATCAACAATTCCCGTAGCCTGTTTATCGGTGCGCTTGCCGGTCTGGCAATGGCAGCCGTTGTCGGGTGGGTGGTGCTGGCACCACAGTACCAAAGTGACGAAACGGAAGATATTCCGCTGATCCGCCGCCCGCAGGAAGAAGTGAAAATTCCGCCGGTGGAACCGGGCAGTGTGGATATTTCCAATCAGGAAAAGACGGTTTACGACATTATTGAACGCAAGTCGGAAAGCCCTGAAGAAGCAAATGTTTTGCCGCCGTCCGAACAGCCCAATGCCGACGCTTTGGAAGCTTTGGTGGAAGAAGTGAGCGCCAGAAAAGCCGTTGCCGCCGACCTCGTCAAAGCGGAATCTTTGGCATCTTCGGGCAAACCGGCAGCTCCTGATACGGAAGCGCCTCAAGCAACTGCAGATGAACAAACGCCCGCCGCAAACAAAGTTCAGACGCCGGCAGCACCCGAACCGCAAATAAAACAAGCCAAACAGTCTGCCCCCAAGGTCAAAGAAACATTGCCGACGGCGGCAAAAAAACAAGCGATTGCCAAAGGTGCGTGGCAAATTCAATTAATATCTTCACCAAACAAAACAGCGGTTGAAAAATCGTGGAACACCATGGTGAAAAAACATAAGATTTTAGCAGGGTTGCCGCACGAAGTGAGCAGCGTTGATCTTGGTGCCAAGGGAACCTATTATCGTTTGAAAGTCGGCAATTTTGCCACCAAAGACGAAGCCGTTGCCCTGTGCGGCAAATTAAAGGCTGCCGGCGGCAGCTGCTTTCCCGCAAGGAAATAACGATGGAAGTCTATTTCGGCATTGCCGTTACCTTGTGTGCCGTCATCTTGGCCATTTTGCTGCACGAAGTGGCGCACGGCTATGCCGCCTATTTGCTCGGTGACGACAGCGCCAAACGGGCAGGGCGGCTGTCTCTTAACCCGCTCAATCATATTGATCCGTTCGGTTCAATCTTTTTGCCGCTGTTTTTGCTATGGAGCGGCACCGGTTTTTTGTTTGGTTGGGCTAAGCCGGTTCCGGTCAATTTCAGTCGACTGAAAAAGTTTCCGCAAGATATGTTGATTGTTGCCGGAGCGGGCATTGCCGCCAACCTGCTGTTGGCACTGCTGAGCGGTGTGTTGTTCGGCTTTTTGTCCAGCTCGCACGAGTGGCTGCGTTTGTTTCTTATCCATTTTTGCATCAGCAATTTGGTGCTGGCATTTTTTAACCTGCTGCCGGTTCCGCCGCTTGACGGATCGAAATTGTTTTTTGGCTGGATCCGCCGCCCGTGGGCGATAAAATATGTTTCTTCCGACAGCTACGGACTGGCGGCATTGATTATTGTTGCTGTGGTTTTGCCGATGATCGGTGCCGCTTTTGGGCTGTCGGTCATTGATCCGTTACGGTGGTATCTGTCATGGATATTGTCTTGGGTTTTGGAAATATTGGGAGTTTGACGCTTGTTGTCGGCATTGGTTTCGGTCAGCGGTTTGAGCTTGAGCGATGAGGAAAAATATTGGCTGGAAAAATATCGTCCGGTCGGTGTTTCTTTATTTGCTCGCAATATCGGCAATGCGGATCAACTGCGCCGTTTAACCGAAGAAATACGTAATGCCGTCGGTTGTGCCGAGGTGCTTATTGCCGTTGATCAGGAGGGAGGTCGGGTATGCCGTTTGCATCAACCGCATTTTCATTCCGTGGCCTCTCAATATGTGCTGGGACACTCAGATGAGAAAACGGCTGCCGCTCATGCGGAAATGATCAGTGATGACTTGCGGCGAACGGGGATTAATTTTAATTTTGCGCCGGTTTTGGATCTGGCATATCCCGACACCCACTCGGTTTTGAAATCTCGTTGTTTTGGCAACAATGAGCAAAAAACGGCAGTTCTGGGAAAGGTGATGATCACGACATATATGAACAACGGCATTTGCCCCTGTATGAAGCATATGCCCGGACACGGCCGCGCGCAAACAGATCCCCATCTCGGACTGCCCGTTTTGAACACCCCCTTGCGCGAACTGGCAAAAGACTTTTATCCTTTTGCCCAAAATAATGATTGTCCGGCAGGTATGACGGCTCATATAGTCATCAGGGAAGCCGATGATGGTTTGCCGGTAACGCTAAGCAAAAAAGCAATCAACGCTCTTATTCGCGGGTTAATCGGTTTTAACGGTTTATTGATTTCTGATGCCGTGGAGATGAGAGCCTTAAAAGGCGGTATCGGAGAAAAAGCGGCGGCGGTACTTGCGGCAGGTTGTGATTTGGTATGCTATTGCGGCGGCAGGAGCGAAGATTTGGCTGCGCTGGCTCGGAGTTGTCCGCCGGTGTCAGATATCACTCGTGAACGCTTGCAGAAGGTCTATCAAGTGATTTCCCGACCGGCAAAAGCATTTGACGTCATGGTGGCAAAGAACTATTATCAAACCGTTGGCAAAATTGAGGAATACGACGAAATTTATGACGCCACGGAAGTGCTTAACCGTATGCAAAACTTCTCATCTCAGCCGAAAAAATCTTAATCCTTTTTGGTAAGATAAGCAAATAATCCGTTGAATTGTATTGTTTTTGTCGGCGGGTATGTGCGCTGGCGTTTTTTCACGTCGGTGGGTGTCAATGACGGTGGGTGTCAATGACGGTGGGTGTTCAACGACGGTGGGTGTCAATGACGGTGGGTGTTCAACGACGGTGGCATTCATGCCGCCTATGTTGACGGCTTTTATCTCATGTTGACGGTTTTTTATCTCATTTTTCGGCGGAAGATTCTGCGCCGTCTTTTGTCAGCCGTTCCAAATCGTTTGGATAATTGACGTCAAAACAAGTTTCCGCATCACTTTCCACCATATCGAGATAGTCCGAATGTTCAAGAAAAACTTGCCGCAGGTGAGAATCTTCGGGTACCAAATCTGCCGTTGCGTAAAGCTCTTTGCTCCACAAAACAGGGTTGTGTTTGTGTCCGCCGTATGCGGAAACCAACAGCTGCTTTTCTTTGCCTTTGTCGAAAGACTTGATCATTCGGTTGAGATATTCTGCCGAAACGTTGGGCATATCCGCAGGCAGCAGCAGCGCACCGTCGCAGGAAGACGGCACCGATTTCAACCCCAGCCTGATGGAGGTTTTAACCCCCGAAGTATAGTCGTGGTTGCGTAAAATATTAACGTCTATATTTTCCAAATATTCTTCCAGATTTTCCGCATCATATCCAGTAATGACGAAAACCGGCGAAGCTTTTGATTTGATGGCCGCTTCCACCGCTTTCATAAACAGCGGCTTGCCGTTGACTTTAACCAACAGCTTGTTGCGACGTGCGCGCGAGCCGACGCCGGCAGCCAAAACAACCGCGGCGACAGTGGGCTCTTGCTTGTTTTTCTTGTCGGAGGGGGCGATGATTTTGTTTTTTTCATCTTCGCTTAAAACACTGCTGCTTAGAAAAACATTTTGATCGCAGGTAAAATCGCTTTGCGTAATTTTATCTTTTTTAACCGCAATTCGGATAAAGCGGTCGGCAATCGGGGTTGCCGTTTGGTCATAACAATATGGCATATGAATAATTTTTGCGTGGCGTTTAACCGCAATCATCAGGTCCGGTGCTTCGGCGTGGGGAATATGAGAGCAGACAATATCGTCCACAATGGTTTTCAATGCCGTCGGCGCCGTGTCGTCGGGGTGGCATGCCGGCAGGCCGGGAACGATCATCACAAAGCGATGTTTGGCAGCGATATGAGCCACGGCTTCCGCAATGCCGTCAACGGTATGCGGACAGTGATATTCGGCAGTAAATTCCAAACCCAACGGGGTGTAGTTTTGCACCATTTTGCGCACAATGGCTGAAAAATGTTGTTGTTCGGCAGCATCATCATAAAATTTGGTATAGATAACCGCGGCTTGCTCGTTTTTTGTTTCTTCTACGGAAAGCAACGGTTCGTTTCCCGAAAGCTTAAAGTCCATTTCTTCCAGCCGTTTTTCTTCCACAACCGGCGGGCACACGGACAAAACGGCAACCACATCTCCCTTGCGAACATTTTGGTAAGGGGCAATCGTATTGAGCACAACCAAGGGAGACATACGGTTAAATTTCAGCAACCGATTTTCCTGACAAATGAAAATTCCGTCTCGCTCGGCAGCTATTTTGCATAAGTTGCGTTCAGGAACGGTATAGACAATATTTTTGCCGGCGATTCTCGGTGCCAGATTGGCAAGCGCATTTTTTGCCGAAAGGTCTGCCACCCCCATCTCTCCGGCCATAATCTTTTTGATGCCGATCATCTTGAGATACAAAATATCTTCTTTGTCCAGTTTATGCCCGCGCCGGAGTATTCCCGTATCAAGACGTATGTCGTTGAGCAAAATTTTTCCGTCGGCTCGGTTTATGTCAAATTCGCCAATCCGCATGATTGATACCCCCAAACATTGTTTTTGTAAAAAGGTTAACGCAAGAAAATTTTTTCGTCAATAAATAATCAGGAAAATGCCGTAATAAGGTGGAAAAAGCGAGATAAAAATTGATCTTTGTCGCAGCCTTATGTAAAATAAGAACGATTTTAACATTCATGATAATGAAAGTTTGTAACCATGAACAAGAAAATATACGGATTGGCGGTTGCTTTGTTGGCGTTGACGGCGTGCAACGGTTTATCCGACTATATGCAGGCCGATAAAAATGCCCCCTTAAAAACTCGGCTGCGCGCCTGTATGTTGAGCGAAGCCAACAGCCGCCTGCAAGCGGGCACTTTGCTGGACAAAACACTAAAAGAAACAGCGGACGAAATTGCCAATGATTGCCTGCGCAAGCTGGCGTTACAATCGATGGGTATCGGCGGTGAAGCTGCCTCGACCGCAGAAAGCATCGTTAAGAGTTTGGTTGCCGCCGGAAAGTAGCAGCTTGTTGCCCATTTTTTTCACGCAAGTCGGCAGGGTTTCTGCCGTGAGAATTGTAAAAAGCGGCAAATTTATTTGCCGCCGAGAAGATTGGCGCCGTCATATTCTTTTTGCAGAGTGGAAATTTCCACTTCGGTATAACGTTGCGTGGTGGAAAGGGAGGCGTGTCCGAGAAGTTCCTGAATGGAGCGCAGGTCTGTTCCTTCGGCAAGCAAATGCGTGGCAAAAGAATGACGCAGGGCATGAGGGGTAACATTGGCAGGCAGCCCCAACATCGTCCGCAATTGCTCCGTTTGTCTTTGCACAATCCGTGGGTTTAACGGTCCGCCGCGACTGCCCAGAAACAATTTTTCGTCCTCGTGAATATGGTAGGGGCAGGCGTTGCAATAATCATCGATTCTTTGGCGGACAATGGGCAATAACGGCACCAATCTCACCTTTTTGCCTTTGCCGCAAATGCGAATCACATCACCGCTTTCCAGATCGGACGGGGTGATGGATAAGGCTTCCGAAATGCGTAGCCCGCAACCGTAAAGCAGGGTAAAAATGGCTTTATCACGCAGCATAAGCCATCTGTCGTTTTCTTTTTCTCCGGCTTGCTCTATAAGTTTGAAAGCTTCGTTTATGCCAACGGCTTTTGGCAGCAGTTTGTTGCGTCGTGGAGAAGAAAGAATGCTGACGGCAGAATTTTTGATAAGATCTTGGCGGTCGAGCCAGCGAAAAAAACTACGAATGCTTGAAAGTTCGCGGGCAATGGTGCTTTTTTCTTTATAAGCGGCGCTGCGGGCGCTGATAAATTCGCGAAACTCACGGATTTTCAATTTTTTCAACAAGCCGAGCGATACTTTTCCGTCGGGGCAGAGGTCTTTTCGGGCAGCAAAAAAAGCGGTGAACAATGACAGATCACGCGCGTAAGCCTCAACCGTATGAGGGGAGTAGCGGCGTTCCTCCCGTAGCCATTGATGCCAGCAGCGAATGGCCTCGTACAAAATGCCGTCGGCATAAAATGTTATTTCCTCTTTCATGCAAACAATGTTATCCGCCGAAGTTTAAGATTTTGTAAAGCTTGGTTGACAAAAGCGAAGAATGTTATAAGCTGCTTGCTGCATAAATACAATTGGTACATTATTATAAACCGTTTTCTAAAACAAAAGAACTTATGGAAACAAATGCAAGATGGTACAAAATCACACGAGCACGGTTTGTGATTTATACCGATCCGGAAACCGGAAAAATAATCAGCCGCAATTTAGTTATGCTTGAAGGCGGAATCTGCCGGATTTTTGAATACCCGCAGGACGATGTGCGTATGATGCTGCTGAACGTCGGTGACAGTTTGAAGATTGAAGGTTCTCCGTACGCCGGTTCGGTTGAAATGGTTAAATAGCCTGACAATGACCGGACGATTAAGAAAATCCCGTTTGTTACAAAAACAAACGGGATTTGTTTTAAACCTTGATCCGTATCTGTTTTTAGGCTTTGATATCCGTCAAGTTTTTGGGGATTGTTGCGTATTGTGTCTGGTTTTTTACGGGGCAGACTGTATGATAAAAGCAATTTTTAAAGAAAGAGATGATAAATGATCGTCGGAGTTTTGCTGCCGCTGCCTTTTAACGAACCGTTTGACTATGAGAGCAACCAAGAATTGCCTCTCGGCACCATGGTGCGGGTGCCTTTCGGACGAGAAGAACAGATCGGCGTGGTTTGGCGTCATGGAAAAAGTCCTTCGTTTTCCGGCAAACGGATCCGAACGGTAATCGAAAAATTTAATTTTCCGCCGCTGACGGAAGAACTGCGCCGTCTGGTAGAGTTTACCGCCGCCTACAATTATGCGCCGCTGGGATTGGTGCTGAAAATGGTAATCAGCGTGCGGCAGGCGTTTGATGCGCCGCAGACAACCACCCTTTACCGTTTGAGCGGCAAAAGCTTGTCCGAAGCAAAATTAAAAAATTCCGATGCGCGTTGGCGGGTGATGGATCTTTTAAAACACGCGCCTTATTCCAAAGCGGAGATTTGCAAAGGGGCAGGCTGCAGTGTCGGCGTTATCAACAGTTTGATCGAAGCCGATGTTTTAACTCCCTTTGTCGTGGAGAAAAAGAAAGAATTTTCGCCGCCGCAACCCGCCTTCGGCAAAGTGCAACTTTCTCCGCAACAGCAAGCGGCGGCAGACAGGCTGGTGCAAAAAGTGGGCTGCGGCTTTTCTGTCACCCTTTTGGACGGGGTTACTGGCAGCGGCAAAACGGAAGTTTACTTTGAAGCCGCCGCCCAAGCTTTGCAAAACGGCCGTCAGGTGCTGATCTTGGTGCCCGAAATTTCGCTCACCACGCAATGGCTGTCTCGATTTGAAAAGCGGTTTGGGGTTCGTCCCGCCTGCTGGCATTCAGGCTTGGGGCAGCGGGAGCGTGCCGATACATGGACAGAAATTGCCAAGGGGCGGGTGCGGGTGATCGTCGGCGCCCGCTCGGCTTTGTTTTTGCCCTATACCGATCTCGGTCTGATTGTTGTTGACGAAAGCCATGACCATTCTTTCAAGCAAGAGGAAATTGTCAATTACCAATGTCGGGATATGGCGGTGATGCGTGCCAAGTTTGAGCAGTTTCCGCTTATTTTATCAACCGCGACGCCTGATTTGGAAACAATGATCAATGTTGAAAACGGCAAATACGAAACGGTGCGCTTAACCTGCCGCTATGCCGACGCCCAATTACCTGAATTAAAAATTGTCGATCTCAAAAAGGATAAGCCGCAAAAAGGGGCATGGGGTGTTTCTTGGCTTTCGCCCTCGTTGGCGGAAGCTATCCGCAAAAATTTGGAAAAAGGCGAGCAGTCCATGCTGTTTTTAAACCGTAGGGGATATGCGCCACTTGTCATTTGCCGCGACTGCGGTCATCGCATTCAATGCCCGAACTGCACCGCATGGCTTGCCGAACATCGAAGTGCCGACCGACTGATTTGCCATCATTGCGGCTACTCGATGACACGTCCGCAACGTTGTCCCGATTGCGGATCCGAAGAAGGCTTGGCTTCTTGCGGACCGGGGGTGGAAAGAATTGCGGAAGAAGTTGCCAAACGTTTTCCCACGGCTCGCACGGCGGTGCTTTCGAGCGATACGGCTACGGGAGCGGCAGATATTTCCGCCGTCTTTGAACAGATGGAGCAAGGGGAACTGGATATTTTAATCGGTACGCAGATTCTGGCTAAAGGACACCATTTTCCCGAACTGACATTGGTCGGTATTGTAGATGCGGATCTCGGACTGATGGGGAGTGACCTCAGAGCTGCCGAGCAGACATATCAGCTGCTTGCTCAGGTCTCCGGACGCGCCGGACGCGGCGAAAAAAAAGGCGAAGTGTGGATCCAGACGCTGTATCCCGAAAATGCCGTGTTGCAAGCACTGGTTGACAATGATCGCGGCCGTTTTCTCGAGTTGGAAAAGCAAACCAGAAAACTCCTCAAGTTGCCGCCGTTCGGTCGGTTGGCGGCATTGGTGGTTTCCGGCGAAAATCAGATGCAAACGGAAAAAACAGCGACGGAGTTGGGAAAATGTGCGCCGTTTTCAGACGGTGTTTCTGTTCTCGGACCTGCGCCGGCGCCTCTTTTTATGCTGCGCAATCGTTATCGCTATCGGCTGCTTTTGAAAACGGATAAAAATATCAAAATTCAGGAAATAGCCCGTCAATGGCTGCAAAAGGTCAAAATTCCCAACAAAGTGCGGGTTGCCGTTGACATAGATCCCTATTCGTTTATGTAATGGGAAAGATGTTGCATTAATAAAAAAGAAACAAATGTCATATATAATCACAAACCGTTGTGAGAGAAAAAGATGAAAAAAGATTCTAAAAACAAAATAGCCGCTTCTTATGCCGATGCAATGTATGAGGCGGCGCGGGCGGCAAAAGCGCAGGCAGAGGTGTTGGCAGATGTCGAAACGCTGAAAAAAGCGTTGCAAGACGATTCTCAAATCGTAAAAATGTTGGCTAACCCGCTGTGGAAAACCGAAGCCAAAAAAGAGGCGGTAAGCGAGATAGGAAAGCATTTCGGCTTCAGCACGGTTACGGTCAATTCGTTAAGGGTTGCCGCCGACAACAATCGTCTTAATCTTTTGCCGGAGATACTTGCCCGCTATACCTCTCTTTTTTATGCCGCGAACAATATTGCCGAAGTGTCGGTTACCAGCGCGGCAAGGCTGAAAGCGGAGCAAGACGGCCGATTGAAACAGGCGCTGGAAAAATGGTTGCAAAAAAAAGTTGTGATTAAATATACGATAAAGCCTGAAATTTTAGGCGGACTGCTGATAGAATGCGGATCAATGATGTTTGACGATTCTGTTAAAGGTAAGCTGGAAAAGCTGGAGTTGTTGATGAAAGGGGACAAATAGTATGTCTGGAGCAAGTGAAATATCTTCAATCTTAGAGGCAAAAATCGCCGCGTCCGAAGCGAAGGCAGATGTATCCGAGGTCGGACGCGTGCTGTCGGTCGGAGACGGTATTGCCCGTGTGTACGGTCTGGATAATGTTCGTTACAACGAGATGGTGGAATTTGCCAACGGAGTTAAGGGAATGGCTCTTAACTTGGAGCAAGACAATGTCGGTGTCGTGCTGTTTGGTTCCGATGAAGGAATCAGCGAAGGCGATATCGTTCGCCGTACAGACCGCATTGTCAGTGTGCCCGTCGGCAAAAAATTGTTGGGGCGGGTGGTTGACGCACTCGGCGAACCGATTGACGGACTGGGTAAAATAGAGGCTGCCGAATATAGCAATTCGGAAGTAAAAGCCCCCGGTATCATCGAACGCCGAAGCGTGCACGAACCGGTACAAACGGGGCTGAAAATTATTGACGCTTTGATCCCTATCGGACGCGGACAACGCGAGCTGATTATCGGCGACCGCCAAACGGGCAAAACCGCCATCATTCTCGACACGATTATTAATCAGAAAAAAATCAATGATGCGGCTAAATCGGATCAAGAAAAGCTGTTTTGTATCTATGTGGCCGTGGGGCAAAAACGCTCAACCGTGGCTCAGGTTGTCAAAACCTTAAAAGACTATGGCGCAATGGACTATACGATTGTTGTTGCCGCCACCGCTTCGGATGCGGCGCCGATGCAGTTTATTGCGCCTTATTCGGGTTGTGCAATGGGCGAATATTTTCGCGACAACGGTATGCACGCCGTCATTTTTTATGACGACTTATCCAAACAGGCGACGGCTTATCGGCAAATGTCGCTGTTGCTCCGCCGCCCCCCTGGGCGCGAAGCTTATCCGGGAGATGTTTTTTATCTGCATTCCCGCCTTTTGGAACGGGCGGCCAAAATGAGCGATGAAGAAGGCGGCGGCTCACTAACCGCCATGCCGGTGATTGAAACGCAGGCGGGCGATGTTTCCGCTTACATTCCGACCAACGTCATCTCTATTACGGACGGACAGATTTTTCTTGAAACATCTTTGTTCTATCAAGGGGTGCGTCCGGCCGTAAATGTCGGGATCTCGGTCAGTCGGGTAGGTTCTGCCGCGCAGATCAAAGCCATGAAACAAGTGGCCGGCAAAATTAAGCTGGAATTGGCACAATATCGGGAAATGGCATCGTTTGCCAAATTTGCTTCCGATATGGATGCTTCGACCAAGCAGCTGATTTCCCGAGGCGAACGATTGACGGAACTGCTGAAACAGCCCGTATATCATCCGATGTCTGTTGCCGAGGAGGTGCTTGCGCTTTATGCCGGCGTCCGCGGATATCTGGACAAGGTTGAGGTTGCCGAAACGGCAGATTTTGAGGAACGAGCATTGGCAAAAATTCGTGCCGAACATCCGGAGTTGTTGCAGGAAATCAATGAGGAAAAAGTTATTTCCGAGGCGTTGGATAAAAAGATCGGCGATTTTTATGCCTCGTTTACGGAAAGCTATCTTGCCGACAAGCGGCAAAAAGCAGCATAGGGAAGCAAAATGGCAGGGTTAAAAGAGTTACGCGGCAGGATAGAGGCAATCAAATCGACGGAAAAAATTACTTCGGCGATGAAGATGGTTGCCGCTTCCCGCTTGCGCCGCGCTCAGGACGTCCTTGACAAAAGCGCCGTCTACCGAGACAACCTCTATCTGACGGCCGGACGCCTGTGGAATATTATTCACCGCCGACAAAAAGATCAAAGTCGTCCCGCCGCCTTGCCGGTTTTGTGTACGGGCAACGGCGAGAGCAAAAAATATCTTCTGGTGATACTTTCTTCCGACCGCGGTTTGTGCGGCAGCTACAATGCCATGATTGCGCGGGCGGCCATGAACCGAACGGAGGAGCTGAAAGCGGCAGGCAAAGAGGTCAAAATAATCACCCTCGGCAACCGTGGATACAATATGCTCAAGCGTCATTATCAAGACGAAATCATTCGTTCGGCGGAATCTGTCGCCAAGCAAGGGGTGGATTATGAAGAAGCAGAAGCTCTGGCAAGCGAGGTGTTGACAATGTTTGAGGCGCGGGAAATCGACGTCTGCGAAATTGTCTACGGTCACTTTCGTTCGGCAATGAATCGAGAGGTTCAAAGCCGGCAGATTTTGCCGCTGACGCCGGAGATGTTGATGGACGAACTGCCCGATGAAATGAACGGTAACGCCTTTTTTGAAAGCGAGCCGGAAAGCGGAGTGATGCTTAACCAACTGATGCCGCTGGTGTTTAAGGAAGCGGTTTTTGATATTATGATAAATTCTCAGGCCTCGGAGCAGGGGGCGCGCATGACCTCAATGGACAACGCAACCCGTAACGCAGGTGAGATGATTGCCCGTCTGACGCTAAAGTATAACCGCTTGCGGCAAACGGCAATTACCACGGAACTGGTCGAAATCATCGCCGGAGCCGAGGCCATCTGAATAGGAAGGACGAATAACTGATGAACGGAAAACAAGAACAGTCGGGATATATTTTTCAAGTGATGGGCGCCGTCGTTGATGTGAAATTTGACGATCAGAACGATCTACCGAACATCTACACGGCTCTGGAATGCGACAATCAGGGCAAAAAGCTGGTGCTTGAAGTTGAACAACAACTGGGCGAAGGAGTGGTGCGAACCATTGCCATGGACACAACCGATGGGTTAAAACGCGGGCAACCGGTGCAAAACACTCATAAACCGATAGAAGTGCCTGTCGGACCGGGGCTGCTTGGGCGTATTATCAATGTGACGGGCGAACCGGTGGACGGTCGCGGCAAAATTGAAGCCAAAGACTATTTTTCCATCCACCGTAAGGCGCCGTCTTTTACGGAGCAGTCGACGGAAACGGAAATTTTGACCACTGGCATCAAAGTGATTGACTTGCTGGAACCCTATGCCAAAGGAGGAAAAATCGGTCTTTTCGGAGGTGCCGGAGTTGGTAAAACGGTTTTGATTATGGAACTGATCAATAACATAGCCAAAGGACACGGCGGCTATTCCGTTTTTGCCGGAGTTGGTGAACGCACTCGCGAAGGCAACGACCTTTACAACGAAATGATTCAATCCGGAGTTATTGACATTGACGGCGGAAATTCTAAAACCGTCCTTGTTTACGGACAGATGAACGAACCGCCGGGAGCACGTGCCCGAGTCGCCCTCAGTGGTTTGACGGAAGCCGAATATTTCCGCGATGTGGAACACCAAGATGTGTTGTTTTTTGTTGATAACATTTTCCGTTTTACACAAGCGGGATCGGAAATATCCGCGCTGCTCGGACGCATTCCCTCTGCCGTTGGCTATCAGCCGACTTTGGGAACCGATATGGGCGCCATGCAAGAACGCATCACCTCAACCAAAAACGGATCAATTACCTCGGTGCAGGCCGTGTATGTACCTGCCGACGATTTGACCGATCCGGCGCCGGCAACCACTTTTGCCCACCTCGATGCCACAACCGTACTTAGTCGCAGCATTTCGGAACTGGGTATTTATCCGGCGGTCGATCCCCTCGATTCGACAAGTCGTGTTTTGTCGCCGTCAATCGTTGGTGACGAACACTACCGAGTTGCCCGCGGTGTGCAGGAAATTTTGCAAAAATACAAATCTCTGCAAGATATTATCGCCATCTTGGGGATGGATGAACTTTCCGATGAAGATCGGCTGACGGTTTCCCGCGCCCGCAAAATCCAACGCTTTTTGTCACAACCGTTCTTTGTTGCGGAGGTGTTTACCGGCACCAAAGGCGAATTTGTGAAGCTGGAAGACACCATTAAAGGCTTTAAGGAAATTCTCGAAGGTAAGCACGATGACATTCCCGAACAGGCTTTTTATATGGTCGGCACGATCGAACAGGCTTTGGAAAAAGCGGAAAAGATGAAAAAAGGCGGTGCATAGAAAGGGAAAACCCATGACAGAAAAAGTCAAATTGATATTGGCAAAACCCGATAAAATAGTCAAAAGCGGAAATTATTTCGGGATTATACTGCCGGGGTATCCTGACAATTTAACCGTCATTGACGGGCGCGCACCTAGTATGGTACGACTGGAGCCGGGGATTGTGCAGTTGCTGAACGAGGCCGGTGTGGCGGAAGAAAAAATTTACATTGGCGGCGGCGTGGCGCAGATTGTCGATAATGTCTGCACGGTTTCCGTGGAAAAGGCACTGTCCGCCAAGGAAATATCGCTGCAAGAGGCCTCCAACCGCTTGCAAGAGATCAAAGGAGAAGAAAATACGCTCTTTTACCAAATAATTGTCGATGATTTAACCGCTTTCCCTGACAAATAATGTAGCGGCTGTTCGGCTGCATGGGAAACAGACAGGCTTGTTAAACGGAGAATGCGCTTTAAAATACGCTTCTCCGTTTTTTTTAGCAGCCGGCTGTGAGGGCTTGAGGTTTCTTGGAGCTTATCACAAAATAAAAAACCGCTTTTTTGCTTATTGCAAAAAAAGCGGTTTTTACCAAACAGTTCATCAATGAATGGAGGCAGTCGATTCTTTTTCCGTCAATTCCTTGAGTTGTGTGAGCATAGCCTGAACGACTCTTTGGTTGAGGTTGTGCTCTTTGGCATAAGCAATCAATTTGTCAAATTGCTTGTTTTTGAGAAGTTCCAGTTGTTCGTAGACTTTTAAATACTTCATTTCAGAAAAAATTTAGAATAATTATTTAAGGAGATTTTTTTTAACACGATCAACCCCTTTTGGCAAGTGCAAATCTTTTATTCGTAAAACTTTTTCATCTCCTGCCGTTGTTTGAGCACATAGCGACCGTACAGATCTTTTGTTGTCAAGAGCGGCTTATCTGCGCTTTCTTTAACGCCGTGCAATTTTCCGTCTTGTCCGATCTGCAAACCGTTTTGGCGCAATTCTTGCTCAAAGTTTTGCAAAAATTTCTCCCCGTTTTGAACCTTCTTATCTCCTTTTTGTCTTTCGAGAATCACATCTCGGACGAGCATTTTGGTTAGGAACTGAGAGGCTTGGAAACGTTCTTTGGGATCATCTGTTGCCAGTTCGCGGTGTCGGCATCTTGCCAGATGCACTTCATCAATATCGCGGGAGCTGATTTTATTTTCACCGTTGAAATGCAGCTTGGTAATATGACCGTTGTCATCAATGGCAAAATTGAGTTGATAAGCACCGAAGTTGTAGCCGTGACCGGAATGTTGTTGTTGCAGAGATAATAAAAATTTTGAAAATTTGACGGCATCTGTTTTCTGTATTCCCGATTCTTTAAAAACCTGAAACAGATCGTTTGGCGAAATTTTTCCCTGTGAATCCACTTTTTGCAAATATGCCTCCAAAAACGCCTCCGTTTGTTTGTCGTCAGAGTTGATGACAGATAAAGCAGAGGCGAGTTCTTTGGGGCTGAAATAGGCTTTTGAGGTATCTTTTCGCTTCTGTTCGGTTAGGTTTTGCGCTTGCAACGCAGATGACGAAAGCAGAGCAACGCTTGCAATCAATGCCATCTGCCGCCATTTGTGGCTGAGTTTTTCTTTAAGATTCATCGGCATTTCCTCATCAATGGAACTGCCGACATTTTAGCTTATTTTTTGGCAAAAATCAATCATGATTATCGCTTATTCTGCCAGCCATGAGGCGATTTGTTCGTCGCTTGGTATGCCTCCTTCATGTACGATAGTGCCGTCAATAATAACGGCAGGTGTTTTCATAATGTTGTATTGTGCGGTAGCCGCCAGATCTTTTTGCCAAACGACAACGGCTTCCAGATGCATACGTTCTATGGCGGCCTTTATTTTTTTTTCGGTTTTTCCGCAACAGCAGCTGCAAGAGCCGAGAACTTCAATATGTTTCATCAATTTCTCCTTTTTTATAAAATGTTGAGCAAATATCCGGTTAAAACAAAAAACAGGATTAACCACAAGACAAACAAGACGAGCAATTTCAGGTTGATGATTTTTTTGAGCAAAATCATTTCCGGAAGGGAAATGGCGGTGGCGCTCATCAGCAGCGCCATTCCGGTACCGGGGGCAACACCTTGTTCCAAAATAGAGTCGATAAACGGCATTAATGCGCCGTGGTTGGCATAAAAGGGAATTCCCAAAACAACCGCCGCGGGAACCTCCCACCATTTTTGCCCTTGCAGATACAGCTGCATAATCGGTCTTGTTGAAAAATATTGCTGAAAGGCAAATCCTGCCGCCAAGCTTATCAGCACATAAGGAAAAATGCTTTTTAGCGTAGAATAGGCAAATAAATTGGCAGACAAGACACGTTCGCCGATTTTTGCCGCTTCCGCCTGTTGTTTTCTGGAAATCGGCTTTCTTTCGGGAAATTTGAAAATGATGTTGCTTTCCAGCTTAAAACGATCTGCCAGATAGCCGCCGCTTAAAGCCGTCAGCGTGCCACTCAAAATATAAACAACCGTCAGCCAGCCCCCGTGATGCGGGACGGAAGGCAAAAGAATCAGCGCGGTTTCGCTGATAAGCGGCGAACTGATCAAAAAAGCGGCGGAAATGCCAAACGGTATACCTGCCGACAAAAAACCGAGAAAAACCGGTATGGACGAACAAGAGCAAAAGGGGGTAAAAATTCCCATGCCAATTGCCGCCATATATCCCACCCACACACTTTTTCCTTTGATGTAATCTCTTATTTTCTCAGGGCTGAACACGTCTTGTAAAAGACCGACCGCAAATGTGGCGGTATAGATCAGAGCTAAAATTTTGAGCGTTTCCGCAAAAAATGAGTAAACAATATCCATCGGCTTATCTCCTTAGGGTACAGGTTGCGGAAACACGGGGATAATTGAGCTCTGACCAACGGGCAAAGCCGCCTCGCAATGATCGGCAGTTATATCCTTTGTCTTGCAATATCTTAGCATAAAAGTATGACTTTTCGCCATAGTCACAAACCAGAACAATCTGCTTGTCCTGCATTTGTTCCGAGCGATCGTCTATCATTTTGAGCAGCCTATTTTCATCAATATTGATGTCGGACGGTATATGCCCGCCGGCATATAGGTTTTGACCGCGGATATCAATAACGACGACATTTTCATTGATTTGTGTTTTTTCTTGTCGGTTGATCTGCTTCCACAAACGGGCAGCGCTGCAACCAAAAACAAGCTTCATGACCGACGAGGCGGAAATTTCCGTCTGTTGTTGATGGTGTGTTTGAAAATCGAGAGAGACGGATAAAAGCTCCTGATGAAAAATTTTCGGAAAACATTTGCGCGGAAGATATTTAAAATATTCGTCCAGATACAAAAAAGGCAAATCACAAGCCAATATCACGCAATTTATTTCGGCGCGCTCTTTTTTCAGATCGGCAAAGTCGTTTTTCAACTTTTCTTTCCGCAGATATTTCAACAATCCGGCAAGCGAAAGTCCGGTGCTTGGTCCGGCAAGAATACCCGCACGACACAATAACATACTTTGAGTATAGGCGTGTACCGTTCCTTCTTCAACAACTTCGTCAGTCAGTTGTTGCCAGTCAAAATCTATCATTTTCAACAAATTTAAGGTGCGCGGACCGGGGACCGGATTATTGGGTTTTCTGACCACGCCTATACACAAAACCTCGGCTTTGTCTTTCAGCTGTTTGGCAATGCCGCACATACTGCCCGTTGTGCCGAGAGAAGTGCAAAAAACACGGATATCATTGTTCGTTTGTTTGAGAATTTGCCGTCCGCACAATTCGTAATGCCCATCAGGATTGGATGGGTTGGCATATTGATTGAGGTTTTTCCACCCCCGTTTGCGAGACATTTTTTCGGCAATGCGAATGCCGCTTTCCGCCGAGTGTGGGTTGGGGCAGATGGGTTCTTTATTGACCCAAGTTTCCGCACCGGCAAGCAGAAGCATTTGCAGCTTTTCTCGGTTGGTTTCGTGCGAAACGATCGCTCTTGTTTTTTCATAACCGAAACAACGGCTTAAGACGGCTAATGAAAAAGCCATATTGCCGGAAGACGACTCTACCAGCCGCCGCGCCGGACAACGATCATTTTTTAACATTTGATATGCGGGGATAGATTTAACGTTCATCAAAGGCAGAAAAGTCTGCATTTTGACATAAATATGAATTCCCTCTGCCAAAAACGGATTAAGCGATAAGGGCAATTCAACAAGAGGAGTCAAATGATTTTCCGGATTGAGAAAATCATTGATGGCGGCAGAACCGCTGTAAACATTTAAATGGTTCATATTTCCTTCTGATTTTAAAATTAATACGACAAAGTTTCACATCATTAAAATCAGGTGCGGAGGAGCTTGCCCAAAATAGGCGGAAAAACACGTTTTGCCGAGCGAAGGAATATCGGTTTCCGGCATGGGCAGATAAACGAAAGAAACTTGCGTCGGCACAATGGCGGCGGGAACATCGGTGCTGCTGAATTGATCGAGAAATTGGCATTGCTCACAAGAGGAATCGTGCGTCAAAAAATGTTCCGAATCATAGAGATGATTTAAGGAACAAAACTGAACCGCCAAAAACGCCGCGACAGCAAGTATGTAGATACGTTTTTTCATGAAAAGCAGATTATAACGACACCGAGATAATGTCAACAACATAAAAGGCTCTTTGCCACCGCCCTTTAAGGGCTTGGTTTTTCGTTTCTGTCATATGCAAGAGTGGAGCGGGTAACGGGAATCGAACCCGCATTAAAAGCTTGGGAAGCTCTCATTCTACCATTGAATTATACCCGCAGAAGATATCTTTTATATATATTCTACCGATATTAAAAAGCAACAAAAAAATAGACCCGACGAGATTTTTTTAACAATTTTATTATTTCTTTGCCAAAACAGCGGTTTTGGAGTAAAAGATATATATCAAACCGATAACTTTAGGAGAATAAGATGAAAAAAATATGGATTTTGTTGATTGCCGCCGGACTTTTCGGCGCCGTTCAGAC
>JAHHRI010000055.1 GCA_020025875.1 Alphaproteobacteria bacterium | reverse complement strand
GGGTATCGGCGCCAACCGATCGGCATGAAACTTTTCGATATATTCGTAAAAATAGCCGGCGGCTTCATCTTTCCGTTGTTTAAAAATATACCCGAGGGTATCCTTGTTTTGCAAAGCCGAGGTCATCCGTTTCATTTCATCATAAGCAATTTGCGGCAGTCCCATTTTATCAAAAGTATAATTATATGCCGCCGCAATCACCGGATAGGTGTCCGCCAGCGTACCGTCCCAGTCAAACACCGCATATTTATACTTCATCGATTCTCCTTTTGCTTTTAATGATATTTTAAAGCTTAAAGCCTAAGCTCCGAATTTAAAGAATAATAACATTTCAGGAGTTGTGGTCAATGGAAAATCTGGACCGTTCGGCAAAATTAAACGAATTTGCCGACATCTGCGCAAACGGCACCGCTTTTACCTTAAGCCCGCTTTCAACCGACGCCTCAAGCCGCAAATATTATCGCCTTCATTTTGCCGACGGCGGCAGCTTGGTTGTGATGGACGACGAAGGCTGTCGCTGCCGCCCTCGGGAGTTTGTCGAACTTTCCGTTTTTCTTCGCGCTCACGGGGTTTATGTACCCGAAGTAAAAGCCCAAAACCTTACCGAAGGTTTTTTGCTGTTGGAAGACTTAGGCGACGACACGGTTGCCAAACGCCTGACCGCAAATAACGAATATCAGCTATACCGCATGGCGGCTCTCGCTGTTGCCGAAGTTGCCGCCATTCGCAAGCGCCCGCCATGTGTCGGCGAACTCTCCCGCCGCAAAATTGCGGAAGATTTGCGTCTGTTTACCGAATGGTATTTTCCGATGGTTGCCGGACACCCGTTGCCGCCGCAAGCCGCCGCGGAATTTTTTACAATGGTCGATCAGCTGACGGAATTGGCATATCGGGTACCCAACCGACTGGTGCTGTGGGATTATCACATTGACAATATTATGTTGCCCGATAACGAAAAAAAATGTGCAATTATCGACTTTCAGGATGCTATGTGGGGACCGCTCACTTACGACATTGTGAGCTTGCTTGCCGCCGACCGCCGCTCAGCTTCAGCGGAAGTTATTTGTCGGGTTAAAGATGATTTTTTCAACACTCTGGAAAATGTCCGCCGAGAAGATTTTGAAGATTCTTTTGCTTTTCTTTCTCTGTTTCGCCACTTGCGCGTATTGGGGCGCTTTACCACTCTCTCGATGGTCAACGGCAAAAACCACTATTTAAATTATATTCCCCAGATCTGGAAAATGCTGGAACAACTGCTTCAATACCCCAAACTGTCAAGAATCGGGAATTGGCTCAACACATACCTACCGCAAGAGTTGCGACGTGCGCCGACCAAAAAACCGTTTACACAAGCCATGATATTGGCTGCCGGACGCGGTATACGAATGGGACATCTGACCGAATCTCTGCCCAAACCGTTGATAAAAGTCGACAACAAAGCGTTGATTGACTACAATTTTGATCGTCTAAAAGAAATTGGCATTAAAAATGCCGTTGTCAATCTTTGTTACAAAGGCAATATGATTCGCAGCCACCTGACAACCAACCACCAAGACTTCAAGCTTATTTTTTCCGAAGAAAGCGAAGCGTTGGAAACCGGCGGCGGCGTCAAAAAAGCATTGCCTTTGTTAAAAGATCCGGCCTTTTTTGTCTGCAACAGCGACGTCTTTTTTATTGAGCGCGGTTACAAACCGGTGCTTTGGCGTATGATGGACGCGTGGGACGAGAAAAAATATGATATTTTGCTGCTGTTGCAAGATATAAAAGATGTCTGCGGCGACAAAGGTATCGGCGACTACCGTATCGATGGCAGCGGAAAAATAGAACGCAACGCCGCCAAAACCACGGGCTACCCCTATATGTTCGGCGGCATTTCAATTGTCAACCGCACAATTTTTGCAGAAGAATCACGCAAAAATTTTTCCCTTCGAGACCTCTTTGATTTGGCGCAAATCCGCGGTAGGCTTGGTTTTGTTATCAATGACGCGGCGTTTTTTCATATCGGTACGCCGGAGGCTCTGCAAGCGGCGGAAATAAAAATCTACAATCAAAAACAAAAAAGGTGTTGACATTCTCGGTAAAATGCTATTATTTGCAAGAATGGAATTTGCAAAAGGAAGTCAGTTCCTTTCCCTCAGTCGGGTTTTTCAATGGAGGGGTGGCAGAGCGGTCAAATGCAACGGACTGTAAATCCGTCGACTTTAGTCTACGAAAGTTCGAATCTTTCCCCCTCCACCATTTTTTTAATTCGACTGGCTTGATGCAAAAACATTTTTTGCGCGGGTGTAGCTCAATGGTAGAGCAGAAGCCTTCCAAGCTTATGACGGGGGTTCGATTCCCCTCACCCGCTCCAAATTTTTGATCAAGATTTTGGTTTTAACAACACAAATAGGAAGAAGCACAGATGGCAAAAGAGAAATTTGAAAGAAGCAAGCCGCACTGCA
>JAHHRI010000054.1 GCA_020025875.1 Alphaproteobacteria bacterium | reverse complement strand
AATATTGTTAGACTTCTTGAAAAAAACAGATTATAATGTGACAAAAATCAACAAAAGGAGCGGCGTTGTGGCTAATAAATCTCGCAGAGAAACGGTAGAATATCTGAAATATCTAGCTTTTGCCAGAGAAACAATCAGTCGGGCGATGAATATTTTTCGGCAACTGCCGGAAGGCGAGCCGAAGGAAAAAATGCGTAAGCTGCTGCGCCGCTACCTTTACAACAATAATTATACCGGCATAACAACCCCCGAACAGCCGATTGCGCCAGAATATAAGTTGCTGATCCGTGATGATTGCGGCGGCGATATCTATGCGGTGGATAAAAATTTTCTTTCTTTCCATTATCGCTACGCTCTGAAAAATGCCGGTTTGGAAAGCTACGAAAGCAATGATTATGTCAAGGCGTTGAAGCAAAACAAAGCGTGGCGGGATATGTGCGAGTTTCCGACTTATCGTTCGGTAGAAAAATCGCTGTTGGAGCGGCTAAACGAACAACAGTTGCCGCCGAATTTGGTTAAGGCCATGAAGATCAACGATTTTCGCGATTTTGTCCGCACTAATTGCGGGCAAGAATTTGCCCGTTATCGCGAACGTAAGTCGTTTATCAAAACTTTTATCAATGCCCGAGAAACCGAATTTCGGGAAATGTTGAACCGAAACGGGACAGATCCACGCTATACGGCAGCTTTGGTTGACAAAATGCGCAAAAGCGGCGAAGCTTGGGGCGTGGAGGTTTATGATGAAAACGGCAAAAGAATCGAAGGTCCGGAATTTGACCGTCATCATACCATCCCTGTTTATTCCCCGAACAATGTGGCCAGTTTGAGCGAAGTGAATAGTTTTAATAAACTGTGTCTGATCGAAAAGAAATTTCACCGTTGGCTGCATCAGTTGGAACTGGCCAAAATGATCGACGATAAACTTTATTTTGAAAAAATCATGGTGCCCGATCATGCCGCCTGTATCTTGAACTTTGAAACCTATGTCGCACACGATTTTTCCAATCCGGAACGGCGGTTGTTCCCGATGCGGTCGTCGGAAGACAATCAGACTTATCTGAACAAGTTGGCGGAGATGAGTTTCCTTTTTGGCAGCATGATACCAAACGGCAAACGAGAAAAAACGCCCGACAAATATATTCGCCGCGGCGGTAAGGGCGGCCGTTAGCCATGTGACCAAACAAATGTTTTGATAACCTTATTTGACATTTTGATGAGAAGAAAAACAATGAGCAACATCTATCCGGCTAATGAAGAAAATATTGCCCAAGCGGCAGAAGTGATCCAACGCGGCGGGCTGGTGGCGATGCCGACGGAAACGGTATATGGACTGGGTGCCAACGTGTATGATGCCAAAGCCGTGGCAAAAATTTTTGCGGTGAAAAGGCGCCCGACTTTTGACCCGCTGATTTCCCATATTGCCGATTTTGATGCGCTTCCGGACTATGCCTTAACCGATGAGCGGGCGTTGGCATTGGCGCAACGTTTTTGGCCGGGGCCGTTTACCATGGTGCTGAAACGTAAAGGGCAGAATGCGGGAGTGGAGCTGGCTTGCTCCGGATTGCCGACAACAACCGTCAGAATGCCGAACCATCCGGTGGCAACGGCTTTGATACGCCTGAGCGGCAGGCCGATTGTGGCACCTTCAGCCAATATTTTCAAATCGGTGAGTCCGACGACAGCTCGGCATGTTTATGATGGTTTGGGGGAGGCCGTGGATATGATATTGGACGGCGGAGCTTGCGCCGTCGGGGTGGAATCGACTATTCTGGACGTAACCGGCAAAAATGCGGTGCTGCTCAGAGCCGGCGGCACGACGCTGGAGGAAATAGAAGATTTCTTAAACGAAAAAGTGTTGATTTCTCACGGAGAACCGGATCGACCAAGTGCGCCGGGGCAGCTGTTGCGTCATTATGCTCCGGGGCATAAGCTCAGGATTAATGCCGAACGGGCAGAGGCAAACGAGTTTTTTATCGGTTTTGGTGAGCGGGAAGGGGATCTGAATTTGAGCCCCGGCGGCGATTTGTGCGAGGCGGCAGCCAACCTGTTTGCTTTCTTGCGCCGAGCCGACGCCCTTGCCGGAGAGCGCACATTGGCCATTGCCCCGATTCCGGAAAACGGTATCGGTTTGGCAATTAATGACCGTATCAGACGTGCTTCTCACAGCTGACGTCGCTAAATTCGACGTTTTTCTTTTCCGGATTGTAGCGGATGGAAAGCTCGCCGTTGCGCAGTTTGAGTGCTTCGCTGCCAAAAATGTCATATCGCCAACCATATAATGCCTGATTGCCTTTGTCTTTGTAGGCCGCCAATTTTTGCAAAACGGTGTCGTTGGCAATTAGTCTGGCAACCACGCCTTCGCGCTGAGAAACAATTTTTAACAACATTTTTAGGAGTTCGTAAAGCGCGGGTATGGCGTTGATGTTTTCGTTTTTGAGCTGTTTGGGCAGTTTGTTGTCAATGCTCATATGCTCAAGCACATCAAGCATTTCGTCTGCCAATTTTCCGGAAGCGATATCCTTACGCATCCCTCTGATTTGCAGCAGATCTTCCCTGCTTTTGGGGCAGGCGGCAGCAATCATGACCAAAAAGTCGTCTTTGAGAATGCTCTGGCGGGGCACGTTTTTTTCTCGGGCACGGTTTTCGCGCCATGCGGCAAGCGCCTTTAACGCCGATAGCACTTTGGCATTGTGCGAACGATAGCGAATTTTTTGCCATGCTTCTTCCGGCGGCATCATATAGGTGGTGCTTCGGGAAAGTATTTCCATTTCTTCGTCAATCCAATGCAACCTGTCGCCGGCGGTCATTTTTTCTTTGAGATGACGGTAGATTTTAAGCAGGTGAGTGACATCACCGGCAGCATATTCCAGTTGATGTTTGTCCAACGGACGGTGCTGCCAATTGGACAGACGATCGGTTTTGTCCAGCTCAATATCCAAAACGGCTTTGACCAGTCGTTCGTAGCTGATACTTTCGCCAAATCCACAGACCATGGCCGCCACCTGAGTGTCAAACAGAGGGTGAGGTATAATCCCCGACAGTTCAAAAATGATCTCGACATCTTGTCGACAAGAGTGAAACACTTTGGTTATATTTTGGTTTTTCATCAGCATAAAGAAACTGTGCAAGTCTATGCCTTCTGCCAGCGGGTCGATGATGGCGGTTTCTTCCTCGGACGCAACCTGAATGAGGCAAAGCAGCGGAAAATAGGTTTTTTCACGGATAAATTCCAAGTCTACGGTAATATAGGGGTGTTGAGACAGCCTTTGACAAAGCAGGCTGAGATCTTGAGTGTTTTCGATGGTCTGCATGGTTTGCTTCCGTTGTTAGTTTTGCCCAAAAGCTTAACATTACATGATTAATATTGTTTTAATAAATTATTTTGTTTTTTTATTGACTTATATGATTTATCTACGCAAATATAATTATC
>JAHHRI010000053.1 GCA_020025875.1 Alphaproteobacteria bacterium | reverse complement strand
ATATACTAATAATCAATACAGTAGTAACAACAAATATATTATATCAATATTCAAAAGCGCAAAAAACAGATTATATGTTTTTTTTGAAGGAAAAAGGTGCAGATAGGCAGGAGGAACCGGATTGTGCAGGAAACAGGGATAGACGAATCGACTTTGGAAATGCCGCAACATTGCCAAATTTGTCGTGCGGCAATTGTGGCTAAACGGGAGCCGACAGAGGTGGTGGTTAATGACAAGATGCAAAAAAACTACCGTTATATGCTGACAGAAGCGGAAGGCAAGAACTTTCATCCCGATTTTAAGCCGGAACTTACGCCGATCCAGATGCTGGCCATGGGCGTGTTTGAGGGAAAATATATGACGGACTGTTGGGAAGAATTTCCGCAAAGTTGGTTTGAACATGCCATTTTATCACCGGAAAAAAGCAATCCGCTTTATAATTATTTTGGTGTTAAATCGCGACTTTCTCTCAAAGAATGGCAGCGGCGAGGTTGGATTGTCGAACCTGATGTTCGCGGCTGGTTTCAATGGTATTGCCGTTATTATTACGGGCGCAGACTGCCGCAAATTGATGAGGTGCAAATCAAACGATGGCGTTCATTCCGCCGGCACATGGCGCAAGTGGAAAAAAATTGTATGCCGATGGATATTTCCTGCCGAACGCGTCAACGGCAGGCGTTGCTACAATGGGCGTATAATCCGATTATTTGAGATTTTGATTTTGACATATTTCGTTTTCGAATGCTATACTTTTGCACAAGTTTGACAAATAAAGAGAGAATAATGGAAAAGAATCAAAACGGATCGGTGTTGCCTGATGTCGATCTGGCGCGTTTTAACCGCTTAGTGCCTTTAAGTGACCGTGGCGCCAAGGCTTTTGCCGAGTTTGCCGGCAGCGTGGCGAAAAAACTGACCGCTGCTTTGCCGGATGGGGAAAGCCTGCCGAACAAATACAGAATAGGTTTTTATTTGCAAGATCGTCCCGACAGCAGTCCGGCACGAATCTGCAGTTGCCAATATCGGTTGGATTCCGCAGACCTTTCGGGTAATGATTTTGTCGTCATGTTTAATCGGGAAAAATTGGCGGCCGTTGAAAGCGAAGACGAACTGGCTTTTATTCTCGGTCACGAATTGTCTCACCTCATGTGGCAGCACGGAAACGAGAGGGTGCGTGCGCTGTCGGCAAACGAGGAAGCCGCCTGTGATCTGAACGCCGTGCAGATGTTGTTTAAGGCCGGCTACGATCCGGCGGTGGTCAGCGCCATGGATCAAAATGCACCTTTGACCGACGAATGGCGAATCCGCAAAGAGGCACGCCGTCAGGCATTGAACGGCTTTTTTGATTTTCGTCAGCCAAAACTGCTGGATCAGACCCCTTGGCAAGAGGCGCGCTATAAGAAATGGCAGACCGATTTTAAACGGCCGCTGCCGAATATGCCGGAAAACGAAGAAGTGATTTTGATGTGCGAAAACTTGCAAAAAGTTTACAACAGCGGCGGCAGTGAGGATTTTCAACAAATGTTGAAAGATTGTGTGAATGCCAAAGGCAGCGAAAACGGAAGCCGATTTTTTCTGCGCCTGACAGCGGCGGTGATGGCAAAATTTCCACCGATAGATAAGGAGAAAAAAGAGGGAGGCGATTATCGGGTTCGACTGCGTCATCCGATTAATGTTTTGGGCAATGTCTTGCCGGCAGTTGCCGCCATGTCCGGAAAAAAGCTTTTTCCGCCGGAAGCCTGCGCCAAAATCCAGTCTTATTTTAAGGAAAATCCCGACTATTACCGAACAATGAAAATTTTTTGGGATAAAGTTCTGCCGTCAAGCCATATGTCTGAGATGACGGGATGTAGGCGGCAAGGACGCTAGAACGAAGCTAGCGTTTGTTAAGATTTTCTTGCGGTGAAGAGTGCTTTGTCAAGGACACCTCGGCGCGTTGCGCGTGTTATTAATTGGCATTGATCTTTTGTCTTGAGGAAAGGTTTTCTTGCTCTTGAAAAGGAATTTGTTTTATTATATTGTCATCAACATTGGTTTAAAAAAGTTTTTTTAGAAAAGGATTTTTAAAAAATGCTGCATCCATGGCACGGCGTGACCGCCGGTAAGGAGCGACCGGAAATTGTCAACACCATTATTGAAGTTCCGAAAGGCTCCAATGTTAAATACGAATTGGAAAAATTGAGCGGTCTGTTGAAGGTGGATCGCATTTTGTACAGCGCGGTGCATTATCCCGCCAATTATGGCTTTATCCCGCGCAGCTATTGCGGTGATAACGATCCGCTGGATATTTTGGTGCTGGGGCAGGAGCCTGTTTTGCCGCTGACGGTTGTGCGCGCAAGGCCGATCGGGGTGATGAAGATGATTGACCAAGGAGAACCGGACGATAAAATTATCGCCGTGCATGTTGATGATCCGGAATACAATCACTATACCTCGATTGATGAACTGCCGCCGCATTGTCTGAAAACGCTGAAACGCTTTTTTGAGGATTATAAAATCCTTGAAAACAAGGAAGTGATTATCGAAACATTTCTTGGCCCCGATGATGCCAAAAAGACAATCAGGGAAGCGCTGAAACTTTATGACGACAATAAGGAATCGTTGCCGGGGTATGGCGGATAAAAAGCGCAATCTTGGGCAGAAAAAAGGCAGAATTTGTTTTTTTGTTTGTCGGCACGGAGCTTTGTCTTTTTCGGCTCTCGCTTTTATAAAAAAATCTCCTTTGAAGTTACTCAAAGGAGATTTTTTGTTCAAGTTTATTTTTGCTTTTGTTTGTCTTTCATATAATGTTCCAACCAATGGATGTTGTACATACCGTCAATATATTCCTGTTGGGAAATCAGCTCCTGATGCAGCGGGATAGTGGTTTGCACACCCTCAATAACAAATTCTTCCAATGCGCGGCGCATACGCATAATGGCGGCATTGCGCGTCGGCGCATGGACTATCAGCTTGGCAATCATGCTGTCGTAAAACGGCGGAATGGAATAGCCGGAATAAATTTCCGAATCTACCCGCACGCCAAGCCCCCCTGGTGCGTGCCATTCGGTGATTCTTCCGGGGCAGGGGGTAAATGTTTCCGGATTTTCGGCATTGATTCGGCACTCGATGGCATGACCGTTAAAGCAGATGTCTTTTTGCTCAAATCCGAGGGTGGCTCCGCTGGCAATGCGGATTTGCTCGCGCACGATATCAATGCCGCTGACAGCCTCGGTTACAGGGTGTTCTACCTGTAGGCGGGTGTTCATCTCAAGGAAGTAGAATTTGCCGTCTTCATACAAAAATTCCAGCGTTCCGGCGTTGAAATAGCCGATTTTGCCGATTGCTTTGCGAACGATTTCGCCAATTTCCTCACGCTGTGCCTGATTGAGTGCCGGTGAGGGAGATTCTTCAATCACCTTTTGGTTGTTGCGCTGAATGGAGCAGTCGCGTTCGCCTAAGTGAACAACGTTGCCATATTTGTCGGCAAGGATCTGCATTTCGATATGACGGGGTTTTTGCAGATATTTTTCCATATAAACCACATCGGTCGGGAAAGCTGCCTTGGCTTCGGCGCGCGCCATGGTATAGGCTTCTTTGATGTCATCATCGCTGAAAGCCACTTTCATCCCTTTGCCGCCGCCGCCGTCTTTGGCTTTGATAATAACCGGATAGCCGATTTCGTGCGCCCATTTTTTTGCCTCCTCCAAAGTGTCGAGCGAAGGAGACCCCGGAGTTACCGGAATACCGGCTTCGATTGCCGCTTGGCGAGCAGTGATTTTGTCGCCCATTTTGCGCATTTGAGCAGCGGTCGGGCCGATAAACGTAATGCCGTGTTCTTCAACCATCTCGGCAAAGTCTGCATTTTCGGACAGGAAACCAAACCCTGGATGGATGGCATCGGCGCCGGTAACGAGTGCGGCGGAAATAATGGCAGATTTGTTTAGGTAAGAATCGATTGAACGTGACGGGCCGATGCAGACGGCTTCGTCTGCCAAACGGACGTGCATGGCGTTGGCATCTGCTTCGGAATGCACCGCCACGGTGCGAATGCCCATTTCACGGCAAGCACGATGAATGCGCAGGGCAATTTCTCCGCGGTTGGCAATCAGTACTTTTTCAAACATAACATTTTCCTTTGGGCTAAAAATGGCTTATTCGATGACGATCAGGGGTTCGCCGTATTCGACAGGATCGCCGCTTTCAACCAAAACTTTAGTGACTTTTCCGTTGGTGTGAGCCTTGACCGGATTAAAAGTTTTCATTGCCTCTATCAGGCAGACGGTGTCGCCCTGAGAAACGGTATCGCCGATTTTGACATAGTTGGGCGTGTTCGGATCACTTGACAGATAAACCACGCCGACCATCGGAGATTTTACGCAGCCGGGCAGATCGGCTATATCGGCGGCTTTGTCCGCAAGCGGTGCGCTTGTCGTGTCGGCAGCCGGCACGGCAACGGGTGCGGCAGGAGCCGGAGCGGCAACGGGCGCAAAAGGAACCGGTGCCGTCGGCAGCGGCGCGCGCGATTTAATCAGAGAGATTCGGCAGGTTTCTGTTTCGTATTCCAGTTCGGCTAAATCGTTTGTTGTCAGAATGGCGGCCAGTCTGCTGACGATTTTGGTATCAATGTGATCGGACATTTTTAAAATTCTCACTTTATGATAGTTAAAAAAAACAGGTTAATTAAAGCAGATTCATAAACCACCTTTGGTATAAAAACAACAAAAATATTCAAAAAACACGCAAATTTGATTAAAAAATGTATAAAAATGGCAGGAAATGAGGTGTTTTTGCTCATTTTTAAAAAAATGAAAAAAGGTGCTTTTTTAAATGATGAGGTGTTTTTTGGGGTGAT
>JAHHRI010000052.1 GCA_020025875.1 Alphaproteobacteria bacterium | reverse complement strand
ATGATTTTGACCGCTCTTTGGTTTACAAGGGACTATCCATGAAAGAACCACGGAGCCGGCACATGGTTCGGAAGAGACGCATGGCGGAGAGGAAAAGTGTTGCCAAGCCTGCTGGGAGACAAGCAAAATGCCAAAGATGAAGGACACGCCCGCAACGGCAGCCCCTCTCAAACGAAGGGGGTGTTTAACAGCTCCCGCCCCACAGCGAAAGACCGCAACGGCGCATGGCGGAGAGGAAAAGTGTTGCCAAGTCCGCTCCTAATGCGGGGAGACAAGCAAAATGCCAAAGATGAAGGACGCGCCCGCAACGGCAGCCCTTCTCAAACGAAGGGGGTGTTTAACAGCTCCCGCCCCATAGCGAAAGACAAGTAATGCCAGCCTAAAAACAGCGTCTGACGGTGTTCAGCAAGAAGCCTCTGGATTTTGCGGCTGATAGAAAAAAGTGTCGGCACGATATTTCTGTCGGCTTCGCAAGTCCGATTGTCCGTCTGCCTGCAAGGGTGATTGGCATCGGCAAAGGTCATCCGGCGCACAACGGCAAAAAAGGCATCAGCAGCTAAAAAGTTTCCGAAAATCAGCGGCTAAAAGGTTCCCAAAATGGTTCGGGAATTTTTTATTGTTCGTCAATGTTAGAGGGACCGCCAAACGGAGTGATTTGCCCCACGCCGCCGAAGTATTTGCGGAAAAAGCCCTGTTCCTGTTCGGGAGCGGAGGTCTTTTGCTCACTCGGAAGAATTTCCCGCCCTTTCGATTTGTCGATATGTTTGATGTCTGCAACCTTGCCGAGATCGTTGAACTTAACAACCAGCAGGCGACGTTTGGTTTCTTCCGGACGCATGAAAGCGATCTGCTCGATTTCTGCCGACATATAGATCCATGTGTCGCGGTCAAGCGAAACGACGGAAGAAGGTGAACCCAAAAGTTCGCGCACCTGTTCTCTGTTCATCCCCGGCGCCAGACGTTCAATTTTTTCTTCGGACGGCATATTGCCGGTATAGGTGATGAATGTGTCTTTGGCACAGGCGGAAAGCCCAAACAGAATCATGCTTAAAAAAAAGATTTTGTTAGTTGACATCATCATGTATCCTCATCATTATAGATTCCAATTTGTCAGACATATATAACATGAGGAATATATTTATGCAAAAAAAATTTTCATATCCGTTGATTGTTGCCGAACTGCCGCAAACAGATCAACATTATCACTTGCGGGCAGAAAAAAACGATCTGCTTTATCTGGCGGAAGTGCTTCAGGTTGTCGCTGTCAAACGGCTGGATGCCGATATTCGGCTGAAAAATCATCATGCGGACAATTTGCTTGAGCTCAGCGGTCATGTTTCCGCACGGTTGGAGTTGGAGAGTGTGGTTTCGCTGGAATTGTTTGCGCAAGATTACGATTTTGACTTTTCCCTTCGTTTTGATACGGCAGCCACCTACGACAGCCAGCGAGAGGAAAGGGCGGAGTGGACGGCGGAGCTGCCGGATGTGGTCGTCGGCGGTCAGATCGATTTGGTTGACATTGTGATAGAGCAAATAGCGTTGCGTTTGGATGATTATCCGCGTCGTCCGGGAGAAGTTTTTGTCTTTGAGCAGGAATTTGACGATCACTCGGAAGCAAAAAATAATCCTTTTGATGTGTTGGCAAAACTGAAGAAATAAAAAATTATGCTTGCCAAATGCGAAAAAGTTGAGTAAAAGACGATTAACCATTTCGGGAATATGCGAAATAAGTTGCAATTTGTAAAAAAATGTAGTATTGCTTTTCCTGAAATTTTTTGTGATAACAATGTTTTTTTGAAAAGAATAAGAAAATGGCAACACCAAAACATAAAACTTCAAAATCTCGTCGCGATATGCGCCGTTCGCACGATGCATTGGGTGCAAATGCTTATCATGAATGCCCCAACTGCGGTGAGTTGAAAAGACCTCATAACGTTTGTCCGTCTTGTGGTCAATACGACAAACGCGAAGTCGTTGCTAAGAAAGCAGCCGAATAAATTATAACTGTCATAGAACTGGATGGAGCACACTTTTGTCTGATAATCTGGTTATATCTATTGATGCGATGGGGGGAGATAATTCCCCTCGAGTCGTCATTGAGGGGCTAAATATTGCCGCTAAAAGGAATTCTGACGCTCGTTTTCTCTTGTTTGGGGACGAGGCTAAAATTATGCCGCTGCTCAAGCAGTATCCCAAGCTGACAAAGGTATGCAAAGTTTGCCATACCGCAGAACGAGTCAAAAACGAAGATAAACCTTCTCAGGTGATTCGTAACCGCAACACCAGTATGTATATGGCGATTGATGCCGTTCGCTCCGGTCGCGCTCAAGCAATCGTTTCTGCCGGCAACACCGGTGCGTTAATGGCTATTTCCAAAATGGTTTTGAAAACCATGCAGAAAATCCATCGTCCGGCGATTGTTACCATGATGCCGCATTTAAACGGTCGCTATGTTATGCTCGATCTTGGTGCCAATACCGAATGTGATGCCATCAATTTGGCAGAATTTGCCATTATGGGTAACGTCTTTGCCAAACATGCATTAGATTTGCCAAAGCCCAAAGTGGCGCTGCTGAACATTGGCGCAGAAGCCATGAAGGGCAAAGAAGAAATTCGCCAGGCCTCGCGTATGCTTCATAATTCGCAAATAGACATCAATTATACCGGCTATATCGAACCGCACGAAATTGCCAATGGCGTTGCAGACGTTATTGTCGCCGACGGTTTTACCGGAAACGTGGCGCTGAAAACAACCGAAGGCACGGCACGTTTGGTTGTCCGTCTGATTAAAAAGGTGATTAAACGTTCGATTTTTGCAAAAATCGGGCTGCCGTTTATGCTTGGTGTCATTTATAAAATCAAAAAGAGTATGGATCCCCGTTTGTACAACGGTGCTATGTTGATCGGGCTAAACGGGCTGACGGTTAAAAGCCATGGCGGTACCGATGCCGTCGGCTATGCTGTCGCGGTTGAAAATGCCGCCAAGCTGGTGCGTCAGGATTTTGTGGCAACGATCAGAAAAGAAATTGAAAAAATTGATTTGGACGAATTAAATCAAGAAAGCATTTATGAAGGATACTATGTATGACGGTCATTCGATCTCAATTAATTGGTACGGGATATAAGCTTCCGGCCAAAATACTTACGAACGACGATCTGTCGAAGATGGTAGAAACCAACGACGAGTGGATCAGTACCCGCACCGGCATAAGAAGCCGCCATATTGCCGCAGAAAAAGAAACAACCTCCGATCTGTCGTATGAAGCAGCGCTGATGGCAATTAAAAACGCAGGTATTGACAATCGGGAAATCGATTTTGTGATTGTGGCTACCATCACTCCGGACAACACATTCCCTGCCACGGCTGCCAAATTGGCAAAACGTTTGGGGCTAACCCCCGGCACGCCGGCAATGGATGTTAATGCCGCGTGTTCCGGATTTGTATATGCCTCACAAATTGCCGACAACATGATTCGTTTGGGGCAGGTCAAAACCGCTCTGGTTATCGGAGCAGAAACGCTTTCAAAAATTACCGACTGGACAGACCGCAATACTTGTGTTTTGTTCGGTGACGGCGCCGGCGCTGCCATATTTCGCGCAGCGGAAGGAAACGGCGACAGTCTTGATCGGGGCATTTTGTCCACCAAGATTTATGCCGACGGCAGCCAATATGAACATCTCTGTTCAGACGGGGGTGTCTCCTGCAATCAGCAAGCCGGTTTCATTCATATGGACGGCAAGGAAGTTTTTAAGGTAGCAATCCCAAGTTTGGTTCAGGGCGTGGAAGAAAGTCTGAAAATGGCAGGAGTGGATATGAGCGAAGTCGATTGGTATGTTCCTCATCAGGCAAACCTGCGGATTATCGATTCTGTTGCCAAAAAATTGGAAATCAGCATGGATAAGGTGGTCGTGACGGTTGATCATCACGGCAACACATCAGCAGCTTCCATTCCGCTGGCAATGGCAGAGTCTTTTGCCGCCGGCAAATTCAAAAAAGGTGATCTGATTGCCATCAGCGCCATGGGTGCCGGGTTTACCTGGGGCGGAATGGTGATCCGTATTTAAACTGTTTATAATAGAATTGTATATTGGTGCTAAAATATTTTGTGATATATTGGCGCCAATATTTTAACGAAACAAAAAAAAGAACATGAGGGAAAATATGATGAAAACAATTACCCGCGCGGATGTTGCCGAAATTCTCTATCAGCAAGTAGGCTTGTCGCGTAAGGATTCAGGTGAAATTTTGGACATGGTTTTGGAGGAAATTGTTCATGAACTGGCTTCCGGTAACGATGTTAAGTTGTCTTCTTTTGGAACGTTTGCCTTAAGAGATAAAAAACCTCGTATCGGACGAAACCCCAAAACCGGCGTGGAAGCCGAGATCTCCTCACGTCGCGTCATTTCTTTTAAGCCGTCGCAAACAATGCGCAAAGCCGTGAATAAGAAATAAGCATGGTTGTCAACAAGTCAAAAGCCGCATTCCGCACCATTGCCGAAGTTGCCGAGGAACTCGGTGTCGGCACCCATGTGCTGCGCTTTTGGGAAACAAAGTTTCCGCAGTTGAAACCAATGAAAAGAAACGGCGGGCGGCGTTATTACCGACCGGATGACGTAGAAATACTGAAATGTATCAAGAATCTGCTATATGTCAAAAGACTGACGATTGCAGGTGCTCAAAAGGAAATTCGCAGCAGCGGTATTAAGGCTTTGGTGGGAGAGGCCATTCAGGACGATTTTTTTGCCGAAGAAACAAACGAGCACACACTGCTTGATCAAGCTGTGGCAGAACTGCATGAAATTAGGGACGCATTGCAAGAAACACTTGATAAATAAGTTGTTTTCCAACCTCAAGCACGGCTTGTTTGTGTAAGAGGCAAGAAAAGTATAATAACCTCAGATAAAACATCAAGAGGGAAAAAATAAGCAAAAAGGCATCGGGCAAACCGGTGTCTTTTTGTTTTGGCTTGCCGTGGTCGTGGAGATAGTGGCTTAAAGTTTGTCTTGATGGCGTGCTGCCTTTCGTAAGGGGAGATAGCAGCTTAAGTTTGTCTTGATGGCGCGCGGCCTTTCGTAAGGGGAGATAGCGGCTTAAAGTTTGTCTTGATGGCGCGCCGCCTTT
>JAHHRI010000051.1 GCA_020025875.1 Alphaproteobacteria bacterium | reverse complement strand
GCCGCAAGAACGCCGGCGGCGGCAAAATATTTGATTGAAATATCGGGCAAATGCAATTAGTATGGCAAAAATATGTTTTGTTTGAACCAAGGAGAAAACGCCGTGCTTACTTTCTGCTTCTTTACTGCCGTGTTCCTGAGCATCTCGTGGCTTATGTATATGGGAACTTACATCTATTCGCATTTAAACGGGGTTTCGCTGTCGGCACTCGGTTTGACCGATCTTGCGGTTTATACGTTGCTTGCGGTGGTGCCGCTGTTTGTCATCTGGATGGTTTGGAATGCGTTTTACCGTTTTCGCCACGAAAAAAATCTGCAAAGACAGTTCAAAAACATTGAGGCTCAGATTAAACAGAATCAGGAGTTTTTTGAAATGGCCGCAAGAATGTTGTGGCAAGCGCGGCAAAGCGGAGAAAACCATTTTGTTCTAAGCCAGACCGAATTGTTTGTCAACGAGCTCAACAGTTTGCTGGCAGATATGCTGCAGCGATATAATTTTATCAGCGATTCCGAAGCGGCAAGGCTATGGTCAACGACCGAAAAAGGCAACAAATGGAGTTTTGCCAAAGCGTTAATCAGCCTGCAGAACGGCAGTGTCGATTTTGACAACCGTTTGTATCGGGCGGCACTCAGAGAAAATCTGTTGCGCGGCACGATCAACGAATTTTGCGCGCGCTATGCCCGACTGCTCGATCTCTTGAAAAGCCATGATCGGGAAAAGATGTTTCTTTCGGTTATAGAAACCGGTGCCCTCGGTAAGGCATTTGCCATTTTGGCACCGCTTGCCGATCGGTTGCAGCAAAACACCGCGGCAGAAACGGCAGCAACGGCAGAACCGGAATTGTTTGCCGATACGGAATTGAGAATTGTGCCGGCAACGCAGGCCGAGAACAACGAAACGACAGAGAAAAACGACGAAGAAGATCCACTGGCAGAACTGGAAGAATTGAATCTGGCGGAACTATTCGGCGAAGATGAGGTTGTCAATACGGAAACGCGGCAAGAAGAAAGAGTGATTGCGGAAGACAAGCCTCTTGTTGCGGAAACCGATGCAAAATCGGCGCATCAGGCAAAACAGGAAACAGAACCGGCCATGCTTGTTGCCCCGAAAGACGAAGCAGAAACAAAAGTTGAAGAGGAAACGGCAAGTGTTGAAGATGAAATTGAGAGAATGTTTGCCGGTGCGGGAATTCGCGGCGAAGATGAAAGCGAAACGGCTGACAAAGCTTCTTTCTTTCCCAAATTCAGCAATTTGTTTAAACGCAAACCAATACCGGAGCAGCCCCGACAGCCGGAAACGGAGATCGATCCGCTGACTTTGGCTCTTGAACGCAGCTTTGGCAAACTGGCAGATACGGCACCCCATAACGATTCGCGGCTTTATAAAATGATGAATGCGGAAGAAGTCGGCAACGGTGTCGGAGAATCAGGGGCGGACAATAAGTTTGCTTTTGCCGGTACCAACGAAACCATTGCGAAGTTGCAGGAAGAACTGAAAAAATTAAAGAATCCGGAGAGCGGGAGCGATGAAAACACAAAAGCCGAAAATGGCGCCAAACAGGATTGTTAAGCTTGTCCTGACCGTTATCCTGATGTTGTTGCCTGTTTTTGCGCAGGCGGCTTTGCCGGTCAAATCCGATCATATTGCTCTTTACGGCAGCCCCAAATATACTCACGGTTGGCAACATTTTGATTATGCAGATGCAAACGCCCGCAAAGGCGGACGGATTGTGCTGCCCGCATACGGCACCTTTGACAATTTCAACCCTTTTATCTTTAAGGGGATTGCCGCCACACAGGCCGCGGCTCTCACTTTGGATTCGCTGGCCGTGGTTCCCGATGACGACATAACCACCGCCTACCCGCTGATTGCCAAACAATTTGAGCTGACCGACACTTTTGTCGGGTTTATTCTCGATGAGCGCGCTCGGTTTGCCGACGGCTCGCCGATTACCGCCGACGATGTCATTTTCAGTTACCGCAGCTTGGTGGAAAAAGGTGCGCCGCTGTATAAAATCTATTATGCCGATGTTGAAAAGGTGGAAAAACTCAATCAACACCATATTCGATTCCACTTTAGAGAAGGCAGCAACAACAAAGAACTGCCTCTGATCTTGTCGCAGATGATGATTTTTTCCGCCAAAGACTGGGAGGGAAAAGACTTTGGCAAGCCTTATCTGAAAGCGCCGTTGGGCAGCGGTCCTTATGTGTTGACCGATTTTCAGGTCAACAAATATTTGGTTTTCAAACGCAATCCCGACTATTGGGCGAAAGATCTGCCGGCACGCCGCGGTTTTTTCAACTTCGATGAAATTCGCTACGATTATTATCAAGACACGACGGTTACGCTGCAGGCGTTGTTTTCCGGCAACATTGACATTCGCGAAGAGTATATTGCCAAGATATGGGCAACCGGCTACAACAACGACAAAGTTGACAAAGGCGAAATTATCAAGGAGGAAATTCCCCACAGCGAAACGGCGCGGTTGCAAAACTTTTCTTTCAATATCCGCCGCCCGCAGTTTGCCGACCGCCGGATAAGGAAAGCCGTCGGGCTGGCTTTTAATTTTGAATGGGCGAAGAAAAACCTGTTTTACAATCGCTACGAACGTTTAAACAGCTATTTTACCAACAGCGGCATGGAAGCGCTCGGTCTGCCACAGGGGCGCGAACGAGAAATTTTGTCACAATACCGAGATCGGCTGCCGCAAAGCGTTTTTGACACACCGCCGAGCAATCCGGTTTATGACGGTCATTTGTCTGCCAGAGAAAATTTGCGCCAAGCCGTTGCGCTGCTGAAAGAAGCGGGATACGACTTTGTTGACGGCAACATGACCAACCTCAAAACCGGCCGCCCGCTGACATTTGAAATTCTCGGCAACTCGGCAAACGGCAGCTCGTTTACCAGAGTGATGTTGCCTTTTTTGAAAAATTTGGAAAAAATCGGCATTAAAGCCACTTTCCGCAATTTGGAAGTTAACGTTTTTAAAAACCGGTTGGATCATTTTGATTTTGACATGGCGATCGTTACCTTTCCCATCAGTCGCTTGCCGGGTAACGAACAAAAAGAATTTTGGGGCAGCGCCAGTGCCGAAACGAACGGCAGTTTCAATCTGATCGGCATCAAAAACCCGATAGTTGACGAATTGTTGGACGGTATGCTTGCCGCGCGGAGCAAGGAAGACTATCGGGCTTATGTGCGTGCTCTTGATCGGGTCTTGCTCAACGAACATTACATGATCATGCAATGGTACGCACCGCAAAAACAGGTTGCCTACCACAACAAGTTTGTCCACCCGAAAACGAACTTAAAAGTCGGCTTTCAGCCTCACACATGGTGGATAAAGGAAAAAGAATAATGCGCAATTATATTTTGAAACGGTTGCTTCTCATCCCGCTTACTCTTCTGGGCATTTTGCTGGTTAATTTTGCCATCGTTCAACTGGCTCCCGGCGGTCCGGTCGAACATATGTTGGCAAAATATCGGGGGCTGAACGTGAACGCAACCGCACGGATCAGCTCGGGCGCGGAGATGCAGATGAGTGCCGGAGAGAGCGCCTACCGCGGAGCACGGGGCGTGCCTGAAGAATTGGTAAAAGAGCTGGAAAAACAGTTTGGCTTTGACCGCCCCGCCGGTGTCCGCCTGTGGAAAATGATTAAAGATTATGCCCGTTTTGACTTTGGTCGCAGCTACTATCAGGACAAAAGCGTTTTGGAGCTGATTGTTGAAAGAATGCCGGTTTCTGTTTCTCTCGGTTTGTGGTCTACGCTCATCATTTATCTAATTGCCATTCCTCTCGGTATCAAAAAAGCGGTTAAAGACGGATCAAAGTTTGATATGTGGACTTCGTTTGCGGTTGTGATCGGCTCGGCAATACCTGTTTTTCTGTTTGCCGTTTTTCTCATCGTTTTTTTTGCGGGCGGCACCTATCTGCAATGGTTTCCGCTCAGAGGGCTGACCTCCGACAACTGGAATGAAATGAGCATCGGCGGTAAAATAGCAGACTATTTTCATCATATTGCACTGCCGGTAACGGCAATGGTGATCGGCGGTTTTGCCAGTCTGACCATGTTGACCAAAAACTCTTTTTTGGAGGAAATGAACAAGCCTTATGTGCTAACCGCCAGAGCCAAGGGTTTGAGCCAAAGTCGGATTCTTTACGGGCACGTTTTCCGCAACGCAATGCTGATTGTTATTGCCGGTTTTCCGGCTTTGTTGATTAAAATGTTGTTTACCGGATCACTTTTGATTGAAGTTATTTTTTCGCTAAACGGGATTGGTCTGCTCGGCTATGAGGCGATCATGACCCGTGACTATCCTGTTGTTTTCGGCACCTTATATATTTTTGCTCTCCTCGGTCTGGTTCTTAAGCTTGTCAGTGATGTGACATACTCGTTGGTCGATCCGCGCATCAATTTTGAAAAAATATAAATTTTGAGGTAAAAACGCGGCAATAAACTTGGGTTGTCGGATTGCCATTGAGAGTGTTTTTTGGGCAAAACAGCGAAAATTTGTACTTAAAACTTGCCAAAACGCGGACTTTGCGTTACTTTAAGCCAGACTTTTATAGGATAAGGGAAAAATGACGGATTTATTTGACGGCGGCGCTGTAGCTGAAAATAATTATTCTGCGCAGGATATTCAGGTTTTGGAAGGGTTGGAGGCTGTTCGGGCACGACCGGGGATGTATATCGGCGGCACCGACGAACAGTCTCTGCATCATTTGGTGGCAGAGATACTCGACAACTCTATGGACGAGGCGGTGGCAGGTTTTGCCAACCGGATAGAATTGGCACTGAATGCCGATTATTCCGTCACCGTAACCGATAACGGGCGCGGCATTCCCGTTGACCTCCACCCAAAGTATCCCGACAAATCGGCTTTGGAAGTGATTATGACCATGCTGCATTCGGGCGGCAAGTTTGGCGGCAATGCCTACAAGGTTTCGGGCGGGTTGCACGGGGTTGGATCTTCCGTTGTCAATGCTCTTTCCGAAAGCTTGACAATTGAAGTGGCGCGGGATCGCAAACTCTACCGTCAGCACTATGCCAAAGGACGCCCCCTCGATAAGCTGGAAATGGTTGGCAACGCGCCTAACCGCCGCGGCACCAGCATCACTTTTCGTCCCGATCCGGAAATTTTTGGCGCCAACTGCTGTTTTTCGCCCAACAAATTGTATAGAATGGCGCGTTCCAAAGCTTTTTTGTTTAAGGGAATTCATATTTTGTGGAAATGTGCTCCGGAACTTTTATCCGACGGCGACATCACACCGGCAGAAGCCGAACTCCATTTTCCCAACGGGTTGAGCGATTTTCTCAACTATCAGATCGGCAGTCGTTCCACCGTCAACCGCACGCCTTTTACCGGCGAGTCCCTTTTGGCAAGCGACGAAGGCAAGATTGAGTGGGCGGTGACTTGGCCTGAAGACGAAAACGGTTTTTGTCATTCATACTGTAACACGGTTATCACTCCGCAAGGCGGTACCCACGAATTGGGCTTTCGTTCGGCTCTCCTGCGCGGGCTGAAAGAATATGCGGAAATGGCCAATGTTAAGAAAGCGGCGGCTGTCAGCGGAGAAGATTTTTTAAGCGATGCCTGCATCATGCTTTCGGTCTTTATCCGAGACCCTGAGTTTCAGGGCCAGACCAAAGACAAGCTGACTTCAAGCAAAGCCTCGCGGTTGGTGGAACAAGCGGTTAAAGATTCTTTTGACCATTGGCTTTCTTCCGATTCGGAAAATGCTGCGGCGTTGATGGAATATGTGATTGCGCGATCGGAATTTCGCCGTAAGAAAAAGGAAGAAAAAGTCCAAAACCGCAAAAGCCCGACCAAACGGCTGCGTTTGCCCGGCAAACTGGCGGATTGTTCCAAAGCGGCAGCCGAAGATACCGAAATTTTTATCGTTGAGGGCGATTCTGCGGGGGGGTCCGCCAAGCAGGGACGCGACCGCATGACACAGGCCATTTTGCCGTTGCGGGGAAAAATTTTGAATGTGGCTTCCGCATCACTCGACAAAATCACGCAAAATCAGGAAATCAAAGACATGATCGAAGCTCTGGGCTGCGGGATTAAAGACAATTACAAGGAAGAAAACCTTCGCTATGAGAAAATTATCATCATGACCGATGCCGATGTTGACGGTGCGCATATCACTTCGCTGTTGATGACTTTTTTCTATCGGCAAATGCCGAAACTGATCGAAAACGGGCATTTGTTTATTGCCACCCCGCCACTTTATAAAATTTCTGCCGGCGGTAAGAATTTTTATGCTCTTGATGATGACGACAAGAATCGGATTTTGAAAAAAGAGCTCAAAGGCAACCAGAAAGCGGAAATCAGCCGCTTTAAAGGGTTGGGCGAAATGAGCGCGGCACAGCTTAAAGATACGACCATGGATAAGTTCAAACGCACGCTTTTGAAAGTTTTGATTCCTACCGCCAACACGGAAGAAGGCAAGGAAGAAGCTTTTGAAACTCGGCGGATGGTTGAACGGCTGATGGGCAAAAATCCGGAGCCTCGCTTTAAGTTTATTGTTGAGCGTGCCAAGTTTGTCGATGATTTGGATATTTAAATAATTGTTTTGGCGGAAAGAAAGATGAATTGTCGGGCTTTTGTCTGCTTTTTTGGCGACAAAGGCAAGACAAAATCTTTGTAAAAACCGCAAAAGCATCCCTTGCGCCGCATTGGAAAAGAGCGAAAAAAAAGACTTGACATCCGGCAAATATTTAGGTAGTTATGTAATCACTTTCAAAAAGAGTGTTTTTTGAATGTCCTTGAATGGGGTTATAGCTCAGCTGGGAGAGCGCTTGAATGGCATTCAAGAGGTCAGCGGTTCGAT
>JAHHRI010000050.1 GCA_020025875.1 Alphaproteobacteria bacterium | reverse complement strand
ACGAAAGAGCGCGAGTCGTGTTGAATTTTGTCAGCGATAACGAATTTGTCATTTTAGACGAGTGATTTGTCCATCGCCGTTTGGGAACGGGGTTTTTAAAGGTTCATAAAAAAAGTCTGTATTTTTTAATTTTTTTTTGCTATATATAGTTAACTTTTAATTAACGGAAAATCTTTTTTCCACCGATATGATGATGGAATTTTATGAAAAAGACGAGAAAGTCAATTTCCGAACCGATGCAATATGCCGCTAAAAAATCCTTTTTTTCCGACAAGGAAATTATTTTTCGGAGCAACGGCAGGGCAAAGGTGTTTACAATTTCTTCCAAAACGCAGGCGGTGTTCCTGTTTTTGGTTATCTTTGTTGGTATTTGGAGCTTTTATTATTATCATATGTATCACCGCTCGGATATGATTATCGTTAAAAAGAACAACGAACTGATTGCCACAAGAGATGCCTATATTGATCTGATGGGAGATTTTGTTACCCTGCAGGGCAATATTGCCGATATGATCAAAACATTTGACAACGCCGATGCTTCGGCACTCAATCTTGCGCAGTATCAAAAACAGGCGGCATTGGTCGAAGACAAAATCAAACAGATTACCAGCCAAGTAAAGTGGATCAACACGGAAAAACTTGCGGAAAAAGCCAATGTCAACGAAATTTCGTTGCAGCGAGATATTGCCATTTCCGAAAGAGATCAGCTGTGGGAGCAGTTGGTTGAGCTGCAAAAAACGGTGCAAGACATCAAAGAAGCCGAAACGGAAATTTTGGATCGGGTGGCCAAAATATCGGAAAAAGAGATCAGCAAGATCAAAAGCGCGGTTAAAGCCATCAATATTCCGTTAAAGAAAAAAGGGCTTTATTTTAACGCGCTGGCCAATGACAAGCGAACGGTTGCCCGTGGCGGTCCATATATTCCCGAAAACAACAGCTTTCTTCGTGATAAGGAGATAAGCGACAAGGTCAGCGGGATATTCAAAGCGGCAGATGATTTGGAATATTATCGAGAGGTGATGTCCTTTGTTCCCATCGGCAAACCGGTGTGGAGTCTTTGGGTTTCTTCTCCCTATGGTCGGCGGCTGGATCCTTTTAAAAAAACGAAAGCTTATCATAAAGGGGTTGATTTGGCCGGACGGACAGGCAACAAAATTAAAGTGATGGCCAAAGGAAAAGTGACCCGCGCCGGCAGTGCTTCCGGCTATGGCAACTTGGTGGAAGTGGATCATGGCAACGGTTTTAAAACAAAATATGGGCATATGCACAAAATTTATGTCAAAAAAGGGCAGTATGTGGAAGTTGGCGATGTCTTGGGCGAAGTCGGTTCAACCGGTCGGTCAACAGGTCCGCATTTGCATTATGAAATTTTGTATAAAGGGCACGATGTTGATCCAATGCCTTTCATGAGGGCTAAAATTTCTTAGAAATTATGAAGGAAAACTAATGAAGAAGTTTAAAAAAACAATGTATCTCAAACTGGCGCGTGCTTTCGGGCAGGGGAACAACTGTCGGCAGGTGCCGACGATCATTGGCGAAAATACCAAAGTTCGCGGAGACATTAACAGCAACGGCATTATCCATGTGGACGGCTATATTGAAGGCGATATCAACTGCGAAGAACTGGTGATCGGCGTCAAGGGCAATATTCTCGGCACGGTCAAGGCGCAGAGTATGTTTTTATATGGCGGTTTACAAGGCAAAGCCATGGTTGACAGCCTGTTTATTGCCAAAACGGCCAAATTGATTGGCGATGCAACTCATAATACGATTGCCATTGAACCCGGTGCTTATATCGACGGGCATTGTATTAGGGTTCATCATAAAACAACCGCCGATCCCGTCGCCGGCGAAGATGCCAAAGCAGCCGCGGCTCCGCAGGCAACTGCCGCCGCTCCCAAGGTTATGACGAAAATTAAGGCGGTTAAATAAGACCAATGGTTGCCCAAAGTAGAAAATCGGATTTTATTGCAAGCGGTTTGGTTGCACAGAATAGGCGCGCCGGTTTTGATTATTTTATCAATGAAAAGTTTGTGGCAGGGATTGAGCTGACCGGTACCGAAGTCAAATCTCTCCGGCTCGGGCATGCCAATATTAACGATGCTTTCGGGGTGGAGAAAAACGGCGAACTGTATATTTCCAATATGTTTATAGCCGAATATGCCAACAAAGGTTATGAGAGCCATGCGGAAAAGCGAGATCGGAAATTGCTGCTGAAAAAAAAGGAGATTAACGACATTCTTGCCGCATTGGCCAAAAAAGGCGCTACATTGGTGGCTATTCGATTGTTTTTTAACGAAAAAGGACGTGCCAAGTTGGAAGTGGGGCTGGGAACCGGCAAAAAGAACTTTGACAAGCGGGAAGCCATCAAAACCCGAGATTGGAATCGGGAAAAAGCGCGAGTGATGGCCAAGTTTGCTTAAAAAAACACAATCTCTTAAACGGGTATGAGGTGAATATTTTTCTTTTCCGAAAGGAATACAAAGCCGTTTGCGGCGGTGATGGCGGTAAAACGGTTGTCGGAGCTGAGCGTTCGGCAGGAAAGCGAGCGGAGGATAGATTTTGATGATGGGTTTTTTTGTTTTTTGCGGCGGCGGAATCGGCGCCGTTTTGCGTTGGTTGATAACCGCCAAGGTTTATGGGCATTTCGGCACCATGCTGGTTAATGTTATCGGCGCCTTTTTAATCGGTGTGTTATATGGCTGCCTTGCTTGTCATGTGTCGCTTAAACCGGAATTCAGACTTTTGATGATGACCGGCTTGCTGGGTGGTTTTACCACTTTTTCGACCTATCTGCTCGATTTTGTGGTTTTGTGCCAAAAAGACAGTTTTGCAGAAGCTTCGCTTTATCTGCTTTTGTCCGTTGCTGCCGGTTTGGCTGTTTTGTATATCGGCATAAAAACAGCCGAATTTGCGTGCGGCGGAGGCGGATAGGCGCCGTCTAGCCGCCGTTGACGAAAATGCTGTTGTCGTAGGTGCGCATGGCCAAAAGTTCCAATGCCCTGATTTTATCACGGTAGAGAACCGCCTGTTCAAATTCCAAATTTTGCGCCGCTTCTTTCATCAGTTTGGTCAGTTCTTTTATTTGCTTTTCAATGTCGCCGGCATCACCTGCGGCACCGGCCTTGTCGTCAATATAATCCAAAGAAGTCATTGCGCTTAAAGTGGAAGAAATGCTCTTTTTGATTGTTTGCGGCGTAATACCGTGTTCAAGGTTGTATTGCAGTTGTTTTTTGCGGCGGCGTTCGGTTTCGCCGATGGCTTCTTTAATTGAACCGGTCATTTTGTCGGCATAGAGAATAACTTTGCTGTCGGCATTGCGGGCGGCGCGCCCGATGGTTTGGATGAGCGAGCGTGTGGAGCGCAGAAAACCCTCTTTGTCGGCATCGAGAATGGCTACCAGCGAACATTCGGGAATATCCAGCCCTTCGCGCAGAAGATTGATGCCGACCAGCACGTCAAAGATTCCCATTCTTAAGTCGCGAATAATCTCAATGCGTTCCAGAGTTTGGATGTCGGAGTGCATATAGCGAACTTTAATGCCGTTTTCGTTCAGGTATTCGGTTAGATCTTCCGCCATTTTTTTGGTTAAAGTGGTGACCAGCACACGTTCGCCTTTCTGTACGGCTTTGCGGCATTCTTCCATCAGATCGTCAATTTGGTTTTCGATCGGGCGGATCAGGCATATGGGATCTGCCAGTCCGGTCGGGCGAATGATTTGCTCCACAAAAACCCCTTGACTTTGTTGCATTTCCCAGTCGCCGGGGGTGGCGGAAACAAAAACGGTTTGCGGCCTCATTTGATCCCATTCTTCTAATTTTAAAGGGCGATTGTCGAGGCAAGAGGGCAGACGGAAACCATATTCCGCCAGCGTGCCTTTGCGGTTGCGGTCACCACGATACATACCGCCGATCTGCGGCACGGAAATGTGGCTTTCGTCAATAAACAACAGAGCATCGGAGGGAAGATATTCAAACAGTGTCGGCGGCGGTTCGCCGGGGGCGCGTCCGGTCAGGTAGCGAGAATAGTTTTCGATCCCTTTGCAATGGCCGGTGGTTTCCAACATTTCGAGATCAAAGCGGGTGCGCTGTTCCAGCCGTTGGGCTTCCAGCAGTTTGCCTTGGTTGCGAAAAATATCCAATTGCGGCTGCAGCTCCCGTTTGATACGGGAAATGGCTTGAGAGAGGGTGGGGCGCGGGGTTACATAGTGACTGGCGGGATAAACGACCGCTTTTTCAAGATCCGCGGTTTTTTTGCCGGTCAGAACATCAAATTCGCAAATATTTTCAATTTCGTCCCCAAAGAAAGAAATTCGCCAAGCACGATCTGCCAAGTGGGTGGGAAAAATGTCGAGAACGTCTCCCTGCAGGCGGAAAGTGCTGCGGACAAAGTTGAGCTGATTGCGCTCATATTGCAGTTCCGTCAGTCGGCGGCAGGCGTCCTGCAATTCTATCTCGTCACCGGTTTTGAACTCAAGCGTCATTGCCGAATAAGACGCCACATCACCTAAACCGTAGATACAGGAAACAGAGGCAACAATAATCACGTCGCGGTTTTCAAGAATGCTGCGGGTGGCGGAGTTGCGCATCCGATCGATCTGTTCGTTGATGGCGGAATCTTTTTCGATATAAGTATCGGTTTTGGGGATGTAGGCTTCCGGTTGGTAATAATCATAATAGGAAACGAAATATTCCACATGGTTGTGCGGGAAAAACTCTTTCATTTCGCTGTAAAGCTGGGCCGCAAGAATTTTGTTTGGTGCCATAATCAATGCCGGACGCTGGCAGCTTTCGATAATTTTTGCCATGGTAAAAGTTTTGCCCGAACCGGTTACGCCGAGCAGCACTTGGTTGCGTTCTCCCCGTTTTAGTCCGGCGCATAGCTCACGGATGGCTTGCGGCTGGTCGCCTGCGGGGGAAAAGGGGCTTTCGATTTTGAAGGTTTCGTTCATGATGGCGACTCGATTCTTTCAGGCATATTTTCCGTTTCAAGTGGATTGCCGAGTGCCTGCTCCAGCATTTGTTCGGTGATTTCCCGCGCTTTTTCAAGAGGCAAGTGCAATAAAACGGCAGAAGCATCTTCCGGACGCATGAGTTTGAACAGGCTGATGATTTGTTGCGTTGCCATATCGCCGATAATGCGGGCGCTGTCTGCGGGAGGCATAAGGGAGTAAATGGCCGCTATCTGTTCATTAACGGAAACAAAATCGTTTTCCGCGGCGTTGCTGTTTTCGGTTGTTGGCAAGGTCGGGGTTTCGGCTGCGGCGGCATCCAGCTGTCTGCGGATGGCAAGATCAACTTCCGGTGCGGCGGCACGGCGGAAACGGTTGGGTTGAAAATGGCGGAACGGTTGATCATCTTCCACGTCTTTCGCTATGTCTTTTGCCCTATCTTTCCCCCTATCTTCCGCCATGACGAAAGAGAAAAAAGATTGCTCACCATTCCGAGGTCGATGTTGCAGCAGATAAAACCCTTTAATGCCCAGCAGCATCAACAAAAAAATGGTCAGAAAGGCGAAAAAAGACGATTTGTTCATAACTCGTTGCTCCTATTTGATGGAATGCAAAGCCTGCAAAAGTTCCCGTTCTGCTTCCGAGGGGGCTTCGTTGCCATGTTCCAATCTTTCAAAATGCGGTTCTTTTTCGGTGGTTGTCGATGTTTCTTCCGCAGTCAGGTCAAAGGAAGCCGTAGACAAGACGGGTGAGGGGGCAGCATCTTGGCGACGACTGTCGGCGGTTGTGCCGTATGTTTCCGCCGCCCGACGGAGAGCGGCTGCCAGTTCCATCATTTTTTCCTGATTTTGATTGAGTTTGCCAAGCTGTCGACAAAGCCGAATACAAAGCAGAATTGTCGGAATGAGCAGGATGACGATGGCGAGATTGATCCAAAATTCAAAATGAGTCATGTTATTTTACCTTGTTTATCAGTTTTACGGCGATTCGGGAGCCTTTGCGGCCGATGGCGGCTTTGAGTGTCGGCATGCCGGCGGCAGACAGCAAAATCGGATCGTCGGGGGCAAAGGGCAAGGGAATCCATGCGCCTTTTTTCCATTGAGAAATTTCTTTTGCCGACAGCAGAAACAAGGGGGTATGTGCCGTCAGTATAAGCTTGTCGTTGTTGTTTTCTTCCACGCTTGCCAGATGTCCGTCGTTTGTCGATTCGGCATTTTTTTCCGGCATTTGAGGGCTATGGAAAGAGAGGTATATTTTAGCCTCCTTGCCGTGGATGTCAAGCCGCAAACAAAGGGTTGAAAGGGTGGCGGTTAAGTGTTTTTTTGCCTCTTTTTCGGCTTCGGAGCGTGCTTGTGCCGCCGCTTGGATTATTGTTTTGAGCAGCCTGCGGATAATTGCCAGAGAAAGCCCGCGCAGCGGAGCGGAGGTTGCCTCCGCCGCATTGCCGAGAGCGGCGGCAACAAGCAGGGCGGCATCATGGTTTGTCAGGCGGCAGGTTGTTTCGCCTCCGTCCTCGGCAAAAACGCCGATAACGGGGGTGCTTTCGTCCGGAAGCTCGTTGTCTACCGTGATTTTGGGAGAACGGGGCAACAGCATTGACAGTTGCGACCGGCAGATTTCGCCCATTCGGTTTGCAAAAAAATTGCCGTCAGTTTTTTGAGTTTGCTCCAAGGTGTTGTCGTTGTCTTGTTGCATCAAACGGAGCAAAAAGGCAAGCTCTTCTCGGTTGAGCAGACCATGCGGGAATGTCGATTCGGATATTTTCATTTGCTAAGCCTGCTGAAGCGAATGTTTTTGATTGTCAGCGGAGCAATGGCGCGGTCAATTTGTTTTCTTAATTCTTGGTGCAGAATTTGCGGATCGGCGTCAGGCGACAAAGCGCGGCAGTGATGCTGTTTCAGCCCGTTGACGATATTGGCGGAGAT
>JAHHRI010000005.1 GCA_020025875.1 Alphaproteobacteria bacterium | reverse complement strand
AGGTGGTTTATAGGACACATATCAGACATTGTCAATACATTTTTTTAAAAAATTGTGCTTTTTTTAACACTCCTATATCAGAAAATATCTAAACTACTGTTTATATGAACTTTATCCCCCAACCCTACCCCTTGCTCCAATTCGATACCTGATGTTTGCCATCGGTGAGATTTCTTACTTATAATATATATTTTACTTGCCAAACGATTTTCGGTTTGTATTATATAGAGAGTAATATAATTATTTGTGGAGGCTAAAATATCTAGAGAAAACACCAATGCGCCAGTACGAGAAGGTGACGGACCGCGCATAAACCAAGAAATACGTAGCAAAGAAGTTCGCCTGATTGATGAAAACGGCGAAAACAGAGGAGTCGTAACAATCCGAGAAGCGCTTGCCATGGCGGCGGACGCCAGTTTGGATTTGATTGAAATATCTCCGCAGGCAGTTCCTCCCGTCTGCAAAATCTTTGACTATGGCAAATATAAATATGAACTGCAGAAAAAGAAAAACGAAGCCCGAAAAAACCAGAAAGTGGTTAATATCAAAGAGTTGAAACTAAGGCCGATGATTGATACCCATGATTATGAAGTCAAAATCAAGCAAGCCAGAAAGTTTTTGACACAAGGGGACAAAGTAAAATTTACAATGCGGTTTAAGGGGCGTGAGATGAGCGCAAACGACCTTGGCAAAGAGGTTTTAAAACGAATCGTTGACGATCTGGACGGTATTTGTAAAGTCGAATCGGAGCCAAAACTTGAGGGGCGCCAGATGACTATGGTCGTTGCGCCGCAATAACTTCGTCAGCCTTTTATATTTTGATGTTCAAAAAGTATGTTTTCCCGATTCGGAAAGCATACTTTTTTGTTTAAGCGCAGGCTTACCATCAGAATCTTTTAAATAATGCTTGCTTATCATCTGTTTTTGAGTTATCTTTATATTGTTTTTCAATTATGTAGATATTTATTATTATCTGCCGCGTATTCCCAATGCGACCAAGATGGGATTTCAAACTTCAAAACTTTTTAGTTTATGGAAACAAAAAAAGCAATGATTGCCTTTGCAATCGCAGTATTGACCGTTTTGTGCGGCGTCATCATCTACAATGTAGTAAAAAACGATTCTCCTCAGGAAATCCTCACTCCGGAATTTCCGGCGATTGTCGTTGAGGAACCGGAGATTGATCCTGTGCAGTACAACAATGAACGTTTTGATGAGTGTATCGACAACATCGTGGCGTCCATTGTGTATACTTCCGGATTTAGCCAGACGACCCACCCGACCGGCGAGAGATTCGCATACGGGTTTAACAACACCGTGATCGGCAAACGTTTGGTGAAAGAAGGCGAATCGATTACGCCGAAAGAAGCTTACGGCGTTACCGTACGACATTTAAAAGAACATGTGCGACCTTTTTTGCGTTATGTTAAAGCAGAATTGAGTGATGGACAGATTATTGCCATAGCACACTTCATCTACAATGTCGGCGGCGAAGCGTTCTCCGGATATTCCGAAGATGGAAAGCGTCTCAAAAAACCATCACGTTTGTTGACGGCCATTAATGAGTATGAACTTCCGGATATCTGTGCACGTTATTTCACCGGTTTTCGCAGCTTGGGCGGTATGAGGTCTGAAGGACTGTTGAAACTCCGCTGGCTTCAGGCGGCACTCTTTGCCGATGCCGTTTCTGTCGAAGACTTGCGGAATGCTTACGGAGCCGGTATCTTCGACCTGCATCTTTCTACATTGTATGAGCAATGCAGACCAGAAAATGATGGGTACTATACGCCGAAACTCGATGATGAGACCGTTCAGAAAGTCTTAAGACAAAAAGGAAACGGCACTTTGACCGGTACGCTTATGAAGTTCTGACGAATCGGCTTATCTTATGAAAAAAACTTTCGTTTGTTTAATACAAACGAAAGTTTTTTTATGGGGTTGATACAACTCTTTCTACATGAACCGACATACCCAGACAAATTGCAGACAGAAGGAATCGCGCAAATTCAAGCCCGTCATTTACCTACCGACAAAAGATCTTCCTCAAAGAATACACCATCTGCTTTGTCGGATCGCTTCAAAAACGGCTGAAAACAGTTAAATGATATCAGGTTTCTTCTTAAAATCGGTTATGATGGATTAACTTTTTGGACTAACGGAACTTTTGCTTACGATTGTTTCCAATAAATCGGAGTGGAAACGCCCCGCGGAGAAAAAGCGAATCGTTGATGAGGGCGCTTGATTGTTTATTGGTGGGACTCATCAATTTGACAACCGACTACAAATAACAGAGTCTTTCGCGCTTTTGCCATTGATTTTTTAGGTCATATTCGACAAAAACCGATACTTTCATCATCTTAATTGACAGATGTGCCACCACTTTTCCCATCAGCAAGCAACATCGAACCTCAAACTGGTTTCGTGAGATAATGCCGTTGTCGTGGTAATCGACTCTGACGCCCCGCGGAGATAAAGCGAATCGTTGATGGGGGGCGAAAACAAGCAAGGAATCGGCAGGTTTGATCAACATTCTTCAACTTGACTGCCTTCCGTCGGTCATCCCTAAAACCGATCATTCGGCGCATAAAAAAGACAGGGCGGTTGTTTATCTCCCGACCTGTCTTTACACTTTTAAAGTGTCAGCCCAATGTTTTCATTGATATTGCCGCCGATCCGCGCCCAATAGGTTCCGGACAGGCTAAGCCAGACCAATTCGTTGGCAAGTTTGCCGTTGTTTTCGATGATGTTACCGTCTGCATCGCAGAGAGCAACTTTTGCCATTGCGCAGGCGCCGATTGCATGCACCGCTTCTTCAAGAGTTGAGGCTTTGACGCGTTGGAATTTGGCTTCACGTATCACCGGCAAGCCGGCGTATACCCCCTTAACGGTACCCACATCGGCATAGCCCGAAGTTTTGATCCATGCGCCGCCGGGGGTCATCCATACCCTTTCCTTGTCCACAACCACACCTTGATCGTTTTTGACAAATACGGCGGTTAAAGAGCAAATACCGATAACGGCAGATGCTTCTTTATAACTCATTCCTTTGTTTTTTCTAAACTTATCCTCTGGGACAACATTTAGGTTCAGCACTTTGTACGTCTTCATCTTTGTACATTTTTGAGGTTAATAATTTCTATCTTGTTTATCTTATGCGACAATTATATGCCGGATCTTCATTTCCGCAAGTGAAAAAGCAAAATTTCGTATCTAAAAATATTTTTATGGAAAAGAAGCGGTGATGAAAGTATATTATTGTCAAACAAAAATTGCCTGATGGGAAAAAAGATGATTGAAACAAAAAAGCTGACAATGCAAGAGGCCGCCGCAGAGTTGGAACGAATCGCAAAGGAAGTGGCTCTGGCCGATGCCGCCTATTATCAAGATGACGCCCCTTACATGAGTGATGCGGAATATGACAAGCTGAAGCGGCGCAACAGCGACATCGAAAAACGTTTTCCCGAATTGGTGCGCGAGGACAGCCCTTCCCGCAAAGTCGGCGCACCTGTTAAAAGCATATTCGGCAAAGTTGCCCATCGTTTTCCGATGCTCTCGCTGGCAGATGTTTTTTCCGTGGAAGAAGTTAAAGACTTTATCGTTTCGGTCAAACGTTTTCTTAACACCGACAACGACATTGCCTTTATGTGCGAGCCGAAAATTGACGGTTTGTCATTTACTGCCAGATACGAAAACGGCATATTCGTCAAGGGAGCAACCCGAGGAGACGGTAAAGAAGGAGAAGATATTACCGAAAACCTCAAAACAATCGAGCAGTTGCCGCTTGAAATTGCCAACGCGCCATCCGTCCTTGAAGTGCGCGGTGAAGTGTATATGTCCAAAGCAGACTTTTTTGCCTTAAACGCAAGCAACGAACGAGAAGGGAAAAAAGCCTTTGCCAATCCGCGAAACGCGGCTGCCGGTTCGCTCAGACAGCTGGATCCCCAAATTACCCGCGCACGAAAATTGAGCCTGTTTGCCTATACATGGGGCGAGGTGTCCGAAAAAATGTGGGATTCGCAAAAAGACTTTTTTGTTCACTTACAAAAATGGGGTTTCCCCGTCAACGCCAACAATCGATTATGCCAAAACATTGAAGAAATCGAAGCTTTTTTTGAAGAACTGACGGAAATTCGCGCGGCGCTGCCTTATGATATTGACGGCGTTGTCTACAAAGTCAACGACATTGCTTTGCAAGAGCGGCTGGGTTTTCTTACCCGCACGCCGCGATGGGCCGTTGCGCACAAATTTCCCGCAGAGCAAGCATTGACCACCATTGACAATATACGCATTCAGGTTGGCCGCACCGGCGCCCTCACGCCGGTGGCCGATTTGAAACCGGTGAATGTCGGCGGCGTGATTGTGGCGCATGCCACCCTGCACAACGAAGATGAAATCAGACGTAAAGATATTCGAATCGGCGACACGGTCGTCATTCAGCGTGCCGGCGATGTCATTCCGCAAGTGGTTTCCGTTTTGACCGACAAACGCCCGCCCGATTCCCAAGAATATGTCTTTCCGCATATATGTCCCGAATGCGGCGCGCACGCCATTCGGGAGGAGGACGAAGCCGTCCGCCGCTGCACCGGCGGTCTGACTTGCCCTGCGCAAGCCATTGAGCGACTGAAGCATTTTGTTTCCAGAGATGCTTTCGATATTGAAGGATTGGGGAGTAAAATCATTGAAGATTTTTACAAAGAAAACATCATCAAAAATCCGGTTGATATTTTTACCTTAAAAAAACGCAATGGCGGACCACAAACGGATCTGTTTGCACAAGACAAACATTTAGAGCTGGAAAAACGTGAAGGTTGGGGAAAAAAATCGGTCGAAAACCTGATTGCGGCGATCGACAGAAGAAGAACCATTACGTTGGCGCGTTTTATTTATGCCTTAGGCATTCGTCAGGTCGGCGCCGCCACTTCCCGATTGATCGCCAAAAATTTTGAAAGCTGGGCGGCTTTTGCCAAAGAAATGAAGGCCGAACAAAGCGAAAAACTGTGTTCGATTGATGGCATCGGAGAATCGATGGCGCATGATATTGTCGAATTTTTCAAGGAAGAACACAATCTGCTCACCATCTGTCAACTGCAAGAAGAAATAACCATTGAGGACTTTAACGAAACCATCAATACCAACAACCCGCTTGCCGGCAAAACCATCGTCTTTACCGGTACGCTGGACAATCTGACACGCTCCGAAGCCAAAGCAAAAGCATTGGCCGCCGGTGCAAATGTCGCCGGCTCCGTTTCAAAAAATACAGATTATGTCGTGATCGGCGCCGTTCCGGGGACAAAAGCCAAAAATGCGGCAGAACTCGGCATTTCGCTAATCGGCGAAGATGAGTTTCTTGCCATGCTCAATGCCTGATCAGAGGATCATCATGGTTTTGGCATGGTGGCGCAGCCATTTATCGGTTCCGCGGTGAACGGATCGACGCAGTAAAGACGGCGGATATTTCGGAAACAATCGGCTCAATTCGTCGTCTTTGGCGTTTTCAATATAGTCGGCAAATGCAAAAACCAATTCCGTATTATAGGGATATATTCCCCGATAGACAAACTTTTCTTCGGCGAAACGCCAAAACAAACCATCAAGTTCCTGTTGCAAAGCACCCTCGCAAATTACATTATATGTAATAAATAGTACCTAAGATGTATTTTTGCAAGTCTTGACGATATTTGTAAAACACAAAAATCAGCCATAATCATTAATTGACTTTTAAGCTGCTTACCTTACAATAACAAAAGCTTTCTAATATAAAAGGAGTGGGAAAAATGTTTTATAAATTAGGTGTGGCTGCGGCACTGACAATGCTCTCGTTCGCTGTGCAGGCGGCAAACTCGGACAACGCAAACAGCGGCAAAGACAAAATAGAAAATGACTACTACAACTGCCTGCAAGCCGCCGACGGTTATGGCGACGATGAAAAAGCAATCTGTATGTCGGGAGAAATAAGTCGTCTGGATCGAGCCATCAACAAACTTTACCAAAAAACGTTTCTCAATGTCGAACGCATTCAGAAATGGAATAACGGCAACGGAATGTTCCGCGGCAACATTAAAGATATGCAAGATCAGTTCAACGGTTATCGTAGCCGCTTTTGCTCGTTTTATGCCATCACCATGCAAATCTACAGCGGATCGCAGATGTATTTGCGCAACGAATGTCTGATGAAACTGACCACAGATTACTACAACCGACTGCTGCAAATGTCGCGTGATTATGACGCAGATCTCGACTAGTCGTTTTTCAGCAGATTAAACAGACGGCTTCCGTCACGGTGGGAAAGCACAAAAAACCAACCGTTATAGCGGAAGCCGTTTTTTCGTACAAATTCCGCCGCCGATTCCGTCGGCATAATGGTGGTTTTCAGGTTAACGGTCAGCCGATAGTTTTCTTGATATTTATAAATGCCGAAAATAATCTTGATGCCGTCCTCCGTGACCGCCGCAAAACTTTTGTGTTCGGCATTATGCACTTTTTTCGGCAAATGGGGAAATGCTCCCCGACAAGGCAAGGTTAAAAGTTCTTCCGCCGCCTCTCGCGGCAAACCCACCACTTGCTCAAGCTTATGTTCGCCAAAGGGCAACAGCGGCTGGACATAATAGTCGCTGATCTTTGTCGGCGGGTTGACGTTTTCGCTGAGCAGATAGTTCCGTCCGTCTATGCCGACAAGGCTTTGATCCGGCTTTTCTGCCGCTGCCGCCATCAAGAAGAAACGTTTTTGCGCGCCACCGTCCAAACGGAGCTTGGTCTGCGGTTGCGGCAACATGGCGACATCGGCGGAAACAATCTTTGCCTGTTGCAGCTTCCGCAGATATTCTTCCACGGCAGCATTGCTCCCGTAGTAGCCGTTTACCAGCCAACTGCCGTCTTTTTTTCTCAGCTTTATTTTTTCCTTGCCCCGATATACGATAATCCTCGTCAGCTTATCGGCGTTGGCAAACACCAGATCGCCCACACTTCGATACGAGGGGGCAAAATAGGGCATGGTTTTGGAAGCAACAAATATGCCGACCGAAAACAAGATTAACAACCCCAACAACCATAGAATAATTTTTTTCATTATTTTCTCCTCAATACCGCCGGCAGCCGAAGCCTCCCGCGGCGAAAGTAAAAGGCGACCACAAAAAACATTCCCAACATCGCCGATGGAAAAACGACAAAACAAAGCCAAATCAAAAGTTCCATCTTGTCGTCGGCAGCGGCAACTGTTTGTCGCTCCAAATTTTGCAACGCGTTTTTATCAAGCCGATATTGCACTTCCGCCCGTTCGATTTCTCGGCGGCGTTCAATATCTTCGCTGTCGCTCAGAGAGTTTTTCAACTGTCGCAGACGCGCTGCCGAATCTGCCTCCCGCGCAGATAGTTTTTCTTTTTTCTCCTGCCGCATTTTTGCGCTGTCGAGGTACAAAGTTTCGGCAATGTTGTCCGTGTCAAACGAAGTCGAAAAAGCCGCCGATAAACCGATCTCCCGTCCGGAAAGCCGATCAATCAACCGGAGCAAAAAGGCGGCATTGCCGACATATGGCACAACGCCGTAAACCGGATTTGCCGGATCGGCGGAAGCCACCCACAAATCATTGGCGGCAAAATCGCTGTCGGCAACAACGGCTACCGCCGCATCACGAACGGCAAACGGCAGATAGGGCTGAACCTTGTCGGCAGATTCCGTATTGTCGAGAATGCCGCCGCGATAATGAGAGCGAAACTTGCCTTCCGCCAACAGTGCCAACACTCTTTTTTTATAATCCTGATTATAATTGAGGATAATCTGCGCCTTTGAGGCATAGCGGATCTTTTCCGCCGCTATGTCCCCGCCCTGACGGCCGGTTGCCGCCAGTTCAACAAAATTCAGATCTTGTCCGTCAACGGCGCGCACACTGCCCGCCGTGTGAAAGCGCAGCCTTGTCTTATTCTCCCCTTCTGTCAGAAACCACAGCGGATACACACGGTAGCGCCCATCACCGCCCTTTAATTTTTCTCCGCGGAGCATATCACCGACGACACGATCCGCAAGATAATCAATTCCCCATGTTTTCAGATAATGGCTCATTTCAATATCGGGTTTCGGCGGATAGCCTTGCATATCGTGCCTGATTTCCGAATAGGGATCTACCAGAAAAATAACTTTGCCGCCGCGCATAACATATTGGTCTAGAGCATAGGCAAAAACCGGCGACAAATATCCGGCGTCTATCACCAAAACAACCCCTATATCCTGCGGAATGAGTGAGCTTTCGCGGGGTATTTTCAGCACCTCGTAATATTCGTGCAAAAGCGCGGCAAAGGAGCTAAATACACTTTTTCCCTCGATTGCCGCAAACGGTATCCGAGGCGAAAAAATGCCGATTTTTACTTTTTTGCTTTCATTTAAGCCATACAAAATGCGATTCAGATCATTTTCCAGCAGTGCCCGACGCTCCGGCTTAAGCTTGGGCAGCAAAGCACTGCGACCGTCGGCAGCAACAATTTTCAACCCCAGATACAGCTCTTTGTCATTTTCCGAAAAGGGCTGCATACCTTCGCTTATCGCCTGTTTTTCCATATCGGAAAAGGCTTTTATCCGCCTGATTTCCAGCCGCACTTTATCCGCTGCCGCCAAACGGTAACGAGATAGAAAAACGGCCGTTTGGGTGGCATGGGCGCCAAGCTCCCCCCATTCGGACAACATTTCTTCGGACACATAAAGCTGCATGACGACCGGTTGCCGCAAGGTGCTGACAATTCGGCGCGTTTCTGCCGTCAGCGTATAACGCCGTTTCCCCGTCGCGTCCAGTTGGCTGCCGCCGAAAACCCATGTCACCAACAAGTTGGAGATAACCAAAAGAAGCAACAGCAATACGCCGGCAGAAAGCAATTTTCCCCAACGTTTCATCTTCCCCTCCTTGCCAGATAAACAGTCACCCAGTTGAAAGTGAGCAGTGCCGCGGTTAAAGAAACAAAATAAAACACGCCGTCGAATCCGAAATATCCGTCCATAAAACCACGATAGCGGCCGGAAAAATCAAATGCCAAAGGCAGATAAAAAGGCATTTCCCGCCAAACTTCCGCAAGCGGCGCCAACAGCGGCGACGGATTTAAAAAAACCAACAACCAGCCCAAAAATACACTGACCAAATAAGCCGCCGACGGCAGCGGAATCAGGCAGGAAACAACGCACCCCAGCGCGGACAGCGCCGCCGCAGCCAGCATTGCGCCCAAATAGGCAGAAGCCAGATTCGCCAGATCTATCGTAATAATCTTTGATGTCAGCACGGCCAGCGGAACGGAAGTGAAAATCATCAGCACGCCCATTGTCAAAGCGGCAAAAAATTTACCGAACACAAGTGTCCAGTTGCCCACCGGCAGAGTTAGAAGCACTTCCAGCGTGCCGCTTTTGGCTTCTTCCGCCCACAGTCTTCCGGTGACTGCCGGCAACATCAAAGACAGCATCAGCGGCTGAAAGGCAAAATATGAACGCATTGCCGGATTATCAACGACAAAATACAAACCGGCAAAAATGGCCAAAACGAGCGAAAACAACATATATACGGCAAAAATAAAATAAGCCGAATAAGTATAAAAGAAACTTCCCAATTCCCGTTTATAAAGTGTCAGCCACATATCGGCACCTCCTTTTCGTTGCCGGAAGCGCCGACCGTCAAGCGGGCAAAGGCATCGGCTAAGGTGCCGTCGGCGGAACATTCGCGCAACCGCGCAACCGGCGCATCCAGCCGAATTTGACCATCTGCAAGCAACAACACATGAGATTTTAATGTTTCCGCCTCCTCCAGCAGATGAGTCGAAATCAGCACCATATGATCTTTTGCATAATCTTTCAAAAAACGGCGCACGGCAATTTTCTGGTTGGGATCAAGCCCTTCGGTCGGTTCATCCAAAACCGCCAACAGCGGGCGGTGCAGCAGCGCGGCGGCAATGCCGGTCCGCCGACAATAGCCTTTGGAAAGCGTTTTTATCTTCTGCCCGATAACCGATCCAAGCCCCAATCCGTCTGTTGTTTCTTGCACACCGACGGCAAACTCTTTTTCCGTCAGTTGAAAAACTTTGGCCACAAAACGCAGATATTCAAACACTGTCATTTCCTGATAAAGCGGCGTATTTTCAGGCATATAACCAATTTTTCGCAAAATATCGACACGGTTGTGTTCGTAGCTCATACCGCAGATTCGCACGCTGCCCGCATCGGGTGTCATATAGCCGCAGATGATCCGCATCAGAGTTGTTTTGCCCGCCCCGTTCGGTCCGAGCAGCGTTATCGGCTCTCCCGCACCGGCAGAAAAGCTCACTTTTCTTAACACTTCGCGCTTGCCGAAGTTTTTTACCAACTCCCGAATTTCAATCATCTCATCTTTTTTCCTTTACAACATTTAACCATCATAGACGCTTTTCCTTTAAATTTCATGCTTATTTAATGATTATCCTCAATTTCCACAAAACGGCAGCTTTTTTTGAAAATCTTTAATGACAAAACGGTAAAATTGGATTACCCTAACCATTATCAAAAAAAACGGAGCGAAACAAAGTGAACAACGAATATTCCCGCGAAGAACAAAACGCGCTGAGAACCGGACTGTATGTAACTCTGGTGCTGGTCGTTTTGTCGCTGTTTTACATTTCCGGCCGCAAAGCTGTTGAGCATCAGGAAAGCGGCAGTTACTATCCGGTATATGCCCGTTTCGGCAGAACGGACGGGTTGGAGATGGGTGATATTGTCCGGTTGGCAGGCGTGCCGGTCGGCAAGGTGACGGCGGCAAAGCTCGACGACCAATTTAACGCCATTCTGACGCTTGAACTCAAAGACGGGCTGAAAATTCCCACCGACAGCAGCGCCTCTATCGTCAGCGACGGCGTTCTCGGATCAAAATATATCGAGATCGAACCGGGAGGATCGGAAGACTATATTCAGGAAGGCGGAGAGTTCGCCTATACTCAAGACGCCATGGTGCTTGAGGAACTGGTGGAGAGAATTATCGGCATGGGCAAAGCCAAACAACAATCTGCAAACAAAGGAGAAACAAAATGAAAAAACGTCCGGTTGAAACAATTATGGGAATCGTCGTCATTCTGGTCGCGGCGTTTTTCTTGTTTTTTGCCTATCGGGTATCGGATCTGCAGGTTATCAAAGGTTATGAACTAAATGCCAAATTCCTGAAAGTCGGCGGGCTGACCACCGGTGCAGACGTTATGATCAACGGTATAAAAGTGGGCACCGTTATCGGTCAAAAACTAAACAACGAAAACTATGATGCGGAAGTCACACTCAGCATTGCGCCCAATATCAAACTGCCCCAAGACAGTGCTGCGGTGATTGCCAGCAACGGACTGATGGGCAACAAATTTATCAAAATCGAACCGGGAAAGTCTGCAACCCTGTTGCAAAACGGTGACGAAATTACCAATACAAAAGACTTTAAGACTTTGGAAGATCTGGTCGGAGAAGTCATTTTTATGGTGACGGGCAATGACAAACAAAACTAAACTTTTGTTGCCGGTTCTTTTGGCTGCCGGTATCGGCTTGGAGGCTAAGGCAAGCGAAATTCCCACCAACACGGCACAAATGCAAGCCATGGATAAAATCACCGGACGGGTAAGCGTTATCAATGTGCCGGTCAACACCGAGGTGAAGTTTGGCAGCTTTTCCATTTTGGTGCGCGATTGCCGCACCCGTCCACCGGAAGAAACGCCGGAAAATTTTGCCTTTGTTGATGTGGCAGATACCGTCAACGGCAATGAACAGGTCAACATTTTCAAAGGTTGGATGTTGTCCTCTACGCCGGCGCTGAATGCGGTGGAACATCCGGTTTACGATGTCTGGCTACTCAAATGTATCGACTCCGACAACAGCGACAGTCAACCGCTGACGCCGGAAGAATTGGTCTTGCGTGATCAACTGCCGATGCAGCGTCCGGAAAACCGCGCCCCAACAACAGAGGACAATGCCGACAATAACGGTTTTGACGAAATCAATTTGAGCGGAGAACCGATTGACTTGTTGCCTGCCGCCATCCGCGAAGAAGGCGAAGAAAGCGCCGCTCAGGCAGAAATTATCTCTTTAGACACGCAAGCAGCAGACGGCACAGCCGCACCCCAACCCACAGCGGACGAAAATGCTCCGCATTCGTTGCTCAACTTTTCTCGCGCCAACGGAGAAGATCACCCCGATGAAATTACTGCCAATATCGAAATTCGCGAAAACACGGTCGACAAGGCAGAATTTTTCATCAAAAGCGACACCCATGCCCTTAGTCTGCAAGCCGAAAACAGCGAAAATGACGACTTAACAGCGGCGGACAAATCGGTAACGGAAGGCGACAATCTTCCCGCAATAGAAAACACCGACACGGCTGAGGGAGCAGGCACCGGCAACACTTCTCCAGAGCAATCGAAGGTTGTTGTCCAGCCGCACGAAAATGAGGTGGTGCCAAAGGTTAGTGAGGATATTCTGCGAGAATTGGAAGCGGAACTCAGCAGTCAAATGACAAAAGATTAAACAGCAACACTCTAACAACGGAGAAAGCAGATGGCGGACGAAATTGATGTCAGTTTTGTAATGACGGTTTATAATAAAGAATATTATCTGCCGTCGGTGATTAAAGCTTTACTCGCACAAACAGGTCTTAAGAATCCGGAATTTATTTTCGTTGATGATGTTTCAAGCGACAGTTCTGTCGAAATCATCCGCCGAATGACTAACGGCGTTAAAAACGTGACCATTGTGACCAACCCCTACAACCGAGGCATCAGCGCCCGCATTAATCAGGGAATTGCTTTGGCGCGCGGCAAATGGACGAGGATGCTCGATTCTGATGATATTTTCCCTCTCGACTCGACAGCCAAAATGTTGGCGGTTGCCGAGGAAACCGGTGCGGAAATGATTTATGGCTGTTTTACCAAAACCGGTAAAGAACCGAAAGAGCTTGAAAACTGCCAAACAGAAGAATTTGGCTACCAATATGCCGCCAACGCTCTGGAAGGGGTGCTCAACGGACGGTTTACGCGCATGGGGCAGCTCATCAAAACGAAGGTGTTGCAAAAAGCCGGCGGGGCTGACGAAAGAGCGTTCATTCAGGACGAATCCATTCCGCTGAGGGCGGCTCTTTATGCCAAAGGCATTGTCAAGATGACCGCAAACGTTGTGCTGGTACCGAAAGAAATCGGCAATTTTTCGGGCAACAAGATACAACTCGACCACGACCGCTTTATGGCCTATTATTGGATACTGAAAGATCATCCGGAATTGCCGGAAGAAGCCCAAAGACGGCTGTATCTGCGCGCGGTTTCCGCATTTTGGAAGTTCACCAAGAAAAGCCGACAATTTCCCTTTTTTAGTGTCGCTTTTGTCCGCTATCTGGGGTGCAAGCTTTTGGCTCTAAAACCAAACACCAGCTATCTGGACCATATGTACAAACAATTCAGCGCGCTTTCAGAGGTGCGGCGAATCAAGCCCTAACTGGCTGATTAAAAGCACTTTTTTTGCCATATTTCACTCTATGACAGAGGTTTGTTTTGCCACAAAGAAAGCGTTAGGCGGTTGGCTTAACGCCATGCCTTTGTTGCCGCCTGTTTGACGGAAGCCGAATCGGTATAAAAAAGGGGCGAAAAATCAGAAAGTGCTTTTCTCTCGGCGGTTGTAAAAATTTGTATTTTTGATGAAACATCAACCTTGTGCAAACAAACATTGTCTTTTGCCCATTTTTTAAACACAAGCGGCAAACGGCGGTCAACCCAAACGGCGGTGGCAAGGATGGTTGCAGTATGGGGCGGCGGTAAGGATGGTATCGGCAAGGGGCGGCGAATGGCTCGTAGCACAAACGGTCAACCCAAACGGCGGCGGCAAGGATGGTGCAGTATGGGGCGGCAGTAAGGATGGTATCGGCATGGGTAGTTACCGCCATGAAGCCACCAACGGTTCGTGGCACAAACGGTCAACCCAAACGGCGGTGGCAAGGATGGTTGCGGTATGGGGCGGCGGTAAGGACAGTATCGGCAAGGGTAGTTACGCCATGAAGCCACGCAAACAGTTCGATTTGTTTGTATCGGCATTGATTTTATTGCCGTGTCATCTTTCCTTTTTTATGGCGATCATATTGCGATAATATGCCAGCGTATTTTCCATATCCTCCAGATTGACAGGCATTTTCAGCCGCCAATTGGGGTGTTTGTCACGATCCGTCCCCGGTAAATTTTGCAATTTTTCCACTTGAAAAATATCTTCCGGCTGCACCAAAAAAATCTTGGCGCGGCTTTTTGCCATAAAGCGGTGGACAGCTTCTTCCAACCCTTCGGGATAGCCTTCGCCATACAAATAGTTGCCGTGACGACGATTGTCTTCCGGCCAAACCTGATTTTCATCCAGCACTTTTAACAATTTCCAGCGGTCGGCTTCGCGCTTGTGGTAGTTGTCGCACATTTCCTGATCGCTGCCGATAATCCCCAATTTTCGGGAAAGCGCAATATCGTACCCAAACCACCACATTTTCAGCGGTGGCATATCATGAGTGCCGATGGAAGTGACGACATTTTCCGGATATTGATAAGGTGATTTAAAATCTCCCCAACCGGCTTGCCAACGTTCGCTCCAAAGAACACTCATCGACATAATGTTTTTGTCGAAAAGCCTGTCGACAAAACCTTCCGGCACGTTACCTATGCTTTCACCAACAATCATACAGCGGTTGAGATGGCTCTCCAAAGCGACAATCCCCAGCATATCTTCAAAATTATACATAATGTAGGTGCCCTGCTTGCCGTTTGCTTCCGGAATGACAAACAGGCGCATCAGGCTCATCACATGATCCAAACGGAGCGCCCCTGCCCCTTGTGCCGCTGAGCGGATAATTTTGATAAACGGCATATAGGCACGGGCTTTTAGTTCAAACGGATTGAAAGCGCCCAAATTCCACTTTTGTCCGGATGGGAAAAAGGCGTCCGGCGGCGCCCCTGCACCGCTTTCTCGCAAATACAGAGCTTCGTCCCCCCAAACTTCCGCGCTGTCACGACCGACACCGACCGGCAAATCGCGATAAATGCCGATTTTCAGTCCGGCTTCGCGCACACAATCCGTCACCTTTTGCAGCTGTCGGGCAGCCTCAAACTGCAGAAACTTGAAAAAGCCCAGTCGGTCGGCTTGCTCTTTCTGATATTTTTTGACGGCAGCCGTGTTGGGTTGGCGATATTCTTTTTCCCAAGCACGCCACCCCCCCCAATGATCTTGCCACTTATCTTCGTACAAAGCCTGAAAAGTTGCCAAATTGTCCAGATCCGCCCCCTTGCTCCGACAAAAACGCTCAAATGCTTTCATCCGCTCGGGCACATTTTGCATCCGCTTGTAGAGCGTCTGCAAAATCTTCATCTTAAGCGGATAGACACGCCCATAATCTACCATTTCCAGCGCATTAAGATCGGCAATTTCCGCTTCTGCCGGACAACGATCTTCGGGGCAAAATTCGGGCACGCTTTCAACATCAATATAGATCGGGTTCAAAAACAGGCGACTGACCGAAGAATAGGGGCTGGCCTCTTCGGGAAAGCAATGGCCGAGCACGTTAACCGGATTGAGACCGATGATGTCGGCGCCGCTTGTTTTACAAATCTCGACAAAACGGCAAAGATCGGTAAAATCACCAATTCCCCAGTTGCGGCGGCTGCGAAGCGAATAGAGCTGCACGCTGTAGCCCCACAAACGCGTTTTATCCCAGTCATCCGGCTGCCAGCATTTTTCCGGTGCAATGGCCAACAATGTCTGATATGTCTTTTCGCCGATTTTCAATTCGGCGTCATAATAACCGATTGCCACCTCGGAGGTTATCTCTATCTCAAGTTTTCTATATACCTTTCTTGCCACCGTCCGACTTTCTGCCTGAACGACAACAACAAAAGAAACTTCCGACTTTTCTCCTGTTTGTCGGTTACTCAGAGAAAGAGCGAAAGCATCGTCTACTTGGCTTTCTTGCGCCACCAGTTCAAAAACCTTGCGGCTTTGCAAAATAACGTAAACAGGTTCCAACACCGTTTGCCAACGGCTATTTTCCAAACGGCGCAATGATCGGGCAATTTCTTCGTTGTTGCCTGCCTTATAGCCCAAGACATCGGCAAAAAAACGTATTGTTTCGTCACTGACTTCGTGACAGGCGGCTTTTAACCCGCTGTCGGTATAAGTGGTTGCAATTCCCAGACGGTCAGCCAATTCGCGCAGTTTTTCATCCATGACATATTCCCCTATTTTTGAATTTCAAACAACAAAATACTCCAGTCCGGCACGGTGATCGTGCTGCCGGAAACAATTTTCTTTCGATTAACAAACTTGTCCGAAGTATCCAACAGCAAATTCCATTTCATACCCTTCCCAAGCATCGGCAACTTCCAGTTTGTTGCCAAGCCCGCGGCATTATAAATGCAGTAAATAAACCGATTATTGCGGTAAACGCAATATGACAACGCTTTGCGGTTGCCGTCGTACCAGTCGGCATCAACAAATTCTTTTCCGTTCTCGTTGTACCAGACCATATCTTTAATGCCGTCCGCGCCGTGTTTGCCGGTAAAAAAATGCTTCTGCTCATAAATTTTCAGGTTTCGGCGCAGAGCAATCAGGCGACAAACAAATTCCATAAATTCGGCATCGTCGCCGTCAATCGCCTCCCATGGCAGCCAGGTCAACACGTTATCCTGACAATAGGGATTGTTGTTCCCCATTTGGGTGTGCAAAAACTCATCACCGGCAACCAACATCGGCGTGCCTACCGACAACAGCAAAGTGGCCATGATGGCTTTGGCGCGGGCGCGGCGGTTGGCAAGAACCGTCGGCTCGTTTGTTTCTCCTTCTTCGCCGGAATTCCAGCTCCAATTAGCATTGGTGCCGTCACGGTTTTCTTCTCCGTTGGCGCTATTGTGTTTAACATTGTAGCTGACCAAGTCGTTCAGGCAAAAGCCATCGTGTGCGGTAACAAAATTGACACTGCTCCAAATATCGCGGTTATAATAATTGAAAATGTCGCTGGAGCCGGAAATGCGGCTGGCCAGTTCTGCCGTCTGATATTGGTCACCTTTCCAAAAACGCCGGACAACGTCACGATAACGATCGTTCCACTCTCCCCACCCCGGCGGAAAGGCGCCCAGCTGATAGCCACCTTCTCCCACATCCCAAGGTTCGGCAATCATTTTGACGTTTTTTAAAAGGGGATCCTGCCGAACGGCATATAAAAACCCGCTTTCGGTGGTAAAACCGCCTTTTTTTCGGCAGAGTGTGGTGGCCAGATCAAAACGAAAACCGTCGACGTGCATTTCTTCCGTCCAATAGCGCAAAGAATCCGTAATCAACTGCAACACATAGGGATTTTCAGCATTAAACGATGCGCCGCAACCGGTGCTGTCGTAATAATAGCGTTTGTTTTCCGAATTGAGCATATAGTAGGAGGCGTTGTCTATTCCCCGATAACACAACGTTGGCCCCAACTGATTGCCTTCCGCGGTGTGATTGTAGACAACATCTAAAATCACTTCCAGACCGTTTTGGTGATAAAGCTTCACCATTTTTTTAAACTCGTTTAAATCGTCACCGGCTAAATAGGATTGTTCCGGCGCAAAAAAGCTGCAACTTTCATACCCCCAATAATTATCGCGGAGAAAACCTTTTTTATGCCGATTGCCGAAAAAAGCATGCACCGGTAACAATTCCACAGCGGTAATCCCCAGTTTTTTCAAATAAGCAATCACCGCCGGCGCACAAAGACCGAGAAAGGTGCCTCGGTGCCGATCAGGAACTTGCGGGTGCAGTTTGGTATAACCGCGAACATGGGTTTCGTAAAAAATACTTTCGTTAAAGCCGTAAGCGGGGCGGTTGTCTTTCTCCCAATCAAAATCGTTTTCAACCACGACCGATTTAGGCACATAGGGCGCGCTGTCCAATTCGTTAAAAGAAAGATCTTTGTCCGGACTGTCCGGATTATAACCGAAAATTGCTTTATGCCAAATCAGTTTTCCGCTCAGTTTTTTGCCGTAAGGATCAAACAACAGCTTGTTTGGGTTAAAACGGTGCCCGTCTTCGGGCTTATAGGGACCGTATACACGATAACCATATATCTGTCCGGGGGCAATCCCGCCGACATATATATGCCAGATATTGTTGTCGTTGACGGTAATGGCAATACGCGAAACTTCTTCGGTGCCGTTTTGGTTAAACAAACACAACTCCACTTTGGTGGCGTGCGCGGAAAACAAAGCAAAGTTAACCCCTTTGCCATCATAGTGAGAGCCCAGCGGATAAGGCGTTCCCGGTTGTATTTTAAAACTGTTCATCGTTTCTTCTCCCGGCTCTTTCATATGCTATCGCACCGGCTTGACGACAATGGTTGACAACGCCGGCAGCGTAAGCTTAATCGAATAGGGTTTGCCGTTCCAATCCTGCCGTTCGGCATGGCGGACGCCGTCATTTTTGACACCGCTGCCCCAGTAGCTTTTGTCATCACTGTTGAATATTTCCTGATAGCCGCAGTTTTCCGGCACACCCACCCGATAATTTTCGCGCACAACAGGCGTAAAGTTGCAGATAACAATCAAATAATCTCCTGCCGTTTCGCCTTTGCGGATATAGGAAATAACGCTGTCGGTAGCGTTGGCGTGATCCAGCCATTCAAAACCCCGATAATCAAAATCCACTTCATAAAGCGGGGCATTTCCCTTATACATCAGGTTGAGGTCGCGCACACAATTTTGCATACCTTTGTACATCGGATAATCCAGCAGATGCCAGCGCAAACTTTCGTCATAATTCCATTCCCAATCCTGACCGAAATCGCAGCCCATGAACAGCAGCTTTTTCCCTGGGTGCGTATACATAAAGCCATAGTAGGCGCGCAGATTGGCAAACTTTTGCCATTCGTCACCGGGCATTTTGCACAACATTGAACCTTTGCCGTGGACAACCTCATCATGAGAAATAGGCAGAATAAAATTTTCGTTAAAAGCATACAACAAACCAAATGTCAACATACCGTGATGATACTGACGATAGATCGGATCTTTGGCAATGTATTTCAAAGTGTCATTCATCCAGCCCATGTTCCATTTATATCCAAAGCCCAGACCGCCCATAGATGTCGGACGGGAAACCATGGGCCATGCCGTTGACTCTTCGGCGCAGGTGCAAGCCCCCTGATTGAGCCCGTAGACCAATTCATTCATCCGCCGCAGGAAAGCAATGGCCTCCAAATTCTCGTTGCCGCCGTAGATGTTGGGTATCCATTCGCCGGAGTTGCGCGAATAGTCCAGATACAGCATGGAGGCAACGGCATCTACCCGCAAGCCGTCGATATGATATTCTTTCAACCAATAGAGCGCGTTGCTGCACAGATAGTTAAAAACCTCGGTGCGGCCATAGTTGTAAATTTTTGTTCCCCAATCCTTATGTTCGCCTTTGCGCGGATCGGCATGTTCATACAAATGGGTGCCGTCAAATTCGCACAGGCCATGCCCGTCTTTCGGAAAATGGGCGGGAACCCAGTCCATAATCACCGCAATCCCCGACTGATGGAATTTATCAATCAGATAACGCAAATCGTCCGGCGTGCCGAAACGGCTGGTAGGCGCAAACATACCCACTACCTGATAGCCCCAAGAAGCATCAAGCGGATGTTCGGTCAACGGCAAAAATTCGACATGGGTAAAACCCATATTGACCACATAGGGCACTAAAGTGTCTGCCATTTCGCGGTATGTTAAATATTCGCTGCCGTTTTCGCCCTTGCGTCGCCACGATCCGGCGTGCACTTCATAAATGGACATCGGTCCGGCAAGACGGCTGTGGCGGTCGGGGTGCGACATCCATTCTTCATCATGCCAATGATACCGATTGAGGTTATAGACGATTGAGGCATTGTGCGGGCGCATCTCAGCATAAAAACCGACGGGGTCGGATTTGGTCAGGATATAGTCCTGAGGGGTTTTAATTTCATATTTATAAACCTCGCCCTCGCTCAAACCGGGGATAAAAATATCCCATACGCCGCAAGACGGATATTTGCGCATCACGCAAGTGCGCCCGTCCCAATTATTGAAATTGCCCACCACCGAAACACGTTTGGCGTTGGGCGCCCAAACGGCAAAACTAACGCCTTTGACACCGTCTTGTTCGCAAACATGAGCCCCCAACTTCTTATACATTTCCAGATGGTTGCCCTCTCCTAAAAGATAGATGTCTATATCGCCCAAGGTCGGGCGAAAACGGTAGATGTCTTCCGCCTCATAAAATTCTCCACGGTCATTTTCAATTTTGAAACGATAGGAAAAATTGTCACCCGCGCCGAGATTGAGCTGGAAAAAACCGGCTTCGTCCAGACGTTTCATCTGTCCGCGGGAAACGCCGTCACTCCCCAAAACCTCAATCGATTTGGCGTGTGGTTGGAAAGCACGGATAAACACGTTTTTGCTGCCCTTGTCACGATGTATGCCGAGCACGGCAAAAATATTGCCGTGGTCGCCGTTGATAACTGCCTTTTTCTCTGCGTCGGATAATAAATTTTCCATATAATAACCTCTAAATTTGAACTTAAAAAAGCGTGGCTCTTTAAATCTATCTATAGTTTCTTATCTATAGAATTGCAAGTAAATTACACCACAAATACATTTTTATTTGGTTAAAATGTTATATTGCCGGTTAATTATTGATTTTATATGAGATTACATATTGACGGATAAAATTTTGTATGTATATTAGAGGGTGTTAACCAAACTTTTTTATTTGGAGTAAGTGATGGTAAATTATAATGAAAACGCTATCAGAGAAGCAGCCTACTACATCTGGCAAAATGCCGGATGTCCGCAGGGTCAGGATGAAAAATTTTGGATGATGGCCGTTGAACAGCTCAACAGCGGCAAATGCTGCTGCCAGAAGGCTGCCTCTGCCAAATCCGCTTCCTGCAAATCTGCTTCCGCAAAAAAAGCCGCCCCGAAAAAAACTGTTAAAAAATCAGTTTAATTTAGGACGCTTTCAAGCTAAAAAACCTCTCTTTAAGAGAGGTTTTTATTTGTCCTTTCGCTTAAGGTTTGCGCGCCATGACAATCCAGCCCCAAACTTCCGTTTCTCCTTCGTTGCGAAGTTTGACCCGATTTAGTTTTTCAAGGATAAAACCGCGCTTTTTCAACCCTTCTTCGACATATGTTTTTCGGTGCAAAAAACGCCCCGACAGATGGAGAAAATAGTCATCTTGGTTATGATCGTTTTCGCTGATGCTGAACAAAACCCGACCTCCCGACTTGAGAGCCTCAAACATCAAAACAAAAACGCTGCCCAACTCGCCGAAATAGGTAAAAACATCGGCAGCGTTGATCAGGTCGTAGCTGTTTTCGTGACAAGACAAAAACTCGCTTAAATCTCGATTGTAAAGATGCGTATAGAGCTTTTTGCGACGGGCAACCGCCAGCATATTTTCCGACAAATCCACACCGTCCAATCCGCGAAATTTTGCATATTTTTTCAAATAAGTTCCGCACAAGCCCGTACCGCAACCGGCATCCAGAATCTTCATTTTTTTCAGCTTGACATTTTGCGCCAAAGCCTCCAAAGCTCTGGCCATCAGGCTTGGCACCGCATAGTCCAAACTGCCGAGAACGCTATCGAAGTCATCGGCAAAAACATCAAAAATCTTGCGCACATAGGCGCTGTTAATTTGGCTGACATGGCCGGCGTTGAGCATGGCTCCGCTCATATGTTTAACAATCGGGTTATCGGGATATTCCTGCTGCCAGCGGCGGGCATAAGACAAAACATCGGTACTTGGACTTTCGACCGCAACTTCATACAGCAAATAGCCAAAATTAATATGCTGGTCATTGTTTCCCTTAGACAACACCACCGCACGCCAGCCCATTTCCAGAGCCCGATCATATTCCTTTTTTTGTTGCAACGTTTGCGAAAGCAGATTGCACAGCCAGTCATCTTGAGGATTTTTCCGATACAACGCCGACAAAATCAAAATAGCCTCGTCACAATGCCCTAGTTCAACACAGGTGCAAGCCAACAAATGCTGCGCCTCAAGAGCATTCGGACGCGACTTTACGGCACGTTTTGCATAAAAATAGGCCGTGTTAAAATCGTTGCGCTCAAAATAGACGGAGGCGGCATTGAAAACCGCCGTATAAAAGTAGCGTTCCACATCCATGGCCTGTTGATAAAACTTCAGCGCTCCGCCAAAATCTTTTTTACGGTAACGCAAATTGCCCATCACCGAAAGAGCCGACACATTCCGCGGATTAATTTTAAGCGCCCGTTCGGCAGCGGCTTTGGCTTGCGCATAATCTTGCAGTTCGTAACGGATAATCGACAAATTGGCGGCAGCAACGTCCGAGCGCTTGTTGGCCTGAAGTGCTTTGCGGTAATAAACCGCGGCATCTTCTTTCTGCCCCAATCCGTCATAACAGTTGGCAATATAGATAAGAATGTCCTCACGTTTCGGATCTTCTGCCAAAACGTTCAAAAAAGAACGAAGCGCCGCCGAAAATTTCCCGCTCCGATAGTAGGCAACCGCCTTTTCTTCCGCTTTTTGCACAACCGTCCTCCGTTGATGTTTATCCACATATCACAAAATAAACAATCTTAGTAAAAAAAATGTTGACGATTATAAAATTATCGGTTATTTGTTGATTGTTTTACGGGGGTATGGCGGAATTGGTAGACGCGCTAGACTCAAAATCTTGTTCCCTCAGGGAGTGTCAGTTCGAGTCTGACTACCCCTACCACTTAAAAAGCCTTGGCAGATGCCAAGGCTTTTGTTGTATGTTCTTTTTTAGGAAAAAGTCTTTTAGGAAAAAGCGCCGCCAATCGGCACAAAAGATTTTGGCAAACGGCGGCACCTGTCTGCCAAAACCAATTTGCCGACAAAGCGGTGCGGCAAAACCGTCGTTCCGGTTCATTTGCGGCTGTTTGCCGTCATTGACGGATTGAGCATTTTGACAATTTCGCTCAGATGCACCAAACGCAAATTGCGGCTTTTTAAAGTCGGCAGCCAAACTTTCAGAGCTTTATAAGTTTGTTCTTTAGGGTGTCCGATGGCTACCGCATAGCCGTTTTTGCGGGCAATGGCTTCTGTCTGCCGCAGCTGGCGCATGACATAGTCAAACTTATCTTCATTGTCAAGAAAGACATTCCGAGAAACATAGCGGACATTGTTAGCTCGGGCGGTTTTTTCTCCGACAGAATGCGCCGTTGTTTTAGAATCGAGGAAAAAAAGCCCGCGTTTTTCCAGTTCTTTCATCACCACCGTCATCCGTTTGGCATCTTCGGTAAAGCGGCTGCCCATATGATTGTTCACACCGTCAATGTCGGAAAACTTATCAAGCATGGCGTTTAAGCCTGTCGCCACCTGCTTTTCGTCCATGCCAACCGTCAAAACGTCGGGTGAGATATTCATGCTGACTTTGGGCTCCATCGGCAGATGGGCAATAATTTCATGCCCTGCCCGCTCTGCCGCCTCAATTTGCGGCTGCAAATTCGACACATAGGTCAAAAAGGAAGAAGTCAGCGGATAATCAAGCGAGATGATTTTGGCTGTTCGCCGATGGCTGACACCCATATCGTCGATCACAATTGCCATAATCGGTTCTCTGCCCAAGTATGGCGGTTTGCGGCTCACTTCGATTTTGATACCGCTGATTTTCGGATGAGTTTTCGGGGACGGCTCGGTATCAATCACATCTTCGGGCAATTTTTCTTCGTAAAAATCATAAATTATCTGCGAGGGCAGCTCAATTTCGTTGATATAAGCCACCTTTTTATCCCATTCGTTTTCCGGTGGCAGGGGGGTGTTCGGATTGTTTTTCCCCATCGCCTTGTCCAACTGAAAAAGATGATCGTCTGCCAACTCGTCTTGTTCCATGGCGCGCTGCAAATAGTTGCGTTCCTCTGCACTCAGCTTGGTTTGCACAGCGTCCGTCTTAGCGGCGGCGGCAGGCTCTTGCGCAAAACTTTCGCCTTTTGCCGCAACAAAAACAGATATCCCGATAACCACAATCGACAACAATAAGCAGACGGCGACAAACCGCAACCGACAACCCCGCTCTGCCGAGGCGGTTTTCGTCTGCCCTTCTTTTTCGCCTTTTTTTGCCATTGTTTATTTATTGCGTAAAGTCGGAAAAGCAATAACATCACGGATGGTGTCCGCACCGGTCAGAAGAATCGCCAATCTGTCAATTCCCATTCCCATTCCGCCGGTTGGCGGCAGGGCATTTTCCAGCGCGTTGACAAAGTCTTCATCCAGCATTTGGGCTTCATCGTCACCGGCTTCGCGTTCCACGCATTGAGCCTCGAAACGGGCGCGCTGCTCAAGCGGATTAGAGAGCTCCGAATAGGCGCAACCAAGTTCCATTCCGCAGGCATAGGCATCAAAATGTTCAACCAACCGCGGGTTGTCGCGGTGCGTTTTTGCCAACGGAGAAACATCGCGCGGCATATCCATAACCAACACGGGCTGTATCAGGTGAGCCTCCACCTTTTCGTCAAACACCAACTGAACCACTTTGCCCCAATTGGAGCATGCGGAGGCATCGACGCCGGCGGATTTTGCCATGGCGCGAGCTTCCTCAACGGTTTGAGCCACCATCAGATCAATGCCGGCATATTCTTGAACCAGATCGACAATTGATTTTCGCGGGAAGGGCTTGGAGACATCAATTTCCTGCCCGTTGAACGTAAACGAAGGCTTGCCCAGCACTTGTTCGCAAACATAACGAATCAGATCGGGAATGAGCGCCGCCATATCATTGTAATCGGCATAAGCTTGGTAGGCTTCCAACGCGGTAAATTCGGGATTATGCTTTTTGTCAACCCCTTCGTTGCGGAAGTTGCGGCCAATTTCAAACACACGGTCAAAACCGCCGACAACCAGTCGTTTCAGGTACAATTCCGGAGCAATACGCAGGTAAAGATCCATATCCAGCGCATTGTGGTGGGTAACAAACGGCTTGGCATTGGCGCCGCCCATAATTGAATGCAGCATCGGCGTTTCCACCTCAAGAAAACCATGTTCCTCAAAGTAGCGGCGGATGGCAGAAGTAATTTGACAGCGTTTTTTAAAAATTTCGCGGCTGTCGTCATTGGTGATAAAATCGACATAACGTTGGCGGTATCTGGCTTCGACATCGGTCAGCCCGTGAAACTTTTCCGGCAGAGGCTGCAAAGATTTTCCGACGATATCAAAATGTTCCGCGGCAATGGAAAGTTCGCCTCTCGGCGTGCGACGGACAAAGCCGGAAACACCGACCAAATCGCCCACGTCCAAGCAAGGTAACAGTTCCAGCCCCTTTTCATCAAGATGACTTTTATGACAAAAGATCTGAATTTTTCCACTTGTATCTTTCAAATCAATAAACATACCGCTGTTACGCACCGCCATGGCGCGGCCGGCAACAGTAACCCTATCTTCGGTGTTTTCGCCGGCGGGCAGGTCTTGGTATTTTTGTTGCAGATCTGCGGCAAAGGCATTCGGCTTAAAGCAATAAGGATAGGGATTGTAGTTTTTTTCCGTCAAAGCGTTGAGCTTTGCCATGCGTGATTCTCTATGAATGTTTGTTTCTGTTGCCATTGGTAAAATCCTGTTTTTAAGTTCTCATTTTTTCGTTACTATAAACACAAGAGGAATTTTTTTCAACCTAATAATTGCTTGACGGAAACAAAGAACTAAAGTAGAACATAGATATTAAAAACACATCATGCGAAAGAAAGACAAAGATGCTCACTCCCAAACAATACAAGCTGTTGATGTTTATCGACAATTCGATTAAAGAAAACGGCTGCTGCCCTTCTTTTGAAGAAATGAAACAGGCGGTAGGCATCAAATCGAAATCGGGCATTCACGCTTTGGTCGAAGAACTGATCGAACGCGATTTTATCAGAAAACTGCCGCACAAGGCACGCGCGCTTGAAGTGCTGCGCACGCCTCGTTTCAAACCGCGGGAAATTATTGAAGAAGAAAAGAAAATGAAGCGGGCTCTGCAAGGAGCCGCCGTGCAAATTCCCCTCTACGGCAAAATTGCCGCCGGCACGCCGATTGCCGCCATCGCCGACGAAAACGAAACCGTTACCGTGCCTTTTGACATGGTTAGTCGGGGCAAGTTCTATGCCCTGACCATTGAAGGAGAATCTATGACGGACGCCGGTATTTTAGACGGCGATACCGCCATCATTCGCAAAGCCGAAAATGCCGAAAATGGACAAATTGTCGTTGCCCTCATCGACGATGCCGAAGCAACTCTTAAGGTCTGGCAGAAGAAAAAAGACGAAATCTGGCTAAAGCCATGTAATTCCTTATACGAAATTCGCAAATTGCACCCGTCAAGGGTCAAAATACAAGGCGTTTTAAGCAGTATTGTACGCAAATATCACTAATTTGGACTCCGGCAACAAGCGATTTTTTTGTCAAAAACCGCTTGCTTTTTTATGTAATCGTGCTAAGATATATGCAAATTTTAAGACTTTCCGAGGAGAATTCCATGGTTACCCAAATTCGCACAGAAACACAGTCTAACCCTTTTATTGCGCTTGACATTTCGTCTTTTGCAGACAAGCAGTCGCACAGTGCCGAGGAAGTCAGACAAACCTTGCTCAGTCGCATTCCTTCAATAGAAGAAACGCCCATTGAAGAATTTGATGACGATCGCGAAGCACGGGCGGCTCAGCTGCGCAACCGCAAAGACAAAATGGCTTATAATAACGCCTTAAAAGATTTGGAGTTGTTCGATAAAGATCCGCAAACATACACCACTCTTTTTTCTCTGAAAGAAAACACCAATGGCGAATTGTATACCGCCGAAACGAACGAAAACGAAGAACACGACGCAGAAACAGAAAAAGCGCACGCCAAAATTTGTGAAGATCAGAACGGCAACTTGTTGCTGGCAGTCGAAATTATGAAACCCTCCGATGTTTCGTTTCGCATTCAAGACGGTAAGCTGTCTTTTGACCCCAACGGCATGAGCCCCGACCAGCTGAAAGAGATTCTTAGCTGGCTTGATCACCGCGGCTTAATTTCCTATCTTAATATGGACGACTTAAAATTAGACAATGCCGACAGCCAGACAGAAGAAATGTTTGATCAGGCAAAACAAGAGCTGGAAAGCCAAACCAAACAAAGCGACGAAACGTTTGTGCAGACAACATCGGCAAACACGCTCAGCATTGATCAATCTGCCAATGACAACACACACCCAAGTGACGAAGAACAAAGAAACGACGGGATGCAGGAGAGCCGTTTTGCCGACGGCAACGAAGAAGACCTGCCCTTTGACACCTCCTTGTCAAACAAAGCGCTCAACCGCAACAGAGCTCCGGCAGGCGCTTACGACAACGCCATCGAATCGATTACCAAATGGATGGACAAGAACAAACGCCGCAATCTTAGCTATTTTGTCAGCCATCAGGGCGGATACACCGTCTTTACGACCTTTGATAAAGAAAATCCCGACAACATGAAACTTGACGGTATTCTCGACAAAAAAACCAAAGACATCAAAGTTCGTAGCGAATGCAAACTTTATGTCAAGATGGACAAAGACGGACGACTGGAAGTTTCGTTCTCCGTTCCGAGCGGAAAACCGCTCAGCGACAATTATGCCGACCGAATTATGGATACTTATAAAGATGCGGGTATCAGCCATGTGAAATTCGGCACCATGACCGATGCCAACGAAGGCGCCATTCGCGCCGCCTGTGGGCGGGCAATGATGGTTCCGCTGGGATTGAAGCTGTCCCAAACAAAATTTGACAAGATGATCGAAGCCGCAGAATCCAAAAACGGGAAGAACAACCCCAAAGTTATTAAATATCGCCGCGATCTGGCTTTGGAATTTGCTCGTCAGCTGCAAAACAAAGGCATCGACTGGCAGAGCGAAAGCAACAAAAACAATGTGGACTGCCGCTGCGTGAGACACGCCATCGGTGCCTACGATTACGCTCCTTTCCGCGATTTATGGGAAGATTTTGGGTTGCGTGATCAATATGAAAACATTGTTAAAAGCAACGGTTCAAGCAATCCTAACGGGGCCGCAGAAACGATCGGTGCCGCCATGGCTGTGGCTAAGGTATATGCGGCATATAGTGAAGGTATCGGCGCCAAAAACACGGAAGGAACGTTGGACTACTTTGTTTCTGACAAGTGCCAATCTTTAACACCGGAAGAAAAAGAAAAATTCAGGGAAGTCATCCGCGGCTCCGAAAAAACACAGGTACGCGACATACCGCCGGAAGCTGCCAAAAAGCTGTTTTCTTTCATGCAACAGACACAGGCGACACGGGCTTCTAAAAAAATCAACGACGAATATACAAAACTGGTTAAAGATGAATTTTACAAAGGCAATCCGACTCGTGATGCCGTCAACCCTTACCTTAGTGAAGCATCTACTGAAATTGAAAACGTTAAAAATGAGCTGGCCGATATTGGTCTGCCGCCGATCTTAATCATCAGACTCGGAAGTCCGAAGCACGACTTTAGAGAGGTTCAGTCGCGTCTGAAAGAAGAAAGAGAGCAAGCTCGCAGCAGTGCAAACAACGGTCGTGATAATGGTCGCAACGGCGTTGACAACAGACGTGATGGCGACAACGGTCGCAGCAGTGCAAACAACGGTCGTGATAATGGTCGCAACGGCGATGACAACAGACGTGACGGCGACAACGGTCGCAGCAGTGCAAACAATGATCGTGATAATAGTCGCAACGGCGTTGACAACAGACGTGATGGCGACAATGGTCGCAGTGGCGCAAACAATGGTCGTGATAACGGTCGCAACGGCGTTGACAACAGACGTGACGGCGACAATAGTCGCAGTGGCGCAAACAATGGTCGTAACGGCGGTGCATTGCCCATGCGCGGTTACGACAATCGCGGCGGACAATCTCGCTAAAACATTTTTCCATCGGCAAAAAACGTATTTTCAAAATAGCGGATTTTGCCGATGGTTTTATTTTATTTAAACATTGCTTGCCCATAACGGAGCTGATTTTTTTTCCTTATTAATGGAAAAAGCACTCCCATCTCTCCCTATTTCCCTTTAACAATCATCAAAAATCGGCGATTGCCAAGTGTTATGCGATATTTCTTACACCGGCTGACGTCATGGCAGAGGATATACTGTTCAAGCAATCCATATCTCGTTTTTCTAAAAAGTTCCTAAATATAGATAAAAAGTTGAAGATCCCAACAGCTGCAAACCAACAAAAAAAGAGAGAGGACAAAGCCGTTCCACTTGATGCTAAGCGAAAAGACAGCAAAGTAAAAAGTTGACGATCCCACAGCTGCAAACCAACAAAAAAAAGAGAGAGGACAAAGCCGTTCCACTTGATGCTAAGCAAAAAGACAGCAAAGTAAATTTCAGATAAAGCACCTACTTTTTTGCCTAAAAATTTGTTTGCCGACTTTACCTTTTGCCGCAAGCACACAACCAATTAAGCTGGTGAGAAAAAACGCTATTGTCCGCCCTTGGCAACAACTGCCGACTTTATCGTTTACCGCTCTCTCTGCATGATTCACGCCGTGGCGGCGCGCCTTCTTGTCTATCGCTTTTTTCCGTTACTTGCAGATGACAAGTTTGCTTTTACAAATTTCTGTCCGCTCGTCAGTCATTGGAATGATATTGTTTGACCGCTGCAAAATCGCCGTTCTTGAGAAAAGCCTCGACAATCGGCGTACCGTCCTCGGCATACATGGCATAATACCCGTTAGGAATGCCTCTTTGATAGTTCATACGGATATACACCCTGCCGTTTGGATAATAACGACTGGCCACCCCTTCGGGAACATCATCATGATAGGTGCGGCTAAGAGCAACCCGCCCATTTTCGTATTGCTCCCATTCGCCCTCTTTGTTATTTTGCCGATATGTGCCGGACAATCTCAGCCGCCCATTGTCAAAAGACATAAACTTGCCGTCCCGACGGCCGTTCTGCCAATGAACGACCTCTGCCACCTGCCCGTTATCATAAACAACGCCGAGACCATGCGGACGACCGTCGGCATAAGCAAAAACAGCCGTTTGCTCACCGTTTTTCAGCCGAACCAGCCCCTGACAAGGCTTTTGCGAAACCCGATCAACCAACACGCCGCCGGAGAGCACAAACTCTGCGCCGTCACGAGCGGGCAGATAACGATATATTTGATAGAAATTGGCATACAGCATCACCGCAACCCATAGCCCTATTGCGACAATAATCAAAAGCTTTTTCCGCCCCAAAAGTTTCATGATCTTCCCATACCCCAAAAAACAAAGTCTTGCTCCGAAAAAGCAGCAAGACTTTGTTCCTTTATTGATTACAGCCCGACAATCCGTGCCAATGCTTTCTCAACTTTTTCCTTGTTTTCCAAAGCTTCTTGGCGGCGACGTTTTTCTTCCTCAACAACTGCGGCAGGTGCACGCTCAACAAAACTGGGGTTTGATAACTTACGTTCATAACCGATTAAGTTTTGTTTCAGCCCGTCCAGCTCTTTTTGCAAGCGTTCGCGCTCGGCGGCAAAATCGACCACGCCTTTAAGCGGAATTAAGAGCGACGCTTCTCGGAAAACGCTTTCCGCCATGTCGGGAGTGATCTCATCTTCATAACTGCCGATATCTTCCAACCGCGCCAACGAACAAATAATCGGCTTAAAGCGCTGCAAGTGGTTCAGAGAATCCGCATTGGCACCTTTTAACCGAACCGTCAATTTGGCACCGGCAGGCAAGTTCATTTCGGCACGCAGAGAGCGAATGGCTCCGATCAGGTCAATCACCCAGTCGATATCGTTAATGGCTGCCGTGTCAAAACTCTCGTTTTTCGGCCAAGCGGCATTAATCAGATGCTCCTGACGTGCTTTGCCGTTGTTCCACAATTCGCTGGTAATGAAAGGCATGAACGGATGCAAGATAATTAGAATACGCTCCAAAACCCAAGCAAACACCGCACGGGTTTCTGCCTTTTCGTCTTCGTTGTCGCCGTACAAAATCGGCTTAATCATTTCAATATACCAGTCGCAAAAAGCTCCCCATACAAACTGATAAACGATGTTTGCGGCATCGGAAAAACGGAAGTTATCAAGATTTTTGGTCAGTTCGACAGAGGCTTCTTTCACTTTTGCGACAATCCAGCGGTTGACCGGATACTTAACATTGTTTTCAGTAAAATCTGCCGGCAGCGCGCAGTCGTTCATCTCTCCAAAGCGGGCAGAATTCCACAGTTTGGTCGCAAAGTTGCGATAGCCTTGGATTCTGGCTTCGGAAATATTGATATCACGCCCCTGAGTTTCCATTGCCGCCATAAAGAAACGCAACGCATCGGCACCGTATTTTTCAATAATATCCATCGGATCTACCGTATTGCCTTTCGACTTGGACATCTTACGTCCCTGTTCGTCGCGTATCAAACCATGAATATAGGCTTTTTTGAACGGCACTTTTTTCATGACATACATACTCATCATCATCATCCGCGCAACCCAGAAGAAAATGATGTCAAAACCGGTAACCAAAACCGAAGTTGGGTAAAAGGTGTCCAGATATTCGCTTTTATCCGGCCAGCCCAAAGTTGAAAAAGCCCATAGGCCGGAAGAAAACCATGTATCCAGCACATCGGTTTCTCTTGTCAGTTCCGTGTGGCTTCCGTAATGTTTGTCGGCTGCCGCTTGCGCTTTTTCTTCATCTTCCTCACAGAATATCTCGCCGTCGGGACCATACCAAATCGGCATTTGGTGTCCCCACCAAAGTTGGCGGGAAATACACCACGGCTGAATATTGCGCATCCATTCAAAATAAGTTTTTTCATAAGACTTCGGCACAAACTGCATTTCTCCGTCTTCAACGGCGCGAATGGCCTCTTTGGCCAGCGTGGGCGCATCGACAAACCATTGGTCGGTCAGCATGGGTTCGATAACAACATTGGAACGGTCGCCGTAAGGAATGACCATCTGATGATCTTCAATCTTTTCCATAAAGCCCAATTCTTCCAGTTTGGCAATGGTTGCCTTGCGGGCGCTTTGCGTATCCATGCCGGCAAACGGCGTGTTCTCGTTTAAGGTGGCATCCGGATTTAAAATGTTGATCAACGGCAGATTATGGCGTTTGCCGACCTCAAAATCGTTAAAGTCGTGTGCCGGAGTAATTTTGACGGCACCGGTGCCTTTTTCGGGATCGGCATGATCGTCGGCAACAATCGGAATCGCCCGATTGATCATCGGGATAAGGCATTCTTTACCGATCAAGTGCTTTAACTTTTCGTTGTTTTTAGAAACGGCAACGGCCGTATCGCCGAACATGGTTTCCGGCCGAGTGGTGGCAATATGAACAAACCCGCCCTCTTCTCCTTTGATCGGATATTTATAATAGTACATTTTACCGACGGTTTCTTTCTGTACCACTTCCAAATCGGAAACGGCCGTCATAAACGTAGAGTCCCAGTTGACCAGTTTTTTGGCTTTGTAGATCAATCCGTCTTTATACAAACGAACAAAAATTTTGCGTACCGCGCGAGACAATCCCTCGTCCATGGTAAAACGTGCCCGTGACCAGTCGCAGGAAGCTCCCAAACGGCGCAGCTGTTTGCAAATGGTGCCGCCGGACTTTTCTTTCCACTGCCAGACGGTTTCGATAAACTTTTCCCGTCCGAGATCGTGGCGGGAAATTCCTTCTGCGGCAAGGTTGCGCTCAACCACCATCTGTGTGGCAATGCCTGCATGATCCATACCGGGCTGCCATAAAACATTTTTGCCAAGCATCCGGTTATAGCGAATCAGGATATCTTGCAAGGTGTCGTCCAACGCATGCCCCATATGCAAAATGCCGGTAACATTGGGTGGCGGAATAACTACGCCGAAGGCTTCCTTGGTTTTGTTCATGTTTGGTTTGAAATTGCCGGCAGCTTCCCACTCGGCATAAATTTTTTCTTCAAAGTTCTTCGGATCGTAAGTCTTATCTAACATATTATTTTCCCATTTTTCACAGATTTCATCACTAAAACACAAACAGCCCGCAAAGTTTTCATACTTTCGTGGGCAGCAAACAGAAAGACCGGAGGGCTTTTTAAAGTCTGCCGGTCTTGATCATCACTCGTTTAACTTCTTCGGCGACCAGCTTCGGCAGATAGTGAGAAAGCCACTCTTCCAAAACCGGAACGACAGTTTCTTTAACCAAGCTTTGCAACATTCTGTTGTCAAGCTTATCTGCCACAACCTGACCAATAATACCACGCAACAGAGCGTCGGCATCAAATTGCGGCTGTTCCGCGCGGCGGCGGAAGTCGTTTTGTTCAAACATACGGGTAAAGCTGCTGATAATTTCCTCGGAAACATCTGCCACGCTCTCGGCTTGAGCGGTATCCTCAATCGGCAGCATATCGTTTTTCAGCAAGGGTTCTTCTGCCGACAACGGCTTTTCTCCCGCCTGATTGTCTTTGTCGCCAGAAGCAACAGATGCTTGATGCGTTTTTTGCGGTTGCGCGCCAATACTCTCGGACGCTGACAAAGCATTTGTTTTTGAAAGAGCGAACTCATCGGCTGATGCAAAAGGGTGATTACTGCCGACAACATAGTCCTCGGCACTGTCATCTACCATTGCGGTTGCTTGCGCTTTAGACATCAGTCGTCCGGGGGCGGCAGAAAGAATTTCCGGCCTTTCGTCCGCCGTCTGCTCCTCGCGAACAATCATCGACGGCTTGAGCTCAAACACTTCTTCTGCCGTTTCTTGCCGACGCGAGCCTTCCTCTACACCGCTTTCCTCAAGAATTTTGCGGATGGAGGCAAGAATTTCCGCCATTGAAAGCTCTTTGATTTCTTGTTCTGCCATATTTTTTTCCTGTGTTAGTCATCTGCCGACAAAGACAGCCATTTCCCTCGGGTTTCTTTGTAATGTTCTTTAGGATGATATAGTTTCACATCAAGCTTTAAGTTTTCTGCCGTCAGCTTGCCCATTGCCTGCATCACTCTCATGGCCGACAGATAATACTCGCGTCTTGCTTTAACCACCTCAACCTTAGAATCCAACAACAGCTGAAAAGCGTTCAGCACGTCTAAAACCGTACGGTTGCCGAGTGCTTCTTCTTTTCTGACACCGTCCAGAGCTATTTCATTGGCCTTAACCCGATCTTGCAAAGCTTTGATCATGGCCTCGTTGGCCACCATCGACTCCCAATAGCTGGTGATGTCCGAAACAGCTGCCCGCTCGGCACTCAAAACCTGTTCGTGAGCTTGCCATTTGGCATATTTGCTTTGGCGAATTTTGGCGCGGTTTTCACCGGCATCGTAGAGCGGAATGGTCATATTGATACCAAACTCGACACTGTCTACGGTGCTGTCGTTTAAGCCACTGTGCTTGGGATCATTTTTGACCTGTGCCACTTCGCCGGTAGCGACAACCTGCGGCAGCAGTGCGCCGTAGTTGACCTTAACGGCATATTCGCTGGCTTCAAGCGCGCGTTTGGCCGCCAAAACCTCATAGTTGTTGCCCTTTGCGTAAGACAGAGCCTGATCAAAAGTTGCCGGCAAAAATTCGTGAATATTGTCGGGTTCATTTAAATTTTGCGGCTGTTTACCGATAACCTGTTTGTAAACAGCGCGGGAAACCTGCAAACTTCCCTCCGCGCTGATACGGCTGGCCGTTGCCTGCGAAAGGCTTGATCTGGCCTGCGCCACATCGGTGCGTGTCAGTTCGCCGACATTAAAACGTTCGGTCGTTTCGTCCAGCTGTTTTTTCAAAAGTTTTTCGTTGCTCTTTTGGAGATCCGCTATTGCCGCATCGCGGACAACATTGAGATAAGCTTCGGACGCACTCAAAAAAACAGCCTGTTCATAATTGGATAAATTGTACTGTTCCGCGCGAACGCTGCTGTCTGCCGCTTTGACCGAGTTGTAGGTTGACAAACCGTTAAACAGCGGCTGCGTGATTTTTGCGCCGACCGAGGAAGCGCGGCTTCCGTCATCGTTGTTGTTGCGATCGTTATTGTTACGCGTGTCGGCATATCCGCCGATTAAATCTATACTGGGACGAAAACCGGATTTGGCAATCGACACATTTTCATCAACCGCGCGCAAATAAGCCCGCCGCGCCTGCAAATCCGGATTGCTGTTGTAGGCTTCTCCCAAAGCTTCAAAAATTGTTTCCGCCCGAACGGGAGCACACAACAAAACGCCGCTCATCAAAACCGATGCAAAATATCTTTTCATTCTTTGTTACCTCTTTTAACTTTCGCTTTGCTGATTATATTCTATTTTTCACCGAATGCAATTAAAATGTTTTATTGTAAAAACAATAGGCAGCACAAAAGAAAGAGATAAAATATCCGATTTGTTAACGATATTTCAAACAATTGACGCGTATGCTCTCAGACAAACCCATATTATCAGGAACAGGAGACAAAATGGTGAAGGAAAATTCGGTTATATTAAATGAAATCGACAAAGCCAGACTGAAACTTTCAATCGAACATTACACCAAATATTTCATCGGCAAGCGCACCTGCGAAATCAGCAAAGAAGAAGCGCTGAAAGTTATTTCTCTTGCGGTAAGAGAGTTTGCCATGGATCGGATGTATCAGACAATCGCCCGCTACAACAAAGCCAACTCCAAACGAGTTTACTACCTGTCCATCGAATATTTGATCGGACGTTCGCTTGAAAACAATCTGCACAACTTAGGTCTGTTCAACATTTTAAAAAATATCAAAATAGACGGTTGGCCGTGGGAATCGCTGGAAGAAATTTTTGATACCGAATATGATCCGGCTCTTGGCAACGGCGGTCTCGGACGGTTGGCGGCTTGTTATCTGGACTCGATCGCATCGCTCGGCATTCCGGGGTTTGGATACGGCATTAACTACGAATACGGATTGTTTAAGCAAAAATTTGAAAACGGCTACCAAGTAGAAATGGCAGACAGCTGGAAAGGAGAGGACTCGCCATGGCAGTTTGCCCGTCCGGATCGGCGCATTTCCATCCCCATGTACGGCGAGGTGGAAACACAATATGCCGCCAACGGCGAACCTATGTTTATATGGAAGAATTCCGCCCACATTTACGGCATTCCGTTTGATTTTCCCGTCGTCGGCTACAACGGCAAATCGGTCAACTACCTGCGGCTGTTTTCCGCCGAAGGTGACGAACAGCTCGACATCAACGTTTTTAACAAAGGCGGATATATCGATGCCTTGAAAGACAAAATCGAAAACGAAACCATCTCCAAAGTATTATACCCTTCCGACAGTATCGAATCGGGCAGAGAATTACGATTGAAACAACAATACTTTTTCGTTTCCTGCGCCATTCAGGACATCATTCGCCGCTTTATGGAAAAAAGCAATGACTTTCACAGAATGCCGGAATATATCTGTATTCAGCTAAACGACACCCATCCGGCATTGGCCATTCCGGAGATGATGCACCAACTGATCGACGTTTACGGACAATCGTGGAACACCGCATGGGAAGTAACCACCAAAATCTTTGCCTACACCAACCACACCCTGTTGCCCGAAGCGCTGGAAGTTTGGCCGGCATGGATGTTGGGAAGAATGTTGCCGCGACACTTGCAGATTATTTATGAAATCAACCGCCGTTTTATCGAATTTGCCAAAATCAAATTCGATAATCGATCGGACAAACTGGGCAAGGTTTCGATTGTTTCCGGCGACGGCAGCAACCAGATCATACGCATGGCAAACCTTTCGATCGTCGGTTCTTTTAAGGTGAACGGTGTTGCCAAAATCCATTCCGAACTGTTGAAACATCATCTGGTGCCGGAATTTTTTGAACTGTGGCCGGAAAAGTTTATCAACGTAACCAACGGCATCACACCCAGACGCTGGCTGTATCATGCCAACACGCCGCTGGCAAACCTTATCTCCTCCAAAATCGGCAACGAGTGGATCACCGACCTTGATCTTTTGCAGCAAATTGAAGACTTTGTCGACCAGCCCGAATTTGTTTCCGATTTTATGAAAATTAAAAAAGAAAACAAAGAACGTTTGGCAAAAAAGATTTTCAAAACAACCGGCGTGGCGGTTGACAGCGAAAGTATTTTCATTGTGCAAGCCAAACGCATACACGAATATAAACGCCAGTTGATGACCATTCTCCAAGTTATCGGCGACTATCTGGCCATTATCAAAGACAACACCGTGCCGCCCTGCCCGAAAACCTACATTTTTGCAGGCAAGGCCGCACCGTCATATAACTTTGCCAAACTGATCATCAAATTGATCAACAATGTGGCGCAAGTGGTCAACAATGATCCGCGCGTCAACGACAAAATTAAGGTTGTTTTTGTACCCGACTATAAAGTTTCTTTGGCAGAGCTGCTGATCCCTGCCGCCGACATCAGCATCCAAAATTCAACGGCAGGTTTTGAGGCATCGGGTACCGGCAATATGAAATTTGCCCTAAACGGAGCACTGACGGTAGGCACTTATGACGGCGCCAACATTGAAATCAGAGAGGCGGTCGGCGAAGACAACTTCTATCTGTTCGGTCTTAGGGAAGAACAAATTGCCGAAATGCACAAAAACAACTCCTACAAGCCGCACGAAGTGTATGACCGTTCGGACTACATCAAAAGAATTATGAATTCGCTCAACTCCAATATGTTCTGCGAAAAAGAATATGTTTTGCTGTTTAAGATGATTTACGAAGAACTGTTATCGCGCGACTACTATATGGTGCTTGCGGATTTGGCAGAATTTAATCAGGCGTTGCATCGTGCGGAGCGAGATTATATCAACCGCGAAAAATGGGTTAAGATGGCCATCAGAAACGTTGCCCGCATCGGTCGCTTTTCCAGCGATCGTGCGGTAATGGAATATGCCGAAAAAATCTGGCACATAAAACCGGTAGCGGAATAATCTACAAGCCGTATATGTCAGCAGAAAATTTTCTGCACGACACCCAAGGAGCAGGCGGTTTTCTTTCCCCTGCTTCTTGAGCGGTGGCGCCAATGCTTACCATGAGCTCAACGGCTTTTTTACTTGGCTGTTTTTTCTTGCCGGAAGCTCGCCTTGCCAGCCCTGAGCCATGACGGGCTTTCTTCTCTTCATTTTATCTGCCTTTGTTTGAGACAAAAAAATATCCCCTTTGATCAACATCAAAGAGGATATGGGCTGGTTTCTTCCGCTTTTAACAAAAAAGCAAAACTCCGAAAATAAATTATTCTTGTTTTTCGCCGGTATCGTCTTGTGCGTACCACGAAAACAGCACCGCCCGTTGCACAATGGCAAACGCGGCAAGGCTTGAAACCATCAACAGAAACAGCATATTGTAAACCAGATCGCAGATCACGGCGCTGACAACAAAGGAATGTCTGATAACAGAAACCGCCAGCAAATTATAATTTAGAAAAACAATGGCGTTGAGCGCAATAATAAGTGTCAGCGCCAGAATGATTTTCAAAGTGTTGTCAACGGTTCGCCGCCAAAACAATTTCAACGGCGGGCGTTTTTCTCCACCCAAAACAAAAGCATAAACCGCCAGAAAGCGCAACGCCAAAAACGGCAGCCAAAAACCCGACGAAGCAACGGCAAAAAACAGACTCTCTATCCGCCAATCGGGATTGGGCACACGCACACTTAGAACATAAAGGGAGACAAACGGCAGCAAGAAAAAGCCGATGATGACCAATATACCGCCAAACAACTTCCAATCTTGCGCAGAAATGATGAACATTTCCCGTATATTCAGTTTTTCTCCGCAGATGGCTGTCTTATACCATGTTTTCAGAAAAACGGCGACAATCAAAAAGCGAAGCAAGAAAAAAGTGATGTACAGCGCCAACGAAGCCTGACAAGAGAAATAAGGGTTCGTATTCCATTCTGCCAAACCGCAAACATAGCTCAACTGCGTTGAAAAAGCCAAAACGGTAATCGGCAGAGCATAGGCAAAACTCAAAACCAAAAAACGCCGAAAATGATATATGAGAATGCCGATCGGTAAAAAGCTCATCTCCCAAAAGGGAATACTGATCCGGTTTTCGGAACGGTCGTCTAAAAATTCAACACTGCCGATGCTTTTCAGTTTTGCGAGAACTTTGCCGCCTATTTTCTTCATCATGTCAGATTTCCTTTACTGCTGAGACGCCGGGAATTGCTTTCAGCTGCGAGATGATGTTGCCGCTGGTAAAGGCATATCCTCCCGACAGCTTGATCGTAATGTCCCATTCATCGTTATCGGGTTTAATATATATTGCGTTTGAGCCTTTTTTATCCCTGCTCAAAACCTCTTTCACGGGCTTAACCGCCACCATATTGTTAATACTGATAACAATAGCGCTGGCTACATTTGCAATCGCCCTGTCCAAAGTTTCGATATGGCTGATCATCACCCGCGGGTTGGTGTCTTCCGTCTGCTTTTCGATTGTCACGTTAGCCAAGAGCGGCAAGCCGGAATTGATGATATCTTCGCAACGCTGCAATGTTTCCGAAAACAAAATACCTTCAAACGCTCCCGAAGCATCTGAAAGCTCCAAAAAGGCAAAGTGACTGCCCTTTTGAGAAATTTTTTTCTTAAAGCTGTTGACGCAACCTGCCAACTTGGCACGGATCACGTCGCCCACTTGAATATGGCGGAACACCTCACTGCAGCTCTTAACGCCAAGTTTTTCCATACCGTCACGATAACTGTCCAGCGGATGGGCGGAAAGATAAAAGCCCACCGCTTCCGCCTCATGCTGCAATTTTTCCAGCTCAACCCAATCGGGCTCGTCCTTCAGCTTGATTTGAGCCTGCATTTCTTCGCTGCCGAAAAGAGACGACTGGTTGCTGGTTTTTAGCTCGGTAGACGAACTGATGTGCTGGATAATATTGTCAATATTGACAAACAAGCGTTTGCGGTTCTTGTCCAAACAATCAAACGCGCCGGATTTGACCAGCTGTTCCAACTGTTTGCGGTTTGTGTGTTTGATGTCAATCCGGTGCACAAAGTCGGAAATGTCTTTATACAAACCGCCGCGTTCCCGTTCGGCGACCAGAGCTTTCATGTTGGCTTCGCCCACCCCTTTGACGGCTGTCAGAGCATAGCGAATTTTACCATCTTCCACCATAAAGTCGTATCCGGATTTGTTTACATCCGGCGGCAACACGATAATACCCATCCGCCGACATTCGTCTTTAAAAAACTGCAGCTTGTCGGTATTGGTAATATCCAGACTCATGGTTGCGCTCATAAATTCGACCGGATAATGCGCCTTAAGATAAGCCGTTTGGTAGGATATCAGCGAATAGGCGGCGGCATGAGATTTGTTAAAACCGTAGGAGGCAAACTTTTCCATCTGATCAAAAATACTGGTTGCCGTGTCACGCTCAATTCCGCGTTCAACGGCTCCGTCGACGAAAATGCTGCGGTGTTTGACCATTTCCTCCTTAATCTTTTTTCCCATCGCTTTACGCAGTTTATCGGCACCGCCCAAAGTATAACCTGCCAGTTCCTGAGCAATCTTCATCACTTGCTCTTGATAGATCATAATGCCGTAGGTATTTTTTAAAATCGGCTCCAGCTTCGGGTGCAGATATGTAATTTCTTCTTCCCCGTGCTTGCGCTTGATGTAGCTCGGAATGTTGTCCATCGGCCCCGGTCGATAAAGCGACACGATAGCGATCAAATCTTCAAAACGGTCGGGCTTGATCTGCTTGTGCACGTCTTTCATGCCCGCCGATTCAAACTGAAACACGCCGGCGGTATCCCCTTTTTGCAAAAGCGCATAAGTTTCCTTGTCGTCAAGCGGCACCGTGCTCATATCCAGCTCAACTCCGTGGTTGGCTTTTACCAAATCTGTCGCCCGTTTGATCGTGGTTAAAGTTTTTAAGCCGAGAAAGTCAAATTTGATCAAACCGGTTGATTCGATATATTTCATATCATACTGAGTAACCGGCATATCGGCTTTCGGATCTTTATAAAGCGGCACCAACTTGTCTAGCGGCCGATCACCGATCACAACGCCGGCGGCGTGTACGCCGGTGTGGCGGTAAAGCCCTTCCAGCTTCATTGCAATGTCAAACAGTTTGTTGATTTGCGGATCGTTGCGGCGCATTTCTTCCAGTTCGGCAACCTGCTCCAAAGACTCTTTCAAACTAGGCTGCACGCCCTGCACCGGCGGCGGAATCATTTTACTGATCCGGTCGGCCTGCGAATAGGGCATTTGCAAAACCCGCGCGACATCACGAATAACCGCCTTGGATTGCAACTTTCCATAAGTGATAATTTGCGCCACATGGTCAAAGCCGTATTTGTTTTGTACATATTCGATCGTTTTGTACCGATTTTCCTGACAAAAGTCGACGTCAAAATCGGGCATATTAATACGTTCCGGATTTAAGAAACGCTCAAACAGCAAATCCAGTTTCAACGGATCGAGCTCCGTTACCTGAATTGACCAAGCCACAATGGAACCGGCCCCCGAACCGCGCCCCGGACCAACGGGCACGCCATGCGTCTTTGACCAACGGATAAAGTCCGACACGATCAGGAAATATCCGGCAAAGCCCATTTTTTCGATGATGCTCAATTCATAATCCAATCGGGCAAAATAACGTTCGTCCAGCTCTTTTTTCTCTTCTGCGGTCATGCCTTCAAAATAGACCTGTGTTTCCATTTTGTGAGCAAGCCCCTTATAGGCTTCTTCTCGCAGATATTCGTTCTGGGTTTTGCCTTCCGGACACTCAAAAATCGGCAACAGCGGATCAACATACTGCAAGACATAATTGCACCGCTTGGCAATATTGACGGTGTTGGCTACCGCCTCCGGCAGATCGGCAAACAACGCCACCATTTCGGCAGGTGTTTTCAAACGTTGGTTGGGCGAATATTTTGCCCTGTTGTCGTTTGCCACATATTCGCCCTGAGCTATACAGACCAGCGCATCGTGCGCTTCGTACATATCGGTGTCGAAGAAAAAAGCCTCGTTGGTCGCCACCAACGGAATATTGTATTGGTATGCCAAATCTATAAACGCATTTTCGGTTTTGGCTTCTTTTTCAAACCCTATACGGGAAATTTCCATATACAACCGATCGCCGAATATCTCTTTTAGTTCCAGCAAAAAAGCCGTGGCGTCTTCCGGTCTGTTTTCCAACAGCAAGCGTCCGACGGTGCCGTCTGCTCCGGCAGTCAGCGCAATCAATCCGCCGCCCATGTCTTTCAGATCGGACAGGCGAATCTGGGGCTTTTCGGCAAAGTTTTTTTCACCAAGATAAGCTATTTTCATCAACTTGGCAATGTTGGCATAGCCTTCGGCATTTTTAACCAAAAGGACAATTTTGTCCGGCTCTACGGTTTTTCCCTTAGACTTCAAAATATCGTCGGCGTCACTGTTGCGGATGTACATCTGAGTACCCAAAATCGGCTTAATGCCGTTTTTGGGCGCATAATCGGAAAAAGCCTTGGCGCCGAACATATTGGCAGTATCCGTCACCGCCATGGCGGGATAGCCCATTGCCGCAGCTCGGTTCATCAACGCCGGTACCTTCATCGCTCCTTCAAGCAACGAATAGGCGGAATGTACGCGAAGATGAATAAACTGCGGCTCCATGTATTTTCCCTGTCGAAATCTATCTGACAGAAACGCCGCTGAGGCAGCGCTCCGGCTGATTGTCACAAATTTCCTTATCGCTGTTCATGTCATGCAGCCGGTTCCGATCAGAGGAAAATTCACCGGCGACACAACCGCTAAGCGCAAGCAGGCATACTGCCATAATTATTTTTTTCATTCGTTTTTCCTTTACAGGTTTAAATCATTTTTCAAAACGACCATCACAATCAAAATCATAAAAATCCGTGCCAAATGCCGAAACCACAGACTGCGGTTATATTCGGCAGAACTCCGCCATGTGCCGATCACCATCGAAACGGCGTAAAACAACAGAAAGCAAAGCGAACTGAAATACAAAATGGTAAGAATGACCGTTGACGTTTCCAGCCCGTATTTGCGGGTTGTGTAGTATCCGAGAATGGTCAACCCGCGCAGCTTGTGATAGAGCATGGTGCCTAAAATTTTTACGACCAGATGAACGGTCAGCATTCCCAACACGCCAAACTTCCAGAAAGTGTCTTTTAAGCTGAGCTCACCGCCAATAAGCTTTTTAAACATAGACCTCGTCCTTTTTCTTGTCCAATGTCATTTATAATGCGGCAAAGCACCCGTTTGTGCAAGCATTTTTTAACAGTTTTACCGCACTTAAAAATAACGGACGATCCGCTTATAGGGTTTTATTCCCAATTCTTGCCGTACTGCCGCTATTTTCTGCGAAAGCAAAGACCACTCGGTATATTGCTCCACAAAGGCGGCCGCCGTTTCTCCAGATTTTGACAACTGGACGCCTATCGTTTCCTCCAGCAAACGATGAAAGACATGAACCGCGTTTTGCAAGTCGATCGTTATTTTGCCGTCTGCCGTTTCGCCGATAATGCCGTGTTTGCGCAAATAGTTAAACTGGATCAGCTCCCCCATGCGGTGCGGCAACATCATATGCGGGCGGGCGGCAAGAAACATCCGTCCGGCAATATAGCTGACATAAACTTTTTTCAGCGTTTCTTCGTCGATCACACCGGCCTTGACATATTCCGGCATAAACGCCAGAGAAACGGTATCGGCCTTATGTTCCTCAATTATGTGCTTATAAGCGCCGAGCGCATTCTGGTACGAACTGTCGGGGCCAAGCGAATGCCCGTTCTCGTGTCCGATGACAAACAAATGATCGGCCTCGCCGTCAAAATAGCGATGCAACGCGGGATCAAGCAGGCGTTCTAGCATTTTGCGCTCTTTCTCCCGATCAACACTCATGCGTACCTGCCGATGATATACATTGCGCCGTCCTCCTCCCGTCTGAACCGACAGTTTGTCGTTGTTGGGCAGATTTTGGGCGGTGGTGATGCCTCCTCGGCACTGCGCATAATCTCCTTGCAGATCGATCAGATCAACGTCAACCATGGTTTGTTTCAGTTCTTCGCCGTCAAGCACGTTTTGTCTGTATGTGTCGGCAAACGGCATTTTGACCGCCAATTCGGGCAGATGCTTTTTAAATTGCAAAATCAAATCCGTTCCCGCCTTATTGACAATTCCGACACGGGCGCCCAACGTATCTTTGGAAACAGCCTCAATCCCGTTTTCTGCCAGCTTGTTTTTCAATGTTTCATCGTCATAGACGGTCGGCGTCATTTCGTCGTCATAATTTTCGCGGCTCAAAGTAAACTCCAGCGGCGTATCCTGCAAAAGCGCCCAATGACGGTCTGCCAGCATATCCATATCGGGATTGTTTTGCAACAACGCCTGTGCCTGCCAACCCAGATATTCCTTAAACGCCGCGTCGTCGGTATAATGAGCCGCCACTTCCAATTCATTGGCAACCGCCGCAAAAATATCGGCAAAATATTGAGTATAATCAATCGCTTTCAGGATATCACCGTTTCGACGAACCATTGTGCGCGCACTGAGTATTTTTTGCACTTCGTCTTTTTGCCCGCGGTCTAACATTTCGGACACAATGTTCCGCAGTTCTTCGGGCGACAAATCGGCAGGATAAAAATTGTGCCCCGGCAGCAGGTGAAGGCCGGCAAAAACCTCCACCGGCTCCTTGTCCACACCGTTAAAACCGGCGACACCGTTTAGAGCATTGAACAATTGAAGCGCCTGCGCCGCATAGGAGCTGTCTGTCGCCGCTGCTTCCAAGCCTTTTTTCTGGGATATGTTTGCCGGATGATCCTGCATGAGTGCAACGTCATTGATCATTCGGGCTGCCGCAACCAAATGCTTAAGGGCTTTTTGGTTGCCTTCGCTTAAGTTTTTATAGCCTTCAAAATCCGGCGCAATCAGGCGAATCTCCAGCGTCTGGTTTTCCATTCTGTTTTTCAATTCGGCTTCGTCATATTTAATATCATATCCGTTAATTTTCATTTTCTTTTATCTCCACAGTTCTGAAACGGTAAACTTTAATCGCATTCGACCAGTAGCTCGGACTCATTCCGGCTTTTAGCTTCAGTTGATCAAAAAAATCTTTTTTTTCCGGTAGTTGTTTCCAAACAGAAGGCAGGAACACCCCTTGGCGGCTGCCGTCACGAATCACCAATCCGTCAACACCGGCACGGACTTGCGCCAGCAAATCTTCCTCGCTTTGGTAATCGACGGCCTCAAAACCGGTCAGAAGTGAGACGGAAATTTGGAGTTTTTCCAGCTCTTTGCTTTCAACCGGCAAAAAGCGGCTGTCTTTTAGTGCCGCGTTATAAGCGTTTTCGGCAATATCCAGCGCAACAGCCCGCCGTGGTTGCAAAGAGCCGACACAGCCACGCAGCGAAAAGTCTTTGTCCAAGGTGACAAATGACGCCCCTTTGTCAAACAGTTGATCGGGATAGTCGGCACGATCCGGCTCAAAACTTCTGCCGTGCAACACGGCTTCTTCCAACGCGGTACGCGCAATCCGCAGCAAATCTTTTCGATAAACGGCGGCATAACTTTCAAGTGCCGCGGTTTCTCGTTCCAAAGCGCCGTCTTGAGCAAAAACCCAAGCGCCGTAGCCGACAACACGCTCCCTATTTCCGCCCGTATCGCCGGAGTTGATTAATGACAGAATTTTTGGGCGAAGATGCAGCATTTGTGCCAAAATTAAGGCGCTGTTAATGCCCTCGGCACCGCAAGATTGACGGCTGTCAATTTCCGGTGAAACGGCATTGATTTGGGCTGCCGTTTCCCAATCTGCCGCTTGCGCCTCTTCATAGGGATAATAATGCGACAAATCGGCGGAAACCACCAAAAGCGTATCTTCTCTTTGCAAATAGGGCAACAATACCTCTGCCGTTTCCTGCGGATTTATGGCGCCGTAAACAATCGGCACGATTTTAAAATCCGTCAGCACTTTTTGCAAAAACGGCAACTGAACTTCCAACGAGTGTTCGTCCCGATGCGCCGCATCGTTGACGGCAAAACTTTTATGTGCGGCAAGTTGCGCGGTCAGCTCCCGATCGACGGGCACCTTTCCGAGCGGAGAAAAAAAGCCATCGGCAGACGACAGAGCGGCACCGTTTAGGGCAACCCGATGAGACGGCCCGAGCAGCACAACATATTTGATGCGTTCGGAAAATGCCGCCAGCGGTCCGTAGGCTTTGGCGGCGGCAGAGGCAGAATAGCGATATCCGGCGTGCGGCACAATCAAAATTTTAGGCACGCTCTCATAAGCGCTTTCGACACCCCGCAAATAACCGGAAACTTCCTGTTCAAGCATTTGCGGGGTGGCGGCATAGAATAAACCGGCAACCGCCGGATTGCGGTATTTTTCCATCGGATCTGCCTTTCGGGTATATCTGGTAATCAGTTCGGAATTGGAAGAAATTTTATTGCGAAAATAAAAGTAGTTGAGCACCAGCAGCAGCAAAATACCCACTCCGACCAGCGCCAGACGCAGATAGTATGATTTTTGGTCGTTGTTTTTTTGTTTCATTCGGGCAGTCTCCGTGCGGTTTAGTCAGCCAACAAGTCATAAAATCGGGCAAAACCGTCACAATACACCACGTTTGAGCTTTTTGTCTTATCCGTGTTGCCGCCGCCGAGAATGCGGATGGGCAGAGCGCCGACGGCCTCGGCGCACATATTGTCAAGCACGCTGTCGCCGACAATCCATACCGTTTGCTCAGAAATGTCACTTGTTTCCACCAGCCCTTGCAGCGCCGCGAGAGCGTGGTCGCCACAGGGTTTATCATTGGCCGCTTCATGACCGCAGACAATACGATCAAAAAGAGAGGCATCGAACAAAAACGGCAGTTCAAACGCCAACAATTTTCGGTCTTTGTTGGTCATAATGGCCATCTTAACCCCTTTTTGACGGAAAAAGGCAAGCGTTTCGCGCACGCCGGAGAAAGTTTTAATCATCCGTGCCACATTGGCTTTGTAAAGTTTGGCATATTCGTCATAGGCCTGCGCGGCGGCATCGCCGAATATTAACGGAAAATTATCCATAAACGACAAGAACTTATCCTGCCTTTCACGGGTGCTTTCCCAATCCGGCAAACCATATTTTGCCATAATCTGATTGACTGCCCACAGTCGGGGCGTGCGGGTTTCTGCCAGTGTTCCGTCCCAATCGAACACCACCGCTTTCAGTCTGTCTGTATTCAGTTTGCGCATCTTACCTTCCCTCCGTCTTATCTTTATGAAAATAAAACAATTTGATAAAATTACAAGGGAAACAAACAGGGCAATGACAGTTTTTCCCAATTTCTCACTTTTTTAAGACAAGAGATTGTCTATCTTGCCGATTTGTTTTATAGTGATAACGCATTTTAATTTTCGGAGAAAAATATGACATTGCACTATTCTTATGCCGACAACAGGCGGCGCGAGCATCTCGCCGTTCAATGGATAAACCGGCTCTTGGTTTTTGTGTTTGCCGCCGGTTGGTGGTTCTTTTTTACGGAAATCGGGCATATTTTGATCATGGTCGTGTCCAAAGGCTGTTACTGCGATTTTTCGGTACCGCAAACGCCTTGTTCGGGCGTTTATATGGTGATGTTTGAAATCGGCATCACGCTGGCGTTGGCGGTGCCGCTTGCGGTCTATTTCTTCCGCGGGATGTTTATCGAAAAAGTAGGAATGGGCAAAAAACTTTTGATATTGCTGAGCTCGATGGGATTTGCGCTGCTGATTTCTTGGCTGCTGCCGTTGCTTGAAGAAAGCTTTGCTTCCCTCCTGCCCCATATTGCCGCAACGGAATTTACGCCGTGGGCAGACGAAGATATTGTCCGCACGCTCCGTTGATTAAGCCGCTTTTTGCAAAGACTTCGGTATTGTTGATGCAATCAGTTATCCACAACCTTTGCGGGACCGTATTGATTTTTTCGTTCTTTTATGATATATGATATTTATAATGCGATAAGTATATCACATTAACGACAAGGCGGCTGTTTCCGCCTTTTTTTGTGCCTTATCCGCTTCGGCGGATAAACAGCCGGCACTTTCCGTTTGGTGCCGTGTTTTCTTTAACACAGTGGATTCAAACAACACACCGATTTTTTTTATTTAACCGCGCCGGAGTTTTCCGGCGTTTTTTTATTGATCAAAGGAATACAAAATGAGTAGATATGATGAAGATAACGCTCCTTACCCGTTGCTGCCGAATATATACGGATTACAACCCTACAACGTCCCTTCCCCCAAAAAGGAAATGACCACGCGCGAATTTCTTGAACAGCAGCTTGCCGACTATAATGACGAGATGGAACAAAAAACACAAAAACCGCACACGCAGCTGAAAAGCGACGGTTCAACCTTTAGCCTGTATCGCAACGGCAAGCCGGTTTCTTCTTGGCCGGCTTTTGGCGTAAACGACACTCCGGAAATGGAATTTGACGGGCAAAATCTAACCGCCGTCAACAATGGAAAAACCTTAAAATCGTGGCCCGCCATGTCCGGAAAAGAAGGCTATCAAAGCCGCGAAGCAACCGAAATTCAAAATATCGGTCCTATTCCCGAAGGCGTTTGGCATCTGAACCCCGATGAGCTCGAAACCTATTCGCCGGAAAAAGAAAAACCTTATTGGCGCGGCGCCAACGGAGAAACGCCTTGGCGCGGAGGCACCCGCTCGTGGGGAAAGCATCGCATTAAGCTGCAGCCGGACGAATTTCTCACCGACACCAAAAACCGTAACGGCTTTTATATCCACGGCGGCGAAATTCCGGGATCTGCCGGTTGCATCGACACAACCGACAACATGGATGAAGTGGCAAAGTTTATTCGAGCCGGCGAATATCCGATGAATCTCCGTGTCAAATACAAATACAACGACTGGAATAAGCGCAAAAAATAGATAATGTCCATTATTATGTGTTATTATTATCGCCGATTGAGAGCCGATTAGGCAGCCCCAAAACACTCGCCAAAGGTTGGACACGCAAAACCATACAATAGGGTGTTGCTGTTTTTGCATATCAAAAACAAACCATAACACTTTCACATAACCGCGGACGGCACTTTTTCAATACGCTGCCCGATTTTTTTTGCGAATCGTCATTTCGTCGGTGAGAAAATGGCTCTTCCTCCCTTTTTTTGCTTTTCAGCACTCGGCAAAAAAATAAAAATGTTATCCGATTGACAGAAAAATATTTATTTTTATAAAAATCCGTTTATAATAAATGATGTTTTTTTAATGAACTACAAGATTTTACAACCTACGGTTGCAAAATAAACAAATATAGCTACTTCCGATTGACAAATAAACTCGTTTGTATTATACAATACCCATAAACTATTGCAATCTGTGGGGTTTCCATGACTGACAAAAAAACAAAATATGAACGTATTGCAACATTTTTCACCGAAGATAATGAGCTTATTTTTCCACCATGGTTGGAAAATCTGTATAATGCACTGCTCAATTTAACATTTACCGTCATATGGCTGTTGTTTTTCGGCTATCTGTTCAAACAGATCGACAACGCCTCCGTCGGCGTGTTTCGCAATGCAGACACCTATGGGAGAAACATCTATATTTATATGGCGGTTCACTACACCCTGCTTTTCTTCTACCTTTGGGTCGGAAGGCATTTTTACCGCTGCTATTTTTTCTGTCCGCGCAACCTATGGAACAAAACCGTTGTTTTGCTCGTTTCTTTTGCCCTCTTTGTTCCGGCTTTTGAACTGACCTATGTCGACACCTATTTTGTAGAAAAATATCCGCAATGGGAAATAACGTCTTCAGCTTGGTTTACCTACTATCTTGAACATATCCGCTAACCGAATTTTGCAAGCGTTTTTTACATCGGAGTTTACCATGAACAACAAATTTATTTCCAACAGTGTCAATTTTATTTTCGCTTTCTGCTGGTTGGTCTTTTTTTCGACTTTTGCTTTGGAGATTTTCAATTCTTTTTTCGGCAAGCCAGTTTATTATATTTCCGACTCAAGCAGCATTCTGCAACACAGAGTGATCTATTTTGTGATCGTTGCCTTATACGGAATAGCGTTTGCCTTTTTTTACCGTCACTTTTTTCTCAAAAAAACACGGCTTGCCAAACGCGGCGGACTGCTTGTCCTCTCGCTTATTATGCTGGGTGGCTGTTGGTATTATGTGCATTATTTTCTAAAATTCTACTGGTATTGATACCGTGATTAACGACAGGTTAAAGGACTCTTACGACAATCTAACCAATCTTTAACGAACAAATTTTTACCGCTGAAAAAGGTGAAAAAAAGTGAGCGGGAAAGACGGAGAGAGAAAGAGCGTAAACATGAGAGCGGGAAAGGCAGGAAGAGAGAAAGAGCGTGAAAGTGAGAGCGTGAAAGTGAGAGCGGGAAAGGCGGAGAAAGAACGAGCGTGAACCTGAGAGCGGGAAAGACAGAGAGAGAAAGAGCGTGAAAGTGAGAGTGGGAAAGACAGAGAAAGAAAGAGCGTGAAAGTGAGAGCGGGAAAGGCGGAGAAAGAAAGAGCGTAAACATGAGAGCAGGAAAGGCAGGAAGAGAGAAAGAGCGTGAAAGAGATTCATGGACAGCAAAGAGCAAGCCGACCTTAAGCCTTTTCCCCTTGATTGATAAATTTTACTCTTGTGGCATCGGTGGAAAGCTTAACCGCATTTTTTATATTCCCGCATTTGACGAACGGCAGCGTTAAAACTGAATTTTCCTTGTTCGTCTTGCGCTTCTTTTCCCCTTGATTGATAAATTTTACTCTTGTGGCATCGGCAGAAAGCTTAACCGTATTTTTTATATTCCCGCATTTGACGAACGGCAGCGTTAAAACTGAATTTTCCTTG
>JAHHRI010000049.1 GCA_020025875.1 Alphaproteobacteria bacterium | reverse complement strand
TGCAGTGCGGCTTGCTTCTTTCAAATTTCTCTTTTGCCATCTGTGCTTCTTCCTAAAAAAATATTTTATTAAAAACCGTTCCGGAGCGACTGCGGAAAACCCCGCGCATCGCCCCGAAATTATTTACTTGTGTTTTAAGCGTTCTTCGCTTTTACCTTTTCGGCAATGTCGTTCGGCACTTCCGCATAATGGTCAAAGACCATCGTAAACTGCGCGCGTCCCTGAGAAAGCGAACGCAGCGTATTGACGTAACCAAACATATTGGCGAGCGGAACCTGAGCGTCAACAACTCTGGCATTTGCACGCTGATCCATGCCGTTTACCAAACCGCGGCGGGAGTTCAAATCGCCGATGATGTCACCCATATATTCTTCCGGAGTGACAACTTCCACTTTCATGATCGGTTCCAACAGCTTCGGGCTGGCCTGACGCATACCTTCGCGGAAAGCAGCGCGAGCAGCAATTTCAAAGCACATAACGTTGGAGTCGACTTCGTGGTAGCCACCGTCGTAAAGGTTACATTTAACACCGGTTACGGGATATCCGGCAATAACACCGGCATCCATGGCGCTTCTTAAACCTTTTTCAACGCCGGGGACGTATTCTTTCGGAACATTACCGCCGACAACCGTATTTTCAAATTCAAAACCGGTGTATCCTTCCAGCGGTTCAAACTTGATCTTAACCTTAGCGAACTGACCGGCACCGCCAGACTGTTTCTTGTGGGTATATTCGATATCGCAGGGTTTTGTAATTGTTTCGCGATAAGCCACTTGCGGTTCGCCGATATTGCATTCGACCTTAAATTCACGTTTCAGTCTGTCGACAATAATATCGAGGTGCAGTTCACCCATGCCGCGAATAATCGTCTGACCGGAATCCGGATCGGAAGAAACTTTGAATGAAGGATCTTCCATGGCCAAACGCGACAACGCCATACCCATTTTCTCAACATCGACTTTCGTCTTTGGCTCAACCGCCAATTCGATAACCGGATCGGGAAATTCCATATTTTCCAAAACAATCGGATTGGACTGATCGCATAAGGTATCGCCGGTGGTGGTATCTTTCAAGCCTGCCAAAGCAATGATATCTCCGGCATTGGCTTCTTTCAGATCTTCACGTTTGTTGGAGTGCATCAGCAGCATACGACCGACACGTTCTTTTTTGTCTTTAACCGAATTATAAATGTAAGTACCTGCCTGCATGGTGCCGGAATAGATACGGACGAATGTCAGAGAACCGACAAACGGGTCATTCATAATTTTGAAAGCCAAAGCCGACAGAGGTTCTTTATCGTCCGGATGACGCAAGATCACATCTTCGGTACCGGGCTTAACACCTTCAATAGCCGGAATGTCAAGCGGGGACGGCAAATAGTCGATAACTGCGTCCAAAAGCGGCTGAACACCTTTATTCTTGAAAGCCGTACCACAGCATACGGGAACAAAACTTTGCAGCAACGTACCTTTGCGGATACATTTTTTCAGAGTTTCCAAAGGAATCTCTTTGCCTTCCAAGTAATCTTCCATTGCCTGCTCGTCTTCTTCGACGGCCATTTCGATCATTTCGGCGTGATATTGTTCGGCTTTTTCTTTCAAATCCGCCGGAATTTCCTGAATTTCGATCGGAGAATCGGCCGTATCGCCGGTATAAACAATCGCTTTCATTTGCAGCAGGTCGATAATGCCGCGGAATTCGGCTTCTGCACCGATTGGCAGTTGGATCGCCATCGGACGGGCGCCCAAACGATCTTTAATCATATCCAAGCAGCGATAGAAGTTCGCGCCGATACGATCCATTTTGTTGCAGAAACAAATTCTCGGAACCTTATATTTATCGGCCTGACGCCATACGGTTTCGGACTGAGGCTCAACGCCGGCAACCGAATCGAAAACGGTGATAGCACCGTCCAAAACGCGCAAAGAGCGTTCAACTTCAACGGTAAAGTCAACGTGTCCGGGGGTGTCGATAATGTTGACGCGATGTCCTTTCCAGAAACAAGTGGTGGCGGCGGACGTAATGGTAATGCCGCGTTCCTGCTCTTGTTCCATCCAGTCCATGGTAGCGGAACCCTCGTGTGTTTCACCGATTTTGTGGTTAACACCCGTGTAGTAGAGAATACGCTCTGTTGTGGTGGTTTTACCGGCATCAATATGAGCCATGATGCCGATATTTCTATATAAATCTAAATTGTGTGTACGAGCCATTTTACTATTCCCTCAAAATTAGAATTTGTAATGAGAGAAAGCTTTGTTGGCTTCTGCCATCTTATGGGTATCTTCGCGTTTTTTAACGGCAGCACCGCGGTTGGCAGCAGCATCAAGCAGTTCGTTGGCCAATTTTTCAGTCATGGTGGTTTCCGAACGCTTCAAAGCGGCGGCAATAATCCAGCGGATTGCCAAAGCCTGACGGCGGTCTGCGCGAACTTCGCACGGAACCTGATAGGTGGCGCCGCCGACACGGCGGGATTTGACCTCAAGAACCGGTTTGACGTTTTCAATCGCTTCGCTGAAAACGGCTAACGCGTCCTGTTTGGTTTTGGCACACAAAATATCGAATGCCGAATAAACGATTTTTTCGGCAACGGCTTTTTTGCCATCTTCCATAACGTTGTTAATAAACTTTGCAACTACCTTATCGTGGTATTTTGCATCGGGCAGCACAATTCTTTTTTCTGCACTATGACGACGTGACATAACTCACCCTCCTATTTCGGTTTCTTGGCGCCGTACAGAGAACGACGCTGACGACGTTTAGCAATACCCTGAGTATCCAAAGTACCGCGAATAATATGATAACGAACACCAGGCAAGTCTTTCACACGGCCTCCTTTAATCAGCACCACTGAGTGTTCCTGAAGATTATGACCTTCACCAGGGATATAGCTGATTACTTCAAAGCCGTTTGTCAGCCGAACGCGCGCCACTTTACGCAAAGCGGAGTTCGGTTTTTTCGGGGTTGTCGTATAAACCCTTGTGCAAACACCGCGCTTTTGTGGACAAGCCTTCAAGGCCGGGACCTTGTTTCTTTTCACTTTAGGTGTTCGTGATTTACGAATTAACTGACTAATTGTAGGCATCACAAATTTCCTTATTTAAATTAAATTACAATACATAAAAAGCCGCCCTGCGGCAGACGAATCTGCCGGCACGACGCGAAAACTCTTATTTTTCAACGCTTCCGGCACTTACCAGTAACCGGAATTGAGCGCATATTAATGTTTATTTTATTGAGAGTCAACCGTTTTTTAAAGGCACGTCGGCTTCATCCGCTCATTTGCCGCAACCGCTGGCAAACCACCCAAACAAAGCATATTCTTTGCCCCGATATGGACTGCGGCAACGCATGAAGTTTTAAAAACACTCCGCGCGCCTGCCGTTTTTTGCCGCGAAGGTGTAGATATTTGGAAAAATGCTTGCTTTACGAATCAAATAATAATATTCTTTGCTATATTTTAATGCTCTTTTTTTTAAGGACTATACGATAATGTCAAACAGAGATATAGAATCTGCGCGCCGAACCATTGATAAGGAAATAGACGCCCTGCACATCATGGAAAGCGAATTTGACGATAACCTGACCAAAGCGCTCGACATGATGCAAGACATTAAAGGGCGCGTCATTGTCACCGGCATGGGAAAATCCGGTCATATCGGCAAAAAAATAGCGGCAACATTGGCGTCCACCGGCACCCCCTCGTTTTTCGTCCATCCGGCAGAAGCAAGCCACGGGGATCTCGGAATGCTCACCAACGAAGATATGGTGCTTGCCATTTCCAACGGCGGGGAATCTAAAGAGCTGTCGGATATTGTCATTTATTGCAAAAGATACGGTATTCCGCTTGTTTCAATGACCAAAAATCCCGACAGCACTCTCGGCAAAGCCGGCGACATTATATTGAGATTGCCCGACGCACAAGAAGCCTGTCCGCTCGGTCTGGCACCCACCTCTTCCACCACCGCCACATTGGTGCTGGGCGATATTTTGGCGGTGGCGCTGATGGAACGCAAAGGCTTTTCCAAAAGCAACTACAAGCAACGGCATCCGGGGGGCAAACTCGGCGCTGTTTTGCAAAAAGTTTCCGATCTCATGCGGACGGGAGACGAACTGCCGATTTTAAACGAACACGCAACCTTCCGCCAGATTATCCTGACGATATCTTCAAAAATGCTCGGCTGCGTCGGCATTGTCAACGAAAACGGCGAACTCTGCGGTATGATCACCGACGGAGATTTGCGGCGTTCAATGTCCAGCCTGATGGACGATGATCTGTTTGAAAAAACGGCAGAGGACATCATGACGCACAATCCCAAAACAACCTCTCCCGATACTTTAGTTGCCGAAGTGGTCAATATTATGAACACAACGGGAAACGGAATTACGCAATTATTTGTCACCGACAATAAAAAGCCCATCGGCATTATCCATATGCACGACTGCCTGCGCGCAGGGTTTACGGTAAAAGAAAAAAACGCTCAACAATGATTTCCCAAACAACAAGGTAGCCTAATTGTTCGATTTTAAAAAATTAGATATTTTCTTTGCCGAAGACAGCTTGAAAAAAAAGGGGCAGGAAAAAGACATGACCGTGGCACGACGCACACGCACCGTGCGCCTGATTAAGCTGTTGCTGCCGGCAGTGGCTGCCGCGTTGATCGGCTTGCTGATTGTTTTGCCGGGGCTACAGGAGCGAAGCGGCGAATTTCAGCTAAACATCACCAAGCCCAAAGCCGGCGAGCTGGAAAAGCTGCATATGGAAAACACTGTTTTTTACATTACCGACGACGCCAACCGTGTTAACAACTTTACCGCCGAGACGATTGACGAAACCGAGGCGGGTTCAAAATTGGTTAAGCTGATTCGTCCGGAAGGGCTGTTGCCGTCTTCCGACAATCGGTGGGTCAGCATCAAATCGCCAGTTGGTTTTTATGACCAGAACAAAAAGCTGCTGTGGCTGGACAACGGCGTTAAAATGGTTTACAGCGACGGCATGACCGCCACCACCCAAACGATGTTCTATGACAATGCCACCGCCAAAGTCTATAGCCTGACAGATGTTTCTTCCGAAGGTTATTTTGGCACTTTGCACGCCGAGGGGTTTGAATATTTCAAAGATCGAAAAGTGATCGTATTTACCGGCAAAACAAAAATTGTTATTCATCAAGAAAATTTTAAGAAAGAGGAAAAATGAGAAAATTCTGGCTGATGACATTGCTGGGTGTGTTTCGCTTTTTCCCCGTTGCCGCCCACGACATTACTATCACGGCGGAAAAAAAGGTGGAAGTCTATCAAGATCAAAAGAAAGCGATAGCCATCGGCAACGCCGTTGCGGTGAAAGAAGGAATGACGGTCAAAGGTGAAAAGCTGACGGTCTATTTTACCCAAAGCGGCGACAACCGCGGCGAGATGAAGAAAAACGACATCACCGACATTACGGCAGAACAAAACGTAAGCCTGCACCTGAAAAAGGCTGACGCGTTCGGCGAGCGAATGGAATATCATCTTAAAGACGACTATATGATTATTAAAGGCAGACCGGCGCTGATCAAAAATGACAAAGCAACGGTTTCCGCCACCGGAAATATCACCTACTACCCAAGCAGAAACAAGGCGGTTGCCAAAGAAAACGTTGTTGCCGACAACGGCAAAAACAAAATCTATTCCGATGTTATGGAAACTTATTTCAAACAGGATGCGGAAGCCAATCCGGTATTGCAACGGGTTGAAATTCCGCAAAACCTGAAAATTGTTACCAAAGACGGTACGGTAACGGCAAAATCGGGTATTTACTATCCGGACAAAGGAAAAGTTTATTTGTACGAAAATGTCGTCATCGACCAAAACGGCAATATTTTAAAAGGCGACAAAGCCGAAACCGACTTAAACACCGGTGTCAGCAAGGTGTTGTCGGGACAAGCGCAAGTTTCGGGCGTATGGTATGAAGAAGAATAACCAATCTAAAAAGCGAGAAAAATATGTTTGATAAAAACGGCAGTTCCACACTGGAAATTTTCAATATCGGCAAAAAATACAAAAACCGACCGGTATTGCGCAATGTTTCCTTAAACGTGCGCCGCGGTGAAGCGGTTGGCCTGTTAGGGCCAAACGGTGCCGGCAAAACCACTTGTTTCTACTGTGTTACCGGACTGATCACTCCCGATTACGGCGATGTTCATATCGATGGGCAAGACATTACCAATATGCCGATGTACAGACGCGCAAGGATGGGTATCGGCTATCTGCCGCAAGAAGCATCTATTTTTCGGACATTAAGCGTTGAGGACAACATCAAAGCCATTCTCGAAATTGTGATTGAAGATGAGGACAAACGGGAAAATATGTTGGAAGAACTGCTTTCGGAATTTTCCATTGCTCATTTGCGAAAATCTCCGGCCATGGCTCTTTCCGGCGGAGAAAGAAGACGTTTGGAAATTGCTCGTGCGTTGGCCAGTCAACCTCATTTTATTTTGCTCGATGAACCGCTGGCAGGTATTGACCCGATTGCCGTCGGAGAAATAAGAGCGCTTGTCTCGCAGCTAAAGCACCGCGGCTTGGGTGTTCTGATTACCGATCATAACGTGCGCGAAACTTTGGACATTACCGACCGTGCCTACATTCTCCACGGCGGAACGGTGCTGATGGAGGGCACGCCGGAAGAAATTGTGAACAACGAAGAAGTTCGAAAAGTTTATCTTGGCGATAATTTTTCGATGTGATACGGAGGTCCATCAAGCGCAAGCGAAACGCTTTCTTCAGGAGGCGCATTCTTGGCTAAAGAATTCTTCTGCAAAGAGTGTGTTTTTCAATTCTGTTTTAACGTTTTTTTAAGTTAATTATTCCAAAACTGTAGTTGAAATCTTCGTTTTATATGCTAAAATGAAATTTCAAAATTCAATTTATCAATTATATTTTGCAAGGAAAAATTATGAAAATCACACTCACAGGTAAACAAGTAGATATCGGGGACAGATTGCGTTCTCATATTGAAGAAAACGTTCTGAATTCAGTAACTAAATATTTCAGTGATCCGATCGGTTGCAATGTTGCTTTTTCCAAAGAAGGTGATGAATTTTCAGCAGAAGTTACCGTTCATCCTGCAAAAAACATTGTATTGAAAGGTACCGGAACCGCCGGCGACCCTTACACGGCCTTTGACAATGCCAACAGCCACATTGCCGTTCGCCTGAGCAAGCACAAAAACCGTCTGAAAGACCACAAGAGCAAAATTGGTCTGGCAGAGCTGGCTTCCGAAGCGGTTTTCCCGATTATTGAAACCGAAAACGAAATGAACATTGACGTTAACGCCCCGCTGACGATTGCGGAAACCGGCGCCAACATTCCCGTATGTACCGTTAGCGAAGCTGTTATGTATATGGATTTGGCCAACGAATGCGCGCTTATGTTCAGAAACGCCGCTAACAATCATATCAGCATGGTTTATCGCCGCAAAGACGGCAACATCGGTTGGGTTGAACCGAAAGCCGATAACTAAACATTAGGTGTAAAATGAAAATTTCCGATATTCTGACCAACAGTGATGTTATCATTCTCGACGGTGGCGTATCCAAAAGGCAATTTTTGCAGGATATAAGCAACAAACTTGCCGAAAATATTGGGGTGGACGGGCGTGCAATGTTTGACATTATTGCGGAAAGAGAACACTTGGGATCGACAGGTTTCGGTGGCGGCACGGCTCTCCCCCATGGCAGAGTTCCCGGCTTGAAGCGTTTGAAAGCCATATTTGCCAAATTAAACAAGGGGATTGACTTTGAAGCCGACGATAACCAGCCGGTCGACTTATTCTTCATATTGGTTTCTCCGGAAAACAGCGGAGCCGATCATTTGAGCGCACTGGCACAGATTTCTAAAATCATCAAAGACAAAGAACGCTGTGACAAAATCCGCGAAGCCAAAAGCTGTAACGATATATATCAGCTGTTGATAAGCGACTGACTAAATGCCGTATCTTTTCTAAATGGAAATGACACAACCAAAAGAGCTCTCTGTTAGGGGGCTCTTTTTTTGTATCACCTGCCCCTGATGTCGGCAGCACTTGCCGAAAGTTAAAGCGATAACAAAACGATCAGCCGAAGCTTTGGCTTCTGCCCAAGAGTGAAACATCTCATGAGTAAGGGGGGTAAGGGTAAGAAAAACGGAGGAAACGGAATATCAGAAGATTGCGCTTGCTGCCAAGGCGGG
>JAHHRI010000048.1 GCA_020025875.1 Alphaproteobacteria bacterium | reverse complement strand
TCATTATAACGTCAGGGCGTGCCATCAATGCCGGAAAATTCATTTCCGAAGAAGAGGCCGCGGCACTTAAAGCGGCCGTCCGCAAACAAAACTTTGACGGGAAATCAGGAACTTTTGCCGAAATATTCAACGGAAAGTCGCGGATTGTTGCTGCCGGCATGGGCAACAAGCCGACGGCGCTGGAGCTACAGATCCTCGGCGGCAAACTCTATCAAAAAATCAGCAACGAAGAAACCGCCGCCGTTTTCGTTCCCGCTCCTCAAAAAGCTCCCCTGACCGCCGGCAAAATTGCTGCCGACATCGCTTTCGGGATAGAGCTCGGCAGCTATCGATTCGATAAATATTTCACCAAAAAACCTGCGGACAGCTACCCCAAGTTGGAAAAGGTCGAATTTCTGAGCGAAACGGAAATTGACGGCAAAGAATATGCCGCCTGCCATGCGCTGGCAAACGCCGTCCGTTATGCGCGTGACCTTTGCAACGAACCGGGGAACAATCTCACTCCGGAAATTTATGCGGCAGACATCAAACGGCTCGACTATCTGGGGATTGAAGTAACCATTCTTGACGAAAGCAAACTTCACGACCTCGGAATGGATATGCTGCTATCTGTTGCGCAAGGATCGGTCAATGCGCCGCGAATGGCCGTGTTGCAATGGAAAGGCAAAAAAGACACTAAAGAATTTGACCTTGGTTTGGTTGGCAAAGGCGTCACTTTCGATTCCGGCGGCATTTCCTTAAAAGGTGCTGCCAACATGGGAGATATGAAAGGCGACATGACCGGTTCCGCGGTTGTTGTTGCCGCCATCAAGGCTGCCGCTTTGCAAAAGTTGCCGGTTAATGTTGTCGGTGTGGTCGGACTGGTCGAAAATATGCCTTCCGGTTCGGCAAGCCGTCCGGGAGACATTGTCCGCTCAATGTCTGGTCAAACCGTGGAAATTATCAATACCGACGCCGAAGGACGGCTGGTTTTGGGCGACTGCTTATGGTATATACAGGAAAAATTCGGCGTCAAGAAAATCATTGACGTCGCCACCCTCACCGGCTCCACCCAAATGACTTTTGGTTTTGAATATGCCGGTCTGTTTACAAACGATGACAAGCTTGCTGCCGACTTGGCCAAATGCGGTGAAGCAAGCGGCGAAAAATTGTGGCGTCTGCCGATCAATGCCGAATATGACAAATTGATGGATTCTGCCATAGCCGATATGAAAAACACCGGTCCCCGACAGGCAGGAGGCATTACCGCCGCTTGTTTTCTGCAACGTTTCATCAAAGACGGTGTCAAGTGGGCGCATTTGGATATTGCAGGGGTGGACAAAGATGAGAAAGGGCATCCTCTAACCCCCAAAGGTGCCACCGGTTTTGGTGTTCGCGTCTTAAACGGCTTGCTGCGGGACATGAAATAGAAACGGCAGGCAAACACGCCCGCCGCCGCAACTCAAAACCGCAACCGCCCGCCCCTAAGGCGGTAAAGGCCGTTTTGAACACAACCAAACTGCTGCCCGCCTCAAAAGGCAGATTTGACAAAGCGAGAGATGAAAATCTCCCGCTTTTGTCAAACCTGACAAGGCACGCTCATGGCGCCGACAAGGTGCTAACTGTTTGGCAGGCGCACGACAAACAAAGATCCCTCCCCCGGCGTGCTGATTACCTCAATGCCGCCGCCGTGACGCTCTACAATTTCCATGGCGATGGCAAGCCCCAGACCGGTTCCTGCCGTCTGTCGGCTGCGGGTTTTGTCGGCCCGATAAAAACGCTCAAAAATATGGGGAATATCTTTTGCGTCAATCCCAATTCCCCGATCTTCCACCTCAATCCGGCAGACTTTATCTTCCTTGGTAACCCGCACCTTCACCAGCGAGTTTTCCGGACTATACTTAACGGCATTGTCCAAAAGGATCAGCAGCAAACGACGGATCATTTCCTTATCGGCCCTGATTGGTACGGCTTCGCCGCCGACATTTATAACCTGCACATTCCGTTGTCCCGTCACCCCTGCCGTTGCCCAATCTGCCAGCAAATTCAAATCGAAAGTTTCCCGTCGCACCACCGGTTGACGGTTATCCATTCGCGCCAATTCCAACAAATCACCGATCAGCGCCGACATTCCGAGCACTTCCTCTTTCATTCCCGACAGCAACGGCTGCTTCGGATATTGCATTTCCAGCAACTCCAGAGAAGACAACAACACCGCCAACGGCGTGCGCAATTCATGCGAGGCATCTGCCGCAAACCTTTTTTGATTCTCCAGCGTCTTAACCAGCGGGGCGATGGTACGATCCGCCAAAAAATTGCCGCCGATCCATGCCACCGCCAGCATCAGCAACACGGCGCCGAACAAGAGGTAGAGATAGCGTAGGGACAGCAGTTTAAACGGGGTCACATTAACCAAAATCACCACGCGCCGCGAGGTATCTCTGCCTGCCAGCATATAAAAATGCCAACGCTTGCCGTGGTTGTCCTCCAGTGAAAAATCTTGCAATGTGTTATCGGCAAAAGGCTCTGCTATTTTTTGCCGACAGATGGCATCAACCGACGGATCTTTGGGATGTTCGGCAAAAACCAGCCTTTCGCCGGCAAACCAATAAGCGTAGCTGTAAATTGACCGCACATCGGAAATTGCCGACATTTCTTTAAGCGGCGTGTTTTCATTCACTCCGGCATCTGCGGCTTCTCTGATTTCGGCAGAAACGGCATCGTACATGGTGTCGGCAATCACTTTCTGCACCGCATACATACACATCGCAAATCCACCGACGGCAAAAAACAGCAACATCACGGCAATAATCGACGTATATTTGTAAACCAACCGCCGACGAACTCTGTCTGTCATGGTTCAATCTCCAAAACATAGCCGATACCTTTAACCAAAAGGATTTTGACACGGCTTGAGAATTTGCGAATTTTGCGCCGCAGAATATAGATATACGCGTCTAGGCTGGCGGGGCTGATTTCCGGATTGTCGGCCCATACTTTATCTAAGATCGTCTCTCGCAAAATAATCTGCCCGCTGTTGACAAACAAAAGGCGGAAAAGCTCAAATTCTCGGCGGCTCAATTTCAGCTCTTTGCCCTCAAACGTCAAGGTTCCGGTACCGTTGTTGATCTCCATACCGCATTTGGTATACACATTATCAACAAACGGTCTGCCTTTGCGTCGGCCGAGCGCATTGACTCGGGCGATCAGCTCTTTGTTTTCAAAAGGCTTTACCACATAGTCATCGGCACCGCTTTCCAATCCGGTCACACAATTATCCGTACCGTCGCGCGCCGTCAGAAAAATAATTCCTCCCTGATAGTTGTATTTGTGCGGGTTTCTTAACAAGCGGCAAATTTCAATGCCGCTGATCTCAGGCAGCATCCAGTCAAGAATAATCACGTCATAACTGCTGGCAACCGCTTCTTCAATTCGATCCAGCGTTTCTTTACCGTCCTTAGCCCATTCTGTTTCAAAACCTGACAATTCGAGCAGGCTTTTGACCAATGCGCCCAGCTTAATATCGTCTTCCGCCAACAAAAGTTTCATCACAAATCCTCTTCTTTTCAGAAAGATTAGAAAAATCAGCGTTTTTTGCAAGTAAAATATGCTTTTTATACGTCAACAAATCATTTTTTCGGTAATCTTTCAGATTATTTTTAGATTGAAAGAGTATTCCTTGATTAAAGAAAAAATCGATAAAAGAAAGAAATAAACATTCATGAGATCCTTACCCAATCCGGCAACGCCGTCAACGGCAGGTCGGTACTTTCTTTTCGCGGTTTTCTCTTGCATAACCTAGTGAGTGGTTTTCTCTTGCAAAACCTGCCGATAGGTTAGATATTTTTATGTAATGTCTCTTTTAGTAATGCACACCGGTTGTGCATATGTCCGAGTGGCTTTGTCCGCTCGGACATTTTTCAAAACAGCACCCCACCCCGCAAACCGCAAAGCTTGTCTGCTGCCAAATATGTTTATATCCCCAAAGAGCCTTCCTCCGTCCGCTCCTTGTCCGCCTTTTGCTTTTTCCCTGCCAAACTTTCCCTGCCAAGCCCATAAAGCCGCAAAAAAAATAACGCTGCCGGCTCTTTTCTTTGTTCAATCAGAACTTATATTTCAAAAAAAGAAAGGAGAAAAGAAATGAGCCCCCACGGCATCTACAATCGTCAATCCAAAGCCATGCGCGCTCTGTGGAACTTCCTCACCAGTCCGACCGGAGCATTTCTTATGGCCGTATCTGCCATTTTAATCGGCTATTACCAATTTTACATCAGTCGCCCCATTTTAAAATACACCACCGAAACAACAGAGTTGACTTCTGCCGTCGACGGCAACAATTTCCAAATTCATCTCAACGGCAAAGCCTATCCGAAACTCTACAAAACATCTATCACCTTAGCCAACACCGGAGAAGAAGCCCTCGCCGGCAGCGATGTTTCTTCCATCGGACACGATCCGATCAGAATCCCGATTCCGCCACGGGTAAAAATTTTGCATTATGGCGTTAACAATACGGAAACGTCATCGGATGTTTCGGTCAACCTGCTCAAAGCCGACAATGCCATTATCATCGGCTTCAACTATCTCAATCCGGACAATCAAATTACGGTCAATATGTACAGCGAAGACAACTTCGAAAATTTCGAAATTCTCGGCTCTGCCGTCAATGTCAATCGAATTACGCAGGCATGGAGTCCTGAACAAACAAGAAAATTTATTATGGCAGCCGTTGCCGGCATCATTCTCTTTTATACGTTGTTCATTTATCTCTATGTGCGCCGACACAAGCCGCTTCCGCGAATTTAAAAGTCTTTGTTTTTTCATGGCAAAAGCAGCTTTCTCATCAAAAACGGAAACCGCCAAACAAAAAGCTCCGCCGGCGTTTGCCGGCGGAGCTTTGCCAAAATAACACAGACTAAATATCTGCAATCACGGTCATCGAAACAATTTCGTCCGGCATAGTGACCATACCGTTGGCACCGGTACCGCGTTTGAGCATATCAACATATTCCATGCCCGAAACAACCTCTCCCCAAACGGTATATTGTCCGTTAAGCCACGGAGCTTCCGCAAAACAGATAAAAAACTGGCTGTCGGCAGAATCCGGATCCATCGCACGAGCCATCGAAACCGTACCGCGCAAATGCGGTCTGCGGTTAAACTCCGCTTTCAGTTTTTTGCCGCTGCCACCGGTACCCGTACCCAAAGGACAGCCGGTCTGCGCCATAAAGCCGTCAATCACACGATGAAATTTTAACCCATTGTAAAACCCCTCGCGCACAAGCTCCTTAACCCGCTCCACATGCTTTGGCGCGTCTTCGGAAAACATTTCAATAACCACATCGCCCGTTTTCAGTTTGAGCAACAGCGCATTTTCTGCATCTTTAACCCGATACTGCGCTTTTTCTTTCTTTGCGCGGGTCGGACTTTTGGTCAGTTTTTTAGTTTCGGCATTTTTCAGACCTTTTGTTTCAGTCTTGCCGAGTTTGGCTGTTTCGGCATTTTTCAGCAGTTTTGCCATCTCATATTCTCCTTAAATTTTCCGTCTGCTACATATATAGGAAGCCATTTAGTCGATAGCAAGCGGCTGCTTTAAAACAAAATCGACACGCTCGGCATAATTCAAACCGTTTGGATAGTGCTTACGGATTCGTTTGAGCAGATTGCGCATTCCCCGATCGTTGGCAATTTGAATGGCCAACCCCGGCCGCGCATTCAACTCCAGCATCATCGGTCCCCGATATTTATCAAGCACGATATCTGCTCCGAGATAGCCCAGTCCGGTCATTTCAAACCCTTTGGCGGCAATTTCCAAATGCTCTCGCCAAAAAGGCACCTGCAACTCCATCAAATCGGCACCGGTATCGGGATGATAACGGATCGGTCGGTTGTGAGAAACCGCCGCCACCGCGTGACCGGTGCGAATATCAATGCCGACGCCCACCGCCCCTTGGTGCAGATTGGCTCGCCCGCCCGATTCTTTGGTTGCCAGCCGCATCATCGACAACGCCGGAAAGCCCTGATAAACAATCACCCGCACGTCGGGAATGCCTTGATAGCTAAAATCCTGAAACTGATTCGAAAAATGCACCATTTCTTCCAACACCGCCACATCATATTTGCCGCCGAGGGAATAAAGCCCGCTCAAAATGTTGGAGATATGCTGGTACACTTCGTTATAAGTCAGCACTTTTCCCGAAGCGGTTACAAAACGCTTTGCATCGTAGTCTTTGATAACCAACACGCCTTTGCCGCCGCTGCCGTGCGCCGGCTTGATAACAAATTCATTATACCCCTCAACCAACGACAAAAAACCAGCCACTTCGTTTTGCACATCAATCACCCCAATGAGGTGCGGCGTGTTGATTCCAACGCCGGCAGCCAGCTTTTTGGTCTGCACCTTGTCGTCAACCAACGGATAAAGACGGCGGTTGTTGCTTTTGGCAATAATCTCATAATTGCGTCGGTTCATGCCCAACACGCCGGCTTCTCGCAGCTGTTTGGGAGTGGCAAAGCGTTTCAGAAAATCAAACATGATTTCCGCCTTTTTTGGCCAGTGACGCAAACCGCGTCAACTCGGTTAAACGATAGCCGGTATAAGTGCCCAGCAGCATCACCACAAACAAAATGACCAAATTAAATTCGTTAAAAGCAAACATAATATGGCGGATATCTTCGTTAACGATGACAAAATAGGTAATAATTGCCACCAACACACTATACACAATCTCTTTGGTGGCATTCAGCGCGCCGTCTTCTTCCCAAGTGATGGACGCGCGCTCGATAATCCAAGCCATGATGATAATCGGGAAGAAAAGTGCCGATGATGCCATTTCCCATTTCCATTGATAACCGACAATGGCCAAGGCCTGCATAATCAGAATGACAAAAATCACCACTGCCGAGATCCGCGGCACCAACAACAGATTAAGTTTTGACAATGCCGCGCGGATTAAAAGCCCCACCCCTAAGATAACCGAAAAACAGACTAAACCCGACCAAAAACCGGTTTTGACCAAAGACATGGCAATTAGCATCGGGGTAAAGGTACCCATGGTCTGAATGCCGACCACGTTGCGCATCAACACCACCACCAAAATGGCAAGCGGGAAAATCATCAACCATTTGAGCGTGTTTTGCTCATTAAGCGGCAAACTGTAAATCGAATAGTCAAACCAGCTTTTGCTACGCGACAACTCGGCGCGATGACCAGCCATACGGAGCGACGAACGGATCGATTTCATAACCGAAAACTTGGTAATGGAATCTGTGCCGCCTTCCACATCGACCAGCGACTGATTGCCGCGCTGAAAAATAATAAAATCGCTCGGCAGCCCCTTTTTGCCGCTCTCCAAGTTATAAATTTTCCACATTCCGTCGACATAAGCTTCCAGCATAACGTCCGGCACCAACGTTTTTTTGCCTTCAGACAATTTGATACCGCGCGCCATCCGCGCCGAAATGTCTTTCAATGCCAACAAATCGATCACCGCTTGCGCCGTGGCTTTAGCCGTTCTCGGAGCCGGCACAAAAGACTGCACCGTTTCGTCCGGCGGGTTCTGGTTAAACAAAGCCACAATCCGCTGAATGTTGTCTCCGGCTTGCCGTTCAGACATTTCCAGCAACTGTTGTGCCAAAGCCGCCGTTTGTTCGTCCATAATCGGCTTTTGTGGTTTGTTCGGCTTTTCGGCTTCCGTTTTGCCGTGGCTGTCGACATTATCGTACAACAGCACCCGATAATAAATATCTTGCAATTTGTGCCGCGGTTTGGAAGTGAGTTCGACCCGTTCCGCTTTTTTGCCGATTTTATACTTCGGAGCAATGATATATTCATCTAAAATTTTAAAACCCGCGGCAGAAAGCGGACGCGCCAGCGAAACACGGATATCTCCTCCGTTTGGCATAAAACTGACGTGTTCTTCGACAGTCCATACATCGGTTGTTTGACGCGGGGTAAAATTAAACCCCCAATATTTCACCTTATAACAAGCGCTATAACCGGCAAACGCCAGCGACAGCAGCAAGCCGAGAGTTAAAAAAGCTCTTACGGATTTTAGTTTTTTCAGCATAGATGCCTCTGTTTACAGAATTTGTTTTAACGTAGCACATTGACCAGCGAAGTATCAACGATAAAGCGTCCCGTCAATATATTGCGGCCGATCAGCCCCTGATAATTAAAACGGTCTCTGGCGGCAAGCGAAAACTCCGTTTTAACGATTTCTTCGCCCATTTTCACATTCATCACCACCACCATGCGTTCTTCGCTGCCGCTAATACGCTTAACCGTTGGCTGTCGTTTGATTTTCTTTTCAAAACGATGTTTTTCTCCGGTTTCGCGGTTCACCAGATCAAAAGCCACCCATTTTTCTCCGTCGCGCTCAAACGAAACAATATGATCGGCGTCGACTGAAGAGGTTTCGGCACCGGTATCAATTCGTGACAGGAACGGCGATTTCATCGGCAAGAAATAGACCGGCTCCACTTCGCCGATCACCGTCAACGGACGTTTAACCGGTTGCGGTTCGGGCTTAACAACTTTACTTTCGGGCATTCGAATCTCCACGCCGGGGACAATTGCCGGACGGACAACTTGTTCGCTCCGGCAGGCTGCACAGGACAAAAGAACGGCAACAACCGAAG
>JAHHRI010000047.1 GCA_020025875.1 Alphaproteobacteria bacterium | reverse complement strand
TTGCAGCTCCGCCTGCGGCTTATCGGGGGTATTAACGGTTGACAGGTAAGGCAAAAAACAGATAATATAAACCAGATTAATTTTTAATAACGGACGGATAAAATGAATTTTCTCGATTTGGGCTTAAGCGAAAAAACGGTCAAAGCAATTAACGCATGCGGTATTGAAAAACCAACCACCGTACAAACAGACGTTATCCCCGCCATTTTGCAAGGCAAAGATATTTTTACCATTGCCCCCGGCGGTTGCGGCAAAACCATTTCCTATGTCTTACCGCTGATCGACATTCTCAGCCGCAAAGAAAAATTAAACATTTTGATTATGACTTCCGATTCGCAAAAATCGGTAACAATTTCCGACAGTCTGGCCATGCTCAACCGTTTTCATGAAGAAAGCGCGGATGATGCGGACGGCAAAGAAGAAGGAGACGTCATTATCGGCTCGCCCGATCTGCTGCTCGAACTGGTCGGGGAAGAACAAATCGATCTTTCCAAAATCAACATTCTGGTGGTCGACGACATCAACCTGATCAAAAAGAACAAACAGATTAAAAATATGGAAAAACTGTTGGAAATGATGCCCGCCGACAAGCAGAACATTGTCTACACCAACCGTCGATCCAAAGAAACTCAAAATATTCTCGATAAAATTTTAAAAGCACCGGAAGAAATCAAAGTCGATAAGCACAAAGAACAGGAAGCCAATGCCGCCGCCTCGGCAGTTCCTTGCCCTGCCAAACCGACAGCCGATACAAAGCCGACAGCCAAAAACACGCAGCCCGATCCCGCTTCCTTGGCTCTGTGCAAAAAATACAATTCTTTCCAAGGGAAAACTCCCAAATTTTTGCTAAATAAAGCGGAGCCGACTGACGGCGAATAAGCTTTGTTGACAAAAGCGCGCCCATCCCGCTTTATGGCCATGGGCAAACGGAGCTTTCCTCGGAGCAAAAAGAAACAACCGACATAGTCCCAAAAAATAAACGCCCCAAGGCGCGGGGTTCTAAATTTGCCGCAAAGCCAGATTTTGCCACACTTGCCGGCGTGACACGGTGTCGCGCCCCAAGCTCGGCACTCATCGGCAAACCGGAATCCACTCGCAAACCATCAACACAAGTCCGCCCGTAAGCCATCAAGACAAAAAACCCCTTTCCGAAGAAAGGGGTTTTTGCAAATGTGCAAACTCACACCGAAATTATTTTTCTTCCTGAGCGGCTGCTTCCTTAGCCTTTTGAGCAGCACGCAGATCATCGGCAATACGAGCCGAACGACCACGCAAAGCACGCAGGAAATACAGTTTGGCGCGACGAACACGACCGATACGCGAAACTTCGATCTTGGCAATATTCGGAGAATACAGAGGAAATACGCGTTCAACGCCTTCACCGAAAGAGATTTTTCTGACGGTAAAAGAAGAATTCAGTCCGTCGTTTTTACGGGCAATGCAGACACCTTCGTACACCTGAATACGTTCACGGTCGCCTTCTTTAACTTTGGTGTGAACTTTCAAAGTATCGCCCGGCTTAAATGTCGGAAGGTTCTTACCTTCGCTGAGCTTTGCAATCTGCTCTTTTTCTACTTCTTTTAAAATGTTCATTAGTATTACCTTTACTTAAAATATTTTGTTACTTTCTATGCCTAAACCCTTTTTGAGTCAAGATATTTTTTCAACAGATCCGGACGTCTTTCGCCAGTCAGCCTTATGGCCTGCTCTTTTCGCCAGTCTTCGATTTTTTTATGATGACCGCTCAAAAGCACTTCGGGAACCATTCTCCCTTCCCAGTCGATCGGACGGGTATATTGCGGATATTCCAGCAAGTTGTCTTCAAAACTTTCGCTCTCTGCAGACTGCGCATTGCCGAGAACCCCCGGCAACAAGCGAACAACCGCATCAAACATAATCTGTGCCGCCTGTTCTCCGCCGGTAAGAATATAGTCGCCGATACTCACTTCCTCAATATCATAGGCCTCAAGCACCCGTTCGTCAATTCCCTCAAACCGTCCGCAGACAACGCTGATTTCGTTTTCTCTGCTCAGTTCCCGCACTTTTTCCTGTGTCAGCGGCACGCCCCGCGGGCTCATTGCTAAAATCCGCCCGCCGTGATGATTGGCCTTAAGCGCACGTCCCAATATATCAGCACGCATCACCATTCCCGCACCGCCGCCGCATGGCGTGTCATCAACCGACCCATGCTTATCAAGCGCATAGTCCCTGATATTGACGGTTTCCAAAGACCAAACACCTTCTTCCAAAGCTCTTCCGGTTAACGAAACCCCCAAAAAGCCCGGAAATATTTCAGGAAAAAGGGTATAAACCTTAAGCTTTAGCGCCATTGTCCCCGTCTTCCTCATCAAACGTCATGGAAACCGAACTGACAATAATATAACCATCTTTAATATTGACTTCCGGAACATACTGGCGGGTAAACGGGATCATTTCCAACTCACCGCTGCCGGCAAGTTCAATTTCCAAAATATCGCCGGCGCCAAAGTCGTAAATTCCGACGACCTTACCGGCTGTTCCGCCATCTGCCAAACGCGCTTCCAGCCCGATCAGATCGGCTTGGTAGAACGCGTCTTCCGACGTCAGCTCGGGCAAAGCCCCCCGATCGGCATATAAGCGGCAGCCAATCAATTCTTTGGCGGCATTACGGTCATCAATCCCTGCAATCTTCACCCGAAGCAGTTCCTTAGAATGTCCGGAAACTTTTACTTTCCACGAGCGTCCATACTGGTCTTTAAGCACGCCGTATCGTTCCAGATTACGTTCGGATTCGGCAAAAGATTTGACCTTAACCTCTCCTTTTATCCCGTGAACCCCGACAATGGCGCCCAGACAAATTTTATGCCCGTTATCCATAAAAGTTTTTCCTTAAAAACACTGTTGAAAAAAAGACTATTCGGCAGATGCGGCAGATGCGGCAGCTTCGGCGTTGGCGGCAGCGGCAGCTTCTTTTTCTTTCATTCTTTCCTGAGCTTTGGCTTTCGGAGCCGATTTTTTCGGCTGTTCACGCACAACCGGAGCCTTGACCAAACCAAGGTTGGAAAACAGCTTTTCCAGTCTTTCTGTCGGCTGCGCACCGACACCGAGCCAATATTTAATTCTTTCTTCGTTGATAACCAATCTTTGTTCATGTTCCTGCGGCAACAACGGATTGTAAGTGCCCAGTTTTTCGATAAATCTACCGTCACGGGGAGCTCTTTGGTCGGCCGCTACAATACGATAGAACGGACGTTTCTTAGAACCACCGCGAGATAATCTGATACGAACTGCCATTTTTTATTTTCCTTTCTAATCAAGTTTTTTAATTAAAACAATTTCCGCCTTATGGCCTAAAACGGAAACTTATTGCCCATTCCCCCCGGAAATTTTCCGAAAGGAGCGTTTTTCATCATAGAAGCAAGACCGCCGAAACCGCCGCCCTTACCCATTTTTTTCATCATGGACGCCATTTGCTCATACTGTTTTAAAAGCTTGTTGACATCATGAACTTCCACACCCGAGCCCGCGGCAATTCTTCTCTTGCGCGATGCTTTGATGAGATCGGGATTTTTTCTCTCTGCTTTGGTCATAGAGAGAATAATCGCCTCCTGTTTTTTAATCAGCGCATCACCGATACCGGCATCTGCCATCTGATTTTTAAATTTCGACAACCCCGGAATCATTCCCATAATTCCCCCCAAGCTGCCCAACTTTTGAATCTGGCGCAACTGCGACAACAAATCCTCCAGATCAAACTTTCCTTTCATCATTCTGGACGCCATCTTGTCGGCTTCTTCCCGATCCACCTTCTCAATGGCACGTTCAACCAGCGAAACCACATCACCTTGTCCGAGGATTCTTCCGGCAATTCGATCAGCATGAAATTCTTCAATTTCGTCAGCTTTTTCGCCGGTACCCAGATATTTGATCGGCACATTGGCAATCATCCGCATGGACAAAGCCGCGCCGGCTCTTGACGAACCGTCGATTCTTGTCAGCACAATACCGGTAACGCCCAGTTTTTCATTAAACTCTTTGGCCACATTGCACGCGTCTTGCCCCATCATTGCGTCTGCCACCAACAACGTTTCCACCGGCGAAGCCAATGTCTTAACCGCCTGCAATTCTTCCATCAGCGCGTCATCAATATGCAGGCGTCCCGCCGAGTCGAGAATCAACACGTCAAAACCGCCTTTTTTGGCTGCAACCAACGCTCTCTCGGTAATTGCCAAAGGCTTTTCGCCGTTAACGATGGGCAGCGAATGTCCGCCGATCTGCCGTGCCAACTGCGCCAACTGCTCTTGCGCAGCCGGACGATAAACGTCCAGCGAAGCCAACAACACTTTGCGTTTTTTGCCCAACGCTTTTGCCAGTTTGGCAGAGCTGGTCGTCTTGCCCGATCCCTGCAAGCCGGCCATAAGAATCACCGCCGGCGGTGTCACGTTCAAATTAAGCTCGGCATCGTTTGCGCCCAACAACTTAACCAGTTCGTCATGAACGATCTTAACCACCAACTGCCCCGGCTGAATAGAGCGCAACAACTTTTCGCCGCGCGCTTCTTCTTTAACCTGTGCGACAAAGTCCTTAACCACAGGCAACGCCACGTCGGCTTCAAGCAAAGCCACCCGTATCTCGCGCATGGCCGCATCGACATCTTTGTCATTGAGCACCCCGCGCGAGGTGATCTTGGCAAAAACGCCGCCCAATTTGTCAGCCAGATTTTCAAACATATCACATACCTATAAACTATTGCACGCCAGTGTGCGAACCCTCGCTGACTGGCGGCACTCCTCGGAGTGTGGTTAATATCTCATACACAATGAAAAATCATTGAACTTTTGCTTGAATATAGCCGATAAAAAGCAATAGTCAAGAAAAAAAGAGCGTTGACGTCAACCGCGACAAAACGCATAAAAAAAAGCCCCTTTGATTTTTTTTCAAAGGGGATTTCCTTTTTTCCTCCACTTTCGGGGGGACAGTTCATTGTGGTCGGGGGTGTCTTTGTCAGTTCAAAATCTGCCCATGGCAGTGCTTATATTTTTTACCGCTGCCGCAAGGACAAAGATCGTTGCGGGCAACTTTACCCCATGTTTTCGGATCGTTCGGGTCAATTGTCGTTTTGGCGTATTGGAAAGGAACCGATTTTTCCTTTTCTTCCGCCCGTTCGCCGACACTTCCGCCGACCAAGCTTTCCGGACGTTCGTGAACGGCCCGCATACGGGTGTTGCTTTCACGCAGTCGCAATTCTTCTTCGCTGCTGTTTTGAATCTGCGCATGGCAGGTCAGGAAAGTTACTTTTTCCCTCAGCAAATCCAACATATCGGAAAACATATTAAAAGCTTCTTTTTTATATTCGTTTAACGGATCTTTCTGCCCGTAGGCGCGCAAAACGATTGTGTGACGCATATAGTCCAGCGTTGCAATATGCTCTTTCCACAGCTGATCCATCACCTGCAACAAAATATTCTTTTCCACCAAACGCACCAATTCTTCCGGCACGTCGCGATTTTTCTCGACAATATTTTGTTCAATCACTTCGATAATTTTGCCGCACATGGTTTCAACGTCCATTTCCGGTTCTTCCGCCCATTGGTCAACCGGCAGCACAAAACCGGTCACCCGACGAATTTCCTGCCGCAATTCGTCCAATGCCCATTCTTTGGGCGTCAGACTCTGCTGAAAATAAGGGGCCAACACATCGCTTAGATATTCGTCCCGCATTTCCGCCACGGTTTCCGAAACATCAGATGTTTTCATCAACTCTTTGCGCTGATCATAAATCACTTTGCGCTGGTCGTTCATCACGTTGTCATATTTCAGCAGATTTTTACGAATGTCAAAATTGCGTTCTTCCACTTTTTGCTGTGCTTTTTCAAGTGCTTTGCTAATCCACGGATGCACCAGCGGCTCGCCTTCGGGCAACCCCAATTTTTGCAGCATTGACGACATTCTTTCCGAGCCGAAAATACGCATCAAATCATCTTCCATGGACAAGAAAAACTTAGACGTTCCCGGATCGCCCTGACGGCCGGCACGCCCGCGCAGCTGGTTATCAATGCGGCGGCTCTCGTGTCTTTCGGTACCGAGAATATAAAGCCCGCCCGAAGCAATCACTTTTTCCTTATCGGCTTCACACTCAAGCTTGATATTTTCTTTCATCTGCTCAATCTGTTCGGGCGTTTCGTCACCTTTAAGCCGTGCTTTCAAGTGCATATCCGGATTTCCGCCGAGCTGAATGTCGGTACCTCGCCCTGCCATATTGGTGGCAATGGTAATGGCGCCCGAAACACCCGCCTGTGCAACAATGGCAGCCTCACGTTCGTGATGGCGCGCGTTTAGCACCTCAAACTTCACATCGCTCCGAGCTTTGAGCATATCCGCCACCAACTCCGACTTTTCGATCGACGTCGTACCGACCAAAACCGGCTGCCCTTTGGCATGACATTCCAAAATGGTTTTGATAATGGCATCATATTTTTCCTTTGCCGTACGATAGATTTCGTCGTGATGGTCCACACGCAAGACGGCGCGGTTGGTGGGAATTTCGATACAAGAAAGGCTATAGATGTCGCCAAATTCGGCTTCTTCCGTCATCGCCGTACCGGTCATGCCCGACAGCTTGGGATAAAGGCGGAAATAATTTTGGAAAGTGATGGAAGCCAATGTCTGATTTTCTGACTGAATGGCCACGTGTTCTTTGGCTTCAATCGCCTGATGCAAGCCGTCCGAGTAGCGGCGTCCCTCCATCATGCGACCGGTAAATTCGTCAATAATAACCACCTTGCCGTCTTTCACGATATAGTCGACATCACGGATCTGCATTTTGTGTGCCTTTAAGGCATTGTTCACATGCTGCACCAATGCCACATTGGCCATGTCGTAAAGTCCGCCTTCCTTAATCTGCCCAATCTCTTTGAGCAGCATTTCGACGTGTTCCATACCGGTTTCGGTCAGGGTGACGCTTTTGGCTTTTTCGTCCTTTTCATAGTCGGCATCGGACAGCTTGGGGATAATGCTGTTAACCGCCACATATTTTTCCGAAGAATCCTCGGCAGCTCCGGAAATAATCAGCGGGGTACGCGCCTCGTCAATCAAAATAGAATCCACTTCATCGACAATTGCAAAATTAAAAGGTCTCTGCACCATTTCGGAAAGTGCAAACTTCATATTGTCGCGCAGATAATCAAAACCCAACTCGTTGTTGGTTCCGTAAATAATGTCGCAGGCATAAGCGGCGCGGCGTTCTTCATCATTTTTGCCATGAACGATATAGTCAACCGTCAACCCCAAGAAACGATATATCTGCCCCATCCACTCGGCATCGCGCTTAGCCAGATAGTCATTCACCGTCACAATATGCACGCCTTTTCCGTCCAGAGCATTCAGATAGGCGGCAAGCGTGGCCACCAAGGTTTTACCTTCGCCGGTTTTCATTTCGGCAATCATGCCTTTGTGCAAAACGATACCGCCGATAAGCTGCACATCGTAGTGGCGCTGTCCGAGCGTTCTTTTAGCCGCTTCGCGCACCACGGCAAAAGCTTCGGGCAACAAGTCGTCAAGGCTTTCGTTTTCTGTCAGGCGTTTCCTAAACTCTGCGGTTTTGGCCTTCAGCTCATCATCGCTGAGTTTAACAATTTGAGGTTCCAACGCATTAATTTTATTTATTGTTTTATACTGTTTTTTGATAAAACGATCATTGGCGCTGCCAAAGAACACCTTTGCAATTTTGCCTATCATAAATTTTCCACCTTGATAATATTTAAGTTAATCTTACATTTAATGTTTATATCAACTAAAGTCAATAGCTTGAAAAGAAGTTATAAACTTTGTTAAAATTTTTGCTTGGAATATTTCCCATTTGTTATTATAAATGAACATAGTGTTATTTTTTTGGAGGTAATGACATGAAAACGCAATACATAGCCGCCGCTGTCCTGTCAGCATTGATCTTAAATCCGCTGACGGTCCGTGCCGAAGGCAAAAACGGAGTTGCCGCCGTTGTTAACGGCAAGAAGATCTCCGTTGCCGAAATTAAAAAAACTTATGAATCTGCCCCAATGATCAAAGCGCAGGTGACGTTCGACCAATTTTATCCTCAGGCGGTTACCGTCTGGGCCAACGGCGAAGCCTTGCAACAGGCAGCCAAAAAAGCCGGCATCGAATCTTCTGCCGAATATAAACAGCAGCTGCAAGCCATGAAAAGCGACCTTATCGGAAAAATTTATCTGAAACAGGAAGTCGAAAAGAAAATTTCCGACAACGATGTTAAAAACGTCTACAACCAATACAAAAAAGAATTTAAGCCGCAAAAAGAAATGAGAGCCCGTCACATTTTGGTAGACAGCGAAGCCACAGCCAACGACATTATCACCAAAATCAAAAAGGGTGACGACTTCAACGAACTGGCAAAAAAATATTCCAAAGAAAAGAACCCTGATCTCGGCTTTTTCACCAAAGAAATGATGGTGCCGGAATTTGGGGATGCCGCTTTCAGAATGAAAAAAGGTCAATATTCGCAAAAACCGATCAAAACCAACTTTGGCTACCACGTCATTGTGGTTGACGACATTCGCAACAGCAAACCGATTTCTTTTGAAGAAGCCGCGCCGCAAATCAAAACCAAAATAGCGCAAGAGCTGCTGCCGAGCGTTTTAAACGAGGTTGTTGCCAAAGCCAAGATTGAAAAATATCAACTGGACGGCAAAGTTATGCCCAATATGCCTGCCGTTCCGGCGCCCGCTGCCCAATAAGGCTGTTGACGTTTCTTAAAAAAACCGCTTTTAAAAAGCGGTTTTTTTTACCTCTTGCAGATTGTCTGTTTCCATAAAAAAAAACCTCGGATAATTCCGAGGTTTTTTTCTAGATTAAGCTGTTAAGCTCG
>JAHHRI010000046.1 GCA_020025875.1 Alphaproteobacteria bacterium | reverse complement strand
ATAATTTGGGATTTTTTTGGTTTTAAACATTTTATTTTATAATGTATTTATTTTAAGAAGCCTAGCCGTTCGTCTATATTGCCGACGGCAACCATATTAATACTTACGCCACTCCGGATTTTTGACACGCAACGAAGTTAAATGTCAGCTTGCTCCCCAAATGAGAAAAAGAACTGTCAAACAGCTTAAATCGGCTTGGATAAACAAGCAAACACTCCTCGGTTGGACAACGGCTTTAATTTATATATTCATCATTAATAGGCTCTGCCGGTATGCCGCCAAACGGAACCTGTTCCGTCTGTAACAGATTTTCAAGCGCCGTGCATCGGCGACGGTATGAGATATAATAAATATTCTTGCAAAAATAAAAAACGGTGGCTTATTTTTCAATGCCGCGCTTATTTATCATTTTTTTTATTATCTCTTTATCTATCGGCTCTTTGGTTTCCCGATAACTTTCCAACATATGTTCGTGCGCTTCTACCTTTTGGTTTATCGCCTCATAAAACGCCAGATTGTTGGACAAAGAAAACATCTCCCGCACCATTTTCAATGTCAGATAGTCGTATTGCGCCATTTTATCTGCCTGCGTCCGTGCCGAGGGGCCCAACACTCGCGCATTGCTGATGTTGGTCGGTGCGGTTGTTCTATTTAAAATGGTCAATTTCAGAGCCATGGGGTTGGCTGCCAAAGTTCCGTGTCCCTTGGCAATCATCTCGCTCAAGGCAGAGGCAATGACCGCCGGTTTGACTTTAGTCAGGTCCGCTTTGCCGCCGTTTGCCTGCTTGATTTTTTGATTGAGCGTGCTGAGGTTTCCTTTGCGCCCGACACCGTAAAACTTGAGGGCATAATCTTCCTGAAAAGCAATACTGTTTTCCATATCAGAGCGACAAACTTGCTGATACATCCGGTTAAAAGCGGTTCGATTTCCTAAATTTTTTATTTTGCCCTGCAACATCAAAAAATCTTTGCCATTTAAAATTTTGAGCAGCTCCCGCGGTTCGGCAATGGTTCCGTCGTCGTGATAGATCTGCCGACGAATCCGCGCCGCAATTTCCGTATAATCACCGTTTATCATTTGGCGGCCAAGGGCTGCCGTTTTTTCATTATTGCTGCAATACATAAGCACAATCGACTGCTTTGTCGCGTTAAAGTCGGTTGAGATAATGCCGTTATATGTCGCTTTGCCATCATAACCGATCACCCCCGGATCTCGCTGAAACGAAATGTAGCCGTCCGCCGTTTGCGCGCTTTTAGGCAGCGCTTTGCACTCGCGCGCGCAAGCCACGTCCGTCAATGACAGATCTTGCACATAGCGGCTGTCCACACATTTGACAACTATGCTGTCAGAGATTATCCAAAGATTGTGATCGACAATATATGTATGCGCGGTAACAGCAGCCTGATCCGGCGACAATTCGGGAAAATCGGCAAACTTTTTTAATTTATCGACATTTTCCGTCAAGTTTTGCGACGGCATTCCCGACAGTTTCTGTTCCGTCGGCTCCGGCGGCGTATCTTTGACAGGCAGAGAAGCCGCTTTTGAACTCATGGCTTTGCCGGACAAAAAGGTGCTAAGCACCAACGCTTTTAACGTACGATTAAGGATTTTGCTTTGCAGCACCCGTTTAACAAGTTGGCGTCTACGTTCGATATTTTCCTTTTCTACCATGGTTCCTCTTTTTCTTCAACTGTTCCGATTTTTGATGTCTGGCAATGAGTATACGCCTTTTTGCCTGCGCTTACAAGTTATAACAAACAATTTATTTTCATCTTTTATGGGCAGAAGCGCCTTGATGGGGAAAGGCTTATTCGATGCTTGTCGGCAATCGTTTTTTTTGAGTTGTCAGCCTCTAAAAAAAGCTCCGTCTGAACGGAGCTTTTTTTGTGTTGACAAAACTAGAACGGAATATCGTCGTCCAAATCGGCAGCACCTGCCGTCGGTGCGGAATCCCACCCCGAAGAAGCGGAAGAAGAACCGGAAAAAACATCAGCTCCGCTGCCGGCTTCGCCGCGCCCGTCCAACATAACCATGGTGGAACTAAAGTTTTGCAGCACCACTTCCGTCGTATATTTTTCCTGTCCGTTGGCATCTTCCCACTTGCGTGTTTGCAGCTGACCTTCGATATACACTTTGGAACCTTTGCGCAGATACCTTTCTGCCACATCTGCCAACTGACTGTTAAAGACAACAACCCGATGCCATTCCGTCCGCTCTTTTCTCTCACCGGAAAGCTTATCTTTCCATGTATCGGAAGTGGCAACGCTCAAGGTAACGACCTTGCTGCCGCTTTGTGTGGTATTGACGCGCGGATCTGCGCCGAGATTGCCGACTAAAATGACTTTGTTAATACTTCCAACCATTATTTTTTTACCTTTATAAAAAATTGACAACTATAACGAATATAGGAGAAAACATTTTATCATCCAAGAAAAATCAGTAGACTTGTGTATATTCTCCGTTCTCAAAACGATAAATGGCATATTTAAGTGAGCGGTCAGGCACGCCGTTGGTATAAACGACCGTTCCCCAGCCCGTGCGGATCAACTGCTTGTTCATCATTTTTTGCAAATCTTCATACTTGAAGCCGTCTGCCTGTTTTGCCAATTTCTCCCACATTTTGACAGACAGATAACCGTAGGCCATCAACCCGTTCGGTTCAATCCCCCATAAACGCAGCTTAACCAAATCTTCGGCAAAATCGGGATTGTTGCTCAGCGAAGGCAGCGACAACACATATGTTCCTTCGGCATGGTTTTCCATTTTGCGGATAAATTTGTGACCGCTGAAGTAACGATTAACAAATATCACAAATTGCGAATCGTCCGCTTTGAGCAATCGCGCCGTTTCCGTCGTCAGCTCGGCGCCGCCCATCATAAACAGCGCACCGGCTCCGCCGGCCTTAACGGCTCTGGCTATCCGACGGGCATCGCCCTTAAAGGCTTCCAGAGCAAACGCCGTCAATTTTTCGCCCATTCCCGCCTTGGCAAAATGCTGTTGTATTTCTTTGGCAATGCCCGTCATTTCCGGATTGCTGCCGTCATAAACGACCGCCAATTTGCGCTCGGCATGATTAGCGGCATAATAGCGAAAAAAATCAACGGCTTGTTGCTCGGAATAGCCGACCATCTCCACCGGCCCCCGCTGCGCTTTCTGATACAAAGCGCGACTGCTGCCGGTAGGGTGAATCTGGAAAATTTTTGCTTCGGCAAAGACATGGGCAATATTTTCCGTTTGATTGGCGCACTGTGGTCCCAGCACCAAATACATTTTGTCTTCTTCCGAACGGTTGACGGCAATCATCTGTGCAGTGGTCAGCGAAAGAGTATCGTCACAAGGATCGTCAATTTGCACCAAATTAATTTTCTTTCCGTTGAGGCCGCCGTTTTCGTTGATCTCATCCACCGCCACCTTGGCGCCGTTGATCAGTTCTTCGCTATAATATTTGTAAGCTCCGCCGGTCGGCGTAATGATGGCCACATTTATATCGGCGCGGGCGGCAAATGAAACCAACCAACATACGGCAGACAAACAGGCATATTTATAATTAACCATGACAATCTTCTAAAATTTATAAGAAAAAATTAGTGCCAATTTACATCATTATCTGCCTTTTCGCAAGCACAGATAGCTATTTATTGACATAAATATTGCATGGCTCCCCCCTTGGCAAACGCCTCTCGGCAAGCTTTTTTGTTGCCTTTTTGTTCTTTCGCGTTTATATTGTCAGGCTGGAGAAAAAAGATGGCAGAACACAATTTTATCGAAATCAGAGGCGCGCGCGAACACAACTTGAAAGATATTGACATCAGTATCCCCAAAAACAAGTTAACGGTCATCACCGGATTGTCCGGATCGGGCAAATCGTCTTTGGCTTTCGATACCGTCTATGCGGAAGGACAGCGCCGCTATGTCGAAAGCCTTTCATCCTATGCCCGACAATTTCTCGAACTGATGAAAAAACCCGATGTCGATTCAATCGAAGGGCTATCCCCTGCCATTTCAATCGAACAAAAGACCACTTCTCACAATCCGCGTTCAACCGTCGGAACGGTTACTGAAATTTATGACTATATGCGTCTGTTGTGGGCGAGAGCCGGCACCCCTTATTCTCCGGCAACGGGTTTGCCGATCGAATCGCAAACAGTGTCACAGATGGTCGATCGCATTGCCTCTCTGCCCGAGGGCAGCAAAATTTTGCTGCTGGCGCCAATCGCTCGCGGCAAAAAAGGAGAATTTAAAAAAGAATTTGAAAATTTGCAGCGGCAAGGTTATCAGCGTTTAAAAATCGACGGCAAGGTCTATGGCATAGACGAACTGCCGAACTTAAACAAAAACCAAAAGCACGATATTGAAGTGGTGGTAGACAGATTGGTGATAAAAGCCGGATTGGAAAACCGCTTGGCACAATCTACGGAAACGGCGCTTAAGCTTAACGACGGTCTTATGTTTGCCGAAGATATATCTTCCGGAAAGCGTATCAGCTTTTCTGCCAAATTTGCTTGTCCGGTCAGCGGTTTTACAATTGAAGAAATAGAACCGAGGCTGTTTTCCTTCAATAATCCATATGGCGCCTGTCCTCATTGTGACGGTATCGGCGCACGGCTGTATATGGATCCTTGTTTGGTTGTGCCTAATGAAAATCTATCTATCGCGCAAGGCGCCATTTTGCCATGGTACAGCCGCAAGCACAGTTTTTACGGCGACACTTTGGAATCGCTTTGTCTATATCTCGGTATCTCGATGAAAACCCCATGGAAAGAGCTGCCGGAAAAAGCCCGAAATGTTATTTTGTACGGTTCGGGAACAGACCCTGTACCCATGGCTTATTCCCGCTTTACCACCAACAAGCCGTTTGAGGGAGTCATTAATAATCTGCAACGTCGCTTTATGGAAACGGAATCGGCTGCCACCCGAGACGAATTTGCGCAATATCAATCTGCCGCAACTTGCGAACACTGCGGCGGCAAACGCTTAAAACCGGAAGCACTGGCGATTAAAATCGGGGCTCTTGACATTATGGATGTTTCCGCCATGTCCATCAAACAGGCTCTCCGATGGTTTACGCAGGCAGAAGATTTGCTTAGTCCGCAAAAACGCGAAATTGCCCACAAGATTTTAAAAGAAATAACGGATCGGCTAAACTTTTTAAATAATGTCGGACTGGAGTATCTGTCGCTCTCCCGACAATCCGGAACTTTATCCGGCGGAGAAGCGCAACGTATTCGGCTGGCGTCGCAGATCGGTTCGGGCTTGACCGGCGTCATGTATGTTCTTGACGAACCGTCAATCGGCTTGCACCAGCGTGACAATGACCGTCTGCTCGAAACGTTAACCCGACTTCGCGATATCGGCAATACCGTGATTGTGGTCGAACATGACGAAGACGCTATCCGTGCGGCAGATTATCTGGTTGACATGGGACCTGCCGCCGGAGAACAAGGCGGACAGATCGTTGCCAAAGGAACGGTTGCCGAAGTTCTGAAAAATGCCGAAAGCCTGACCGCCCAATATCTTACCGGAAAAAAAGAAATTGCCATTCCCCATAAACGACGCCAAGGAAACGGCAAATTTATCACTCTCAGCGGTGTCAAAACCAACAACCTTAAAAATGTGGATCTGAAAATTCCGCTTGGTACCATGACCTGCGTTACCGGTGTTTCCGGCGGCGGCAAATCCTCGCTGATTCTCGAAACCCTGTTTAAGGCCGTCAACCGAGAATTAAACAACAGCCGCGAGCCTGCCGGCATCTACGACAAACTGAGCGGGCTGGAAAATATTGACAAAGTCATTGATATTGATCAGTCGCCGATCGGGCGCACACCACGCTCCAACCCTGCAACCTACAGCGGTTTGTTTACCTATATACGCGACTGGTTTGCCGGACTGCCGGAAGCCAAAGCGCGCGGCTACAATGCCGGCAGATTTTCTTTTAATGTGGCCGGCGGACGCTGCGAGGCTTGCAAAGGTGACGGTGTCACAAAAATCGAAATGCATTTTCTGCCTGATGTTTATGTCGCTTGCGATGTTTGCAAAGGCAAGCGCTTTAACCGAGAAACTTTGGAAGTTAAATACAAAAATAAATCAATTGCCGATGTCTTGGAGATGACGGTTGACGAGGCTTTTGATTTCTTTGCGTCTATTCCTTCTATTAAAAATCGCTTGGAATTTCTCCGCAAGGTAGGTTTGGGCTATATCCGTCTGGGCCAATCGGCAACCACCCTTTCCGGCGGTGAGGCGCAGAGAATAAAACTCTCCAAAGAACTTTCCAAACGTGCCACAGGCAAAACGCTTTATATTCTCGATGAGCCGACAACCGGACTACATTTTGAAGATATCAACCGTTTGCTCAAAGTGCTGCAAACGTTGGTTGATCAGGGGAATACGGTCATTGTTATCGAACATAACCTAGATGTTATAAAAGTGGCAGACCATCTCATTGATTTAGGTCCGGAAGGAGGTGACGGCGGCGGACGAATCGTTGCCCAAGGCACGCCTGAAGAAGTCGCAAAATCAAAAGTAAGTTATACCGCCAAATACCTACAAGCAAAATTGTAAAAGTCTTTTGACCTTAAGCCATGCTGCCTCATCAATCTTGCAAGCCATCCGGATCAACAAAAAAGGTATAGTTGCCTTTAATCGGCAAGCCATTACAACTTCCTTTCCAAATCAGATATGCTATAATGCTATAATGTACTTACGTTGTGAGTTTTCAGTTATAGCTTCCTTTCCAAATCAGATATGCTATAATCGTTGTTCATAACGATCTCGTCAAAAATAAGTTATAGCTTCCTTTCCAAATCAGATATGCTATAATAGGATTGCCGATCGGTTGTTTGGCGGAGCAGTTATAGCTTCCTTTCCAAATCAGATATGCTATAATAGATTCACAATAACCTGTTGTTTTTCCAACAGGTTATTGTGTTTTTTGCTAAAATTTCAGAACAATAAAAGCTGTTTTTCACCAATACTTTCCTCTTTTTTTAAGCTTCCGACAAGCACCTCCATTGAGGCATATTGTTTTTCTGTTACAGTTAGAAGTCTAACACTTCCTTCCTTAGGAATCAAGGACTTAAGACGTTTTATATGCTTTTCCACATCATCTTGTCCTTTGCAAATTCTTGAATACACCGATAGCTGAAGCATAATATACCCATCTTTTATAAGGAAATTCCTAAAGCGACTCGCATTTTTTCTATCTGTTTTTGTCAGCGTTGGAAGGTCAAAAAATACAATCATCCTCATATATCTTTCTCCTCCGGCAGCCATTTATCCACAACCTTATTCAAAAAGTGGTAATTTTTTTAAAAATGGCAACTGTAAGTACCTTATGTTCTTGTTTTTTATCGTTTTAGCAACACTCAAGGCCAATATATCACAAGCTCTGAGCAAAGTAACCTCTTCATTATTCACAGAACAGTTTTGCGTTAATATCTCGACTAATTTGTTTTTTGTTTGAGAATCTAATTCTTCCAGATTTGAAATATTTAATTTATTCACTTGAAAATCAACAAAAGGGCGAAAAGGCTCCATAAGGTCATCGACCAAATTAAAAGCATTTAATTTGTTTGCGTGGTGAACGCCAAAACAGGGTAATAAACCAGCTCCCACAACGGAACGTGCCATGCAGCCACGAATAACGGCATATCCATAATTTAATGCCGAATTTCTTATATCAAACTCGTTATGACGATTAAAATCGGCAAACAGATCTTTCCAATAAATATTTGCAGCAAAAGCTTCAGAATTTTTAGCATCACCGGACTGAACCAGCTTTGCTATCTCTAAAAGCTTTTGATGATGCTGGCGATTAAAAAATTTCAAACAAGAAGCTTGATTATAAATTTTGGCTTTAACAATTTCTTGCCAAATTCTTTTTTTCAACGGCTCAGATGTTTCCGCTTGAGCCCATGCAACTTCGGCATAACGGGAATGATCATGAAACGGAGCAAAGCAGCCCGATGGTATATGCGAAAAATCACAAGAAAACAAAACAATATCGCTATCAGCCAATTCAGACAACAAAGCATTGCTGAATATAATTTGCTTATTTTCCAGCACAATAACCGAAATATCTTCTATGGGTAATGTTAATTTATCCTCGTGGTTTTCACAGACAAGTTGGCGGTTTTTTACCGATAATTTACAAGGTTTGGTTATTTGTAAAATCCGCCATCCCATAATATCATCCTTGTTTTAGTTTGTATTTTTTTTCTTTTTTATCAGCTCGTTTTTGATTGTTGGGTTTTAACTTATTTGAAAAACGTTCTGTTTCTTTTTTTACAAGGGTTAAGTTTCCTATGCGATCAACTATAAATTTTTGGAATTTTTTTATGGTTGATATGCATGTTTCTTTCTCTTTATCCATCTTGATATAAGTTTTGGCAGTTTTATAAGATTCTGTATCTTTTTCAGTGCCTACCTTTGTTTCAGCATCTATGTACAACTCTTCATCATCTTCGGAAGAAATAAGTCTTAACTTTTTTGTATCTGTGTTAAAGCTAATAATATGAAAAAATTTGCCTCTTATTTTAAGATAATCTCCGAGTTTGAATGTGCTTGTATTTATTTCATAGTGATAGTCACCATTGATACTTTCTAATAAGAATTGCCCAGTAACAGCATTGAATTTAACAATATAACCTTCAAATGTTTCGTTTTTATCATTAACAACTTTTACATAAGAGTCTTTATACAAGCTGAAAACAAAATCTTCTTTTACAGCCTCGTAGTTTAATTTGTTTCTTTTTGCTATGTGTTTAAAATCTTTTCTGTGTAAATCTATTGCATAAATAGGAACACAGTAATATCCATCATTATCATGATAAACATCGTACCTAAACATAGAGGCTAATTCAACTGTAATTGTATTTTGAGCATTTGCTCTTTTTATAGATAAGGTTCCTTTTTTCTCTTTGTTAGGCTGTTTGTGAGCTTGTCCGGTTGCCGATGCTCTCACCAGCTTGGAAACTGTTACATTATGTAAAGAATTATATAAATCTTCTCTGAATGTTTTCCATGGAGACAACTGTACTTTTTTAGGGCGAACTCCTTTTTCTTCAAGTTCTTTTAAAATACCGCAGATATAGTAAATATTGCTAAAGGAAGCACAAGCGATAACGGTAGCATCTAAAGCATGATGCAAATTATTTTCATCACGATTTTTATCTAATCCCCAAAAATGGCGCAATTTTGCAGTGATTCCCCCTCCTAAAACTCTAATTCTGTTAACATCTTTGA
>JAHHRI010000045.1 GCA_020025875.1 Alphaproteobacteria bacterium | reverse complement strand
TTCCAAAATTTTCTGTCGATTCGTCCCACAAGCTTTGTTTTTCGCTTTCCAGCTCGGCAATTCTGTCTTTGTATGAGTTGTGTATTTCCTCAGATTCGGATATTCTTTCGCGCTCGGAAATTCCTCGCTGTTCCGCTAATTCCTGTATGTCTGCCGTGCGCTGTTCGTCGAGCAACCTGAGTTCCTCGTTTATCTCGGCGATCCTGTCGATATTGGCTTTTGCCATTTCGTCATCTTTGGTGTAGCCGTTATAAACAAGCTCCGTCTTACTCGCAATCTGCTCATCGAGTGCTGCGAGTTCGTTTGCGTACCGTGTTTCAGCATCTTCCTCTAATCGCTGCGCCTGAGCTTCGGCTTCGAGAGCTTCCTGCTCGTACCCCTCCTGTCTTAACTGTGCTGCCTGCTCTCTAAAGCGAAGAGCCTGCTCATATTCTTCCTGTCGCTGAGTTTCTTTTACTGCTATTATTTTGTCCTTTAACTCATAGATCGTTGAAAGATAGTCCTGCATCTCCTCTTCGGTAATGTCTTTATCATTTTTAATCATGTTGCCTAAGATATTAAGGCTTTTTTCATAGGCTTGTGCCTGTTCGTCGGAAAATTGTCTGAGCTGCTCCATAAGCTCTTGCAGACGATTAAACTCATCATCTGTAAGAGCTCGGCGCTCAGCCATAGCGTTCGATGTAATGGTCGTAATATTATCCTGTATCTTTTCTGTGTTCTCACTTATTTCCGCCTGACGTTCGGGAGAAATTGTAAGCCATGAGGCATCAGCCATTAAAACAGTTCCGTTTAATATTCCCTGTTCTACCTCTTTAGCACCTTTTGCAACTCTTTCTAATGATTCTTTATATTCCCGCGCACCTTTTTGAGACTCATAAAAAGCTGCCGCCGCAAGTCCCACTGCCGCTGTTACGCCGCCGATTGCAAGTGTTGTCGGGCTTAAAACAGATAACAGTCCGCCCGCTCCTCCTATTGACTTTGTCACAGCTGCTGTCGCTGTTTTAGCTGCAGTTTCCGCCGCTTTCTTTTTGGCCGCAAGGGCTTTTGCTTTTTCTTTGGCGGCTGCCGATTTTTTGCCTTTGCTTATTTTCTTTTTCGGACGGCTTTTTTGCTCCAACCATTTTTTGGATACAACAATTGCCTCGTCCAAATCTTTTTCCTTACACAAACCAACGGCAACCGGATTCTTGGGGCGTAAGTTTGCTATATCGCGGTGAGTGCCGTCACGCAAAGAAGCAATGGTCGGCTTGGTGGTGCCGATTAATTTGCAAATTTGAGAGTCGATAATCTCCGGACAATTACGCAAAATCCACAACACGGCTGCCGGTTTATCACTACGCTGCAACGGCGAAAGCACTTTTTTGTTTTTGCTGTTTTCCGCCTTAACATTACATTCCGGTTCAACGCCGACGAGCGACGCGGAAAGATCTTGTTCGCAACGGGCAATTTCTTCTTCGGTGAGCTGTCCGCCGGCAACCGGATTTAAGCCAACGATATTAAAAGCGACATCGCCATCGGCAATAGCCTGCACCTCCAACTCATGCAATTCGCAAAAATCGCCGATTTGTTTAAAACTCAAAGTCGTATTTTCGACCAGCCAGACGGCTGTTGCCTTAGGCATTAAAGGGGCTGTCATTCTATTGTCCTTTCCTTCTTGTTTTATGCGCACAAATTTGTGAGCAAAAAACCCACATCCTATTATAGAATGCAGGTTAATTGAAAAAAATTAAGATAGTATTAAAATAAAGTACTATTCGCTGTCGGAAGTCTTAAGCCCGAAAGCGCCAAACTTGTTCTTAAATTTGGACAACTGCCCGCCGGTATCGACCAAACGATAAACGCCTGTCCATGCCGGATGGGATTTCGGATCAATTTCCAAAGTCATCTTATCTCCGGCTTTTCCCCAAGTGGATCTGGTGGTAGCTACGCTGCCGTCACTCATTACATAGGTAATTTCATGATAATCCGGATGAATACCTTTTTTCATCTTGTTTTCTCCATATCGAATTTTCAGTTGCCGTTTTTATACATTAGTGTTTCAAATAAAGCAAGCATTAATTTAAATTTTTTTAAGCTTTTTCCTCTACTCAGCCTATTCGAAGAGCGCAGCCGTGTTTTGCTTGTCGGCGCTGTTCGGGTTAGCGATTTTAATGCCGAAGTTTTTAGATCCCCACACCAGCCGGCAAAAGCATATTTTCCCTGCCCGATTTAGGCTTTGGCGTCAGCCGTTCAATTTGCCGCCGCCCCGCCCGACATTGTCGGCAAAGCCCATGCCCGCTGTCGGCAAAGGTAACGACTATCGGTCTTTGGCTGCCCCGCTGCCTTGTTGCGCCGTTTTTTCGCCCTCTTGTCGTTCACTGATGCTCCCCTGCTCCTTTTGGGCAACGGTGTTTTTTTTAACAACCGTCCGCCCACAAAGAACTGCAAAGCATCTCCAACATTTTAACTTTGCGCTTTTCCCAAAAAGAAAAAACTATCCCGCCAGTCTGACGATAATCGCCTCCAACGAGGTGTTGGTTGCCGCCAATTCGTCGGAAACAATCACCTGCTCAATTTTTTCCGGCGCAAAACTTTCTCTCTTTAGGTTATAGATATAGCCGCCGGCTTCGCGCACCAGCAGCAAACCGGCCGCAACCGAATTGAGGCTGTTGCCCAAACTGAGGCAAATATCCATTTTGCCGGCGGCCACATTTGCCATTGAAAGAGCCACGGAACCAAGCAAACGGACATTTTCGGTTTCTGCAAACAAATCGCGGTAGGCGGAAGTATATTCCGAACTGCCGTGCTGAAAGCCTATCGCCGCCGCGACCATTGCCGTTGCGCCGTCTTTGACGGCGGAAACGCGCAAACGTTCGTGGTTGCGAAAACCTTCTTTGTAGGCACCGTTGCCTTTTTCTGCAAAATAGAGTTCGTCACTGGCACGATTATAAACGACCGAGGCTTTAACTTCTCCGTTTTCGCAATAAGCAACCGTGGTGGCAAACACCGGCACGCCGCGGACAAAGTTGCCGATGCCGTCAATCGGATTAACCATAAAACAGCAACCGCGCGGGAGCGGCTGCTTGTCATCAATAAAAGCAGCGTCCGGCCGCACGCGCGCAAGCTCGTTTTTCAAAGTTTGCGCCACCCGATCAAAAGAGCGGGACACAAAATTCTGATAACCGCGCACCGAAGATTGCAGTTTTTCAATTTCGTTAAAATCTCGATCAAGCGAGGCGGTGGCTTTTTTGACGGCGCCGACCAAAAGCGTCAGAGTTGGAGAAAGATACGACATTATTTGGCTCTTTCGACATAAGTGGCTTCGGCCGTGCCGACCACGACTTTTTCGCCTTGGTTGACAAACGGCGGAACCATAATGCGGACACCGTTATCCAAAATGGCAGGCTTATAAGACGAGGCTGCCGTCTGTCCCTTGACCACCGGTTCGGTTTCCGCAACGGTGCAGATAACTTGCTGCGGCAATTCAACCGCTACCGGACGTCCGTCAATAAAGTTAATATAAACCGTCATGCCTTCAACCATAAAAGGACGGGAATCGCCCAAAATATCGGCAGGCATAACAAACTGCTCAAAAGTTTCCGAATCCATAAAGGTCAGCCCGAGAGCATCTTCGTAGAGGAACTGGCAATCTTTTTCTTCCACCATCAGTTTTTCCACCGTGTCTTCTGAGCGGAAACGTTCGTTGGTTTTGGTTCCTTCTTCAACCGACTTCATTTCGACCTGCATAAAGGCGCCGCCCTTCCCCGGTTTGATGTGGGTAGCCTTAACAACCGTCCACGGTTTGCCCTTATATTCGATAACCCAGCCGATTCTGATGGATACTGCTTGCTGCTTCATTTTCTTCTTCACTCCTTATTTTTTAATTTTTTTGAATATTATCAAGATAATTACTCTAAACTTTATTTTTTCGCAACTAAAATCTTATGGTCTTCGGGGCTTAAAATCACCATATCCGCCGGATAAGCGGAGAAATCGACATATTTGTCCATTGGTTCGACGGCTGTCTGCAACAAAAAAAATGCCGTGTACCAATCGATCAGCTCTTGAGTTTTCTCTGCCCCTTCGCGCCAAATGCGAAAAATGATAAAATCCGGCTCATTCTCGCTGACAACCATGGCTTCGTGGCGACGCCCGCGGCATACCACGCCAAGAAAACGCCGACCGAGCACACGGCGCAGGGACGCCATGTCTTTTTTGATGGACGTTGAAGCACTCAGATCGGCAACAATGCCGTCGGCACCAAGTTCTACCGCCAGCACCGCGGCATTTTCTCCGGCAAGCAGGGCAATTTTTCCCGCCGCTTCTATCTGCAAAATTTGCCGCTTCAGATAAGACGGCGACAACAAAGTTGAAAGAATAAAACAGTCGACATCGGCAGATTCGACATCGTTTACGGCGCATTCGTCCGTCACTTTAAGAATAAATTTAGGCATATCCGTTTTTGACGCTTGAAAAAATGGTTAAGAATCTATATTATCAAGCGATTATAAGCTAACCACACCAATAAAGAAAGAAAAATTTTACCATGGAAACAGAAATCTCGCGTTTCAAAGAAACGGCGGAAGCTCTAAACGAGATTGACTCGGCTCTCAATGAGCTGCAGCGGGTGTTTGAAAATAAGCGGGAAAATATTTGCCGCCTGAAAGAAACAGCCGTTCGCTCAGTCTCTCGCATTGATAAATTGATCAATCAACTGAACACGGCACGGCAGCAAAATGGCACAGGTAACAGTAACAATTAACGCTCGCGAATATCCGATCGCCTGCGAAAGCGGGCAGGAAGCAAGAATTTTGCAGCTGGCAGGCGTTTTGGAAGAAAAAGCGCGGCTGCTCAAAGACATCAGCGGACAAATCAGCGAAAATATGCTGCTGGCAATGATCGGCATTTTGGTTGCCGACGATCTGCTGGAGGCACGCAAAAACAACACCGCGCCTTCTGCCCCCGCCACGGGAGAAGATGCCGAAAAAACAATTACCGCCGCAGACCGTGAACTTTCTGCACGGCTGAGAATTGTGAGCGAAAAAATAAAAGCTGTTGCAAAACAAATCGAATCATTATAATATCGATTTATGGAGAGGTGACTGTCCGGTTCGTAATTCCGCAGATCTTCCGAGCCAACGTAATTTTATCGGGAATTGTCCCTGACAGAATCGTGGTTCTGTTATATAATGCCCACCTATTGAGATGCGGTTCGAGACAGAATGTACCTATACGGCCCGACGGTTCTCTCTTTTTTGTTAGTTTTCAACTCCGCCTGCCGGAGTTTTTTTTAATCAAACAACGGAGAATGCTGTTGAAGATCATTTATTTGGGCGATGTTGTCGGCAGGGCAGGCAGAGATGTCGTGTTGCACAACCTGCCGTCGATGAGGGAAAAATATAAGGCTGACGTGATTATCGTCAATGTCGAAAATGCCGCCCACGGTTTTGGCGTTACACAGGGAATTGCCCGCGAATTTCTGGAGCGGGGAGCAGATGTCCTGACCACCGGCAACCATGTTTGGCAACAGCGCGACATTATCCCGTTTCTTGACGAAAGCAAACGGATTGTTCGCCCGCTGAACTATCCGGACAACGCCCCCGGCCGCGGTGCCGTTGAATTTGAACTGGCCAGCGGCAAAAAAATTCTGGTAACCCAAGTGTTGGGACGCGTTTTTATGGACAGCGTCGACAACCCTGCCTTTGTCCTTGACCGATTGTTGAAAAACTACACCCTCAACCGCAATATTGCTGCCATTTTCGTTGATGTCCACGCCGAATCGACTTCGGAAAAGTTGTCTATCGGGCATTATCTCGACGGACGGGTGTCGATTGTGGCAGGCACTCATACCCATATCCCCACCGCCGACGCACATATTTTAAATGGCGGTACCGCCTATATTACCGATGTCGGTATGTGCGGCAATTACGACTCCGTTCTCGGCTTTGACAAGCAAGCCCCTATCGACAGATTATGTCAACGCTACAACGGCAACCGGCTGGAAGTATGCCGCAGCGGCGGAACGGCATGGGGAATCGTTGTTCAAACCGATGACCACACAGGGCTGGCCAAAACCATTGAGCAATTCTGCTTAAAGGACGAAAGCAAATGACCGAAAAAGAATATATCAGCTACCGAGAAATTAACGACGAATGCAAGAGACTGGCTCATCTGCTTGCCGACTGCGGCTTTAAACGCATTATTGCCGTGGCGCGAGGCGGACTGGTGCCCGCCTGCATTCTCGCCCAGCTTCTGGATATTCGGGAAATCAGCAGCATTTCTCTGGCAAGCTACGACGGAGAAGAACGGCGAGAGCTCAAATGCTTGGTGTCGCCCGATATTTTGATGGACCGAGAAACCTTGTTTGTTGATGACTTATACGATTCGGGAAGCACTTACCGCTACCTGAAAGAAAGATATCCGCAAGCCAAAATAGCCGTCTTATTCTGCAAAGACCAAACGGCAAAGCTGGACTTTCCCGCCGCTCCGAAAGAACGCGGTCGTTGGCTGGTGTTCCCTTGGGAATTTGAACCCTGCGCAAAAAAGCCCGTTTGAAAAAAAATTTTAGCCCCCAACCACCAAAGGGAAAGGGGCAACTTGCCAAAACCGCCTTTCCCCCGCCGAAAAAAAACACCGACTCGCCCAAATGAAATATGCCACCGCGCGGTTTATCGGGGAAAATATGACGGTTTATCGAATAAGCAAAATTTTGCTTTCCGCAGGCACCGGAAGACCATATCCTTTATCTAACATTGATTTTTTGATAAAACCCATTTCGCCGTTATCCAGCATAATCCGATACCACTTTTTGTTCAGCGTAAAACCGGTCACGCGGACGGTCTGCCCTTTCTTGACATTTGTCATCACATCAAATTTATCGTCGGGGCCATACATCACCTTACTGTCATCGCGCAGATGATAAAGCATTGTTTCGTCATAAACATTGACCGGCACGTCAAAAATTTTCGAAACCACGACATCGTCAAAAGTTTCGTTGCCGTCGTTGAAAGTCACTTTCTGGAAATAAGTCACTTCGTGCTGTTTGTTCATATATTGGCGAAAGCTGCCGAAAGTCGAATTGACGCCAAAAGACAGAAAAAGCATGACCAGCACAAACGGCACCAGCAAATGCGCCGTTTTTAACCGCCGCCAACGCCAACAAACCGGCCGCGGAACTTGGCAATTCAGTTTGGCAATGTAGCGTTCCAGCAATTTCCGCTGTTCCGGCAGCGCATAGTCCATCGCCTGAATGGCGGAATATGCCGCCTGAGCATCTTTTTTCTCCTGATGATAGGCTAACGCATTGTGCAGCAAAAGCGTCAGATTATCTTGCCGGCTGTTTCCCGTTTTGCAAAAATTGGCTTTGAGTGCACGACAGTTGGCAACAAAAGCCTCAAGCCCCCACCAGCCGACCAGCCAGTTAGACAAAGAGCACTTCACAATTTCGTTAAACGCTTGTTTTTCACTGCAAATCAGACGTTCTTCCCGTTTATCGCATCTGATCAGCTTGCCAACCACATATTGCAAATCCACCACCCGAACATTGGGATTTTCCGCCTCCGTCCGATCCTTAAAAATGCTCAGCGCATCCATCTGCGGAAAATCGTCACTTTCATAGGCGCAAGCCAACAAATCATAAGTAAGGCGCTTATCTTCATCCTGCAAAATATCGTAAGCCACCGAGATTTTTTGAAAATGCTCCATCGCATCTTCCGACTTATTATAATCAGGGTGCCACTTTTTGGCGCAATCCCGATAGCTTAGTTTAATCGTCCGCGGATCGGCATCCGGAGAAACTTCCAAAACCTGATAATATTTTAACGGATCGCGGTTATACATTACTTTCATCCCGTACAATTTTTTTGGCAATTTCAATAACATCGACTGCCGCCTCCGAGGTGGGGTAGCGACTAATCAGCGGCATTTGGTTGCGGATGGCATCACGCACGCGTGCATCGCGGCGAACAATTCCCAACAGCGGCGGCGAAATTTTAAGAAAAGTATGGCAAGCCTTTTGCAAAATATCATATGTTTGGCGTCCCTCACGCAAAGTATCTGCCTGATTGACCACAATTTCCAGCCGACATTTCGGATACTGCATAACCATTAATTTGATAAAGGCATAGGCATCGGTTAGAGCCGTCGGCTCGTCGGTACAAAGTACGATAACCCGTCCCGACATACCCGACAAAATGCGAATCGATTTTTCCACACCGGCACCCATATCTAGAATCACCTTGTCGTATCCACCGGACAAAAGCGCCAGATCTTCAGCCAAAATCTGTAAGCGGCCGATGGGCATCGAAGCCAATCCGGCAGAACCGGAACGACCGGCAATAACGTCAAAACGGCATTTGTCGCAATAGTGAACAACCTGATTTAAAGTTGTGGTTCCCGTCACCACGCTGCCCAAATCGGAAGGAGCCAACAACCCCAACTGAACATCAATGTTGGCCATTCCCAAATCGCCGTCAAACAACAGGGTTTTTTGCCGCAACCCGCACAAGGCATGGGACAAAGTGATTGAAAACCATGTTTTGCCAACCCCGCCTTTGCCCGAAGCAACCGCAATCATCCGCTCCGTCCCCAATCGGCGAGGACTGCGAAAATTTGCCGTTAGTTTTTCTTCAAGCATCTGATTTTCCCTTTATTTTTTAAGCCAACAACAGCCGTGCCAGTGACGGACCGTCAAATTCTGACAAAGCGTTGGTCATGTTGGCGGAAACCGAAGCTCGTCCGAGTCTGAAACCGCCTTTGAACGCCGCTGTCAACACACCGCCGATCCGCCGGCAAAGGTCAAGTTTGGTCGGCAGCAGGCAGCTTACGCCCAGCGCGGCAAACAATGCCGCCGCCTCGCCCGCGTCACAGGCATTGTATCCCGCATCCAGCGTCATCACCGCCTCTCCGCCGGCAGCATTCAGCAAGGCCGCCAAACGCTTGCGCTGGCTTTCAACAAAAGGATTGATCCCCGGCGTGTCAACCAACACCAAGCGATTTTTGTTTGCCTGCGCAACCACCGCAGCCAGCTGTTCCGGCTCCCGTGCCATATGGAGATCTGCCGCCAAAACGGCAGCCAACGACTTGAGCTGCTCGTTGGCACCGGCGCGAACCCCGTCTGCGCTGACCAAGGTGCAACCAATGCCTTGATGATGGGCAAGCACGGCGGTTTTGACCAATGCCGTGGTTTTGCCGCTGCCTTGAATGCCGGTAAACACTTTGACCGGATTGCTAAGATCCAGAAGATCGCAGGAAGAAAACAGACGATTGAAAACCGCCGTCAAAATCCGCACATCATCCTTTTGTCTGCCGGTTGCCGCTTCCTCCCGACAAAGCGCCAGCAGATGCGCCTGTACCGCCGCATCTGCTTCGTGATAAGCCAAACGTTCGCGGATCAGGTTGTCGCTGTAAGCGGCGGCATATATCGTTGTTTCTCCGCCGGAAGAAAACTCAATTTCGTCGGTTTCCGCCGCTGCCACCAATTCGCTGCGACCGTCTTCCGTCTGCGAAGTGGACACAATGATTGCCTCCGGTCCCAGTTCTTCTCTCACCCGCCGCATCAGACGGATCATGTCTTCATCAACGAATTTTTTTATCCGCATGAGTTTTCCTCTTTCAAAACTTTGGTCACGACAACGCCCAGCTTGCCGTTTTCAACCATCAATTCGCCTTTGGCCGCCATGCTGCCGTTAACATATATGTCGATATTGTCTTTTAGCTCACGGTTCAACGTCAGCACCGCGCCTTTTTCCATCGACAGCAAGCGTTCCGCCGTAAGAGCGGTTTGCCCCAAAACAACGCTCACTTCCGCCGTCGGCGTTTCCAAAGCCGCCGCCCGACGATTGATCGAAAGATCCAACACCGCCGGTTTGCCGTCTGCAATCACGAAATTGTCAAATTCGTAAAGGCGACGGTTCATCGGCAGCCTCCGTCATTTTTTTTCCGCAAGCGGATTTTTCCCGCAGCGGCCAAACGAACAGCTTGTTCGATCAGTTCATCCTGAGCGGCTTCCACCTCCTTTAGCTTCACGGGGCCGAGAGCAGACATTTTTTGCCGTACAAAAGTTGCGGCTGCCGGCGACATATCGGCAAAAAATCGTTGTTTCAGCTTTTCCGAAGCACCGCGGAGAGCCACCGCCAACCGTTCGGCCTCCACATCGTCGAACAAGCGGCGGATATCGTCATCACTGACGGCGTTAAAGTCTTCAAAATTAAACATGGCGGCGCGCAAACGGCATGCCAACTCCGGATTTTTGCTTTCCAGCGCCAACAACAGCTCCCGACGGCGGGCAACCGATGCCGCGGCAAACAAAGCCAACGCGCATTCTCGCCCGTTGGGAATGCCTTGAGCAAAGCTCCGCGACAAGGCTTGTTCAATTTCTGCCGCCACTTCCGGCGCAACCGGCGAAGAAACCTGCATTGCCGCCAACACGGCAGCGGCAAAAGGAAGCGGCAGTCTGTCCAGTACCGCTGCCGCAGTCGATTGTCGCAACCGCAACAAGACATAGGCGGCAACC
>JAHHRI010000044.1 GCA_020025875.1 Alphaproteobacteria bacterium | reverse complement strand
AACTTATTATTTGGAGTATCTGGTTGCTTAGGGAGAAAACGCCACCTTCGGTTTCGTTTTGTCCCATTTTGACTTTTTTTGTTTTATTTGTCAAATATTAAATCTTAACAACGGCAAATAATCGGGATAAAAAAACAATAATTTAGTTTTATCAATCGGATATATATTTTTTGGCATATGCCATACCTTGTTTGATATTTTGCAGAAAAGTTTCCCAATCTTGCTCATGATCCAATTCTTCGTGCAAAATTTTGCGGGAAATATTAAAGGTCTCAAAATCTTTTCCCCAGCACATATCGCAGATCTGTTGGTAGCGTTTGATGGCACAACGTTCGGAAGCGAGATTTTGTTGAAGTAGGGTTACGTCAAAAGGATCATTTGGAGCAAGATATTTGCAGGTTGCCGTCTTTTCCCATGCGTCCGGACTTAAAATCGGGGTGCCGCCGAGCTGCATGATCCGATCGGCGAGCCATTGGGCATGTTTGAGTTCTTCTTCGGAATGTTTTCTAAATTCTTCCTGAACGGCAGTGCTCATCGGCCCTTCGATAACTTGGGCGCCGATCCAATATTGATAGTAGGCGAGCCATTCTTCGGCAAAAGCCGCATTTAAGACTTGCAACAGTTCTTGGTTGTCAACATTGCTGATTTTCTTAGCCATTTCTCCCATTGTTTTTCTCCTTTCGGTTTAAATGAACACAGTCTGTAAGGCTAGATAATGGTTGTTAAAGAAAAATCAACCTGTTGTCTGTACAATAAAGCAGACAACGTAAGATCAATTTCAAGGAGAAAAAAATGGTTTTGATTGCTCCGAGCCTGTTGGCTGCCGATTTCGGGCATCTGTCAGCGGAAGCGGCCGCTGTTGCCGCTGCCGGTGCCGACTGGCTGCATTTGGATATTATGGACGGGCACTATGTTCCCAATCTTACTTTTGGTCCGGCGGTGGTCAAAAGCCTGCGCGGCGACAGCCGATTGGTGTTTGACGTTCATCTGATGGTGGAAAAGCCGGAGCAGATGATCCCTTGGTTTGTTGATGCCGGAGCAGATATCATTACCGTTCATGCGGAAACCTGTCGGCATTTGGATCGGACATTGCAACAGATTCGCGATTTGGGCAAAAAAGCCGGTGTTTCTCTCAATCCGTCCACCTCCGAGAGCGTGCTGGAATATGTGCTTGATCGGTTGGATTTGGTGTTGGTGATGACGGTTAACCCCGGTTTTGGCGGGCAGAAGTTCATTCCCGAACAGTTGGCAAAAATCCGCCGTTTGAAAAAAATGATTGCTTCCCGTCCGATTTTGCTTGAAGCAGACGGCGGCATCAATCGGGAAACGGCGCCGTTGTGTCGGGCAGCCGGAGCCGATGTGTTGGTGGCGGGCAGTGCTGTTTTCGGCAACGGCAATTATGTTGCAAACATTGCCGCCTTGCGCTAAAATCAAAAATAAACGAACCGGCACAACAGGAGAACTGAGATGGCTTTGGTGATGGTAATTGAAGATGAGGAAGCCTTGGCGCTTCTTTTGAAGTACAATCTGGAAAAAGAAGGTTTTGAGGTGATGTGGGAGTCGTCCGGCAATCGGGCGCTGGCAGCGGTGGAAAAATATTGCCCATCGGTCATTTTGCTCGACTGGATGCTGCCGGAGCTTTCCGGCGTAGATATCTGTAAGATGATTCGCAATAAGCCGGATATTAAAGATATCCCCATCATTATGCTGACGGCCAAAGGAGAAGAAGAAGACAAGATCAAAGGTCTGTCGGCTGGTGCGGACGACTATGTCACCAAGCCGTTTTCGGTGCCGGAGCTGATGGCGAGAGTTAAAACAAATTTGCGCCGTTCGCCCGAATTGCTGCCGCAAAAAGAACTGGTGTTTGAAGATATCCGTATGGATTTGGCAGAAAAAAAGGTTTTTCGCGGAGACAAATATATTCACCTCGGACCGACAGAATTTCGTTTGTTGCGGATGCTGATGGAAACCCCCGGCAAGGTGTTTTCTCGCGAATTTTTGCTCAAAAATGTGTGGGGAAACAATATCTATGTGGAATCGCGCACGGTTGACGTACATATTCGCCGCCTGCGCAAATCCTTAAATGAGTTCGGTCCCGATTATATCCGCACGGTGCGGGCGACAGGCTATGCCATTGACAACAGTTTGCATGAAGATGAGGGCGAGGATAAAAAATAAAACTTGCCTAAATATTGACAAAAAAAGCTGTCGGATATATATTAAGGATATTCAACAAATTATTTTCACTAAAATTATTATTCGTATGACAAAAGAGAGAGCAAAAACTGTTACCGGTATTTTGTTGGGGGCTGAAAGCATAGGTATTCTTACCGCTATTGTGGTCTGTGTTTTAATCATTGCCGAGCGAGGCGGTACGTTGATGTCGGGACGCGAGGAATGGATTGTGCGCAACGGGTTTTATCTGTTGTCCGCTTTGACACTGATTTACGGATTCGTTTTCCGACCGATTCGCCGTAAGGCCGTAGAAACTTTCAGTTCTGTGATTCACTTTGGGCGCTGGACATTTTATGCAGAAGGCATTTCGGTACTGCTGTTTGCCTTGTGCGGGTATCTGCATTGGTTTTGGTTTTCCATGCTGGTGCTGGCTGTTTATTCGCTCTGGAAATGGGTTGAAATTATTGCCGACAGTTTGTTGTTTAACCGCTGTGTTATGGTTTCTGAATAGCCAAAGCGACAGCCGCAAAGAAAAAAGGTCAGCGTTATCTAACGCTGACCTTTGTTTTGGTGTGAACAATCGGGCTTATTTTTCTTTTATTCCGCCTTGCCAAGCGTTTCCGTTTAAGTCGAAAACGACGGTTTTGCCGTTGTCGATGACAATTTCAAACATCTGTTGACGACGCTCGTTGTCGGCATTGATGACAGGCAGCAACGAAAGACAATAGCTGCTTTTTTCAAAATGACCGTCGCCGAAGCTTTTGAGCACCGTCAAAATTTTGTTTTGTCGATCAAAAGAAACGGCTTTCACTTGTACAACCAGACAAGATTCGATTGTCTGCAAACGGTGTTTTTGTTTTTTTTCTAACGGTCCGAGAACAAAGCAGAGGGCAACAAACAGCCCTAAAAACACACAGGTTATCCAAAACATACCATTGGAATATTTTTTGTTTTTTCTCATATGATAAAAATTAATAATTATTTATAACCTCCTTAGTTTAAATGAAATAGTTGCAGATGTCTATGGAAAATAACGAAACCCTCTTGCTAAGCACGGTCTTTTGCTTCATTATAGGGACAAAAACATGAGGGAAACAAAAAAAGATGAGCTTGAAATTTGAGATTCTCGGTCGCTCCGGCAAAGCCCGTCGCGGTCGTCTGCATACCAAACACGGTGTTGTGAACACTCCGGCTTTTATGCCGGTCGGCACTTGTGCCACGGTCAAGGCCATGATGCCGGAATCCGTAGCGGCAACCGGCGCAGAAATTTTGCTCGGCAACACCTATCATTTAATGCTTCGTCCGGGGGCGGATCTGGTGGAAAAGATGGGCGGCTTGCACCAATTTATGAATTGGTCAAAGCCGATTTTAACCGATTCCGGCGGTTTTCAGGTTATGAGCCTGAACGGACTGCGCAAGCTAAGCGAAGACGGCGTAGAGTTCAGCTCCCATGTGGACGGCAAAAAATATTTTTTGTCGCCGGAAGAATCCATGAAAATTCAGCATAAGCTCGATTCTAACATCACTATGTGTTTAGACGAATGCGTCAAGCTACCGGCTTCTTTCGAAACCGTAAAAAAATCGGTTGAAATGTCTATGCGTTGGGCCAAACGCAGCAAAGACGCTTGGGTTAATCGGGAGGGTTACGGCATTTTCGGCATTCAGCAGGGCGGCGATTATCAAGATTTGCGCGCATGGTCAGCCCAACAACTCAAAGAAATAGGCTTTGACGGTTATGCCATCGGCGGGCTGGCTGTCGGCGAAGGACAGGAGAAGATGTTTGAAGTGTTGGATTATTCGCCGGAAATGTTGCCCGACGACAAGCCGCGCTACTTAATGGGAGTTGGGCGGCCGGACGATATTGTCGGTGCCGTTTTGCGCGGGGTGGATATGTTTGATTGCGTTATGCCGACACGTTCCGGACGTACCGCTCAGGCGTTTACCCATTTGGGCACCGTTAACATTCGCAACGCCCGTCACCGCGAAGATCCGCGTCCGCTGGAAGAAGGTTGCGACTGTCCGCTATGCAGCAACTATAGCCGCGCTTATCTGCATCATCTGCAAAAGAGTAACGAAATTTTGGCGGTTATGCTCCTGACATGGCACAACATCCGCTACTATCAGCGGCTGATGTCGGGGCTGCGAACGGCGATTGAAAATAATACATTGGAAGATTTTGCGGCGGCATTTTATGCCGACCAAGCCAAAGGTGACATTGAGGAGATATAAACATGACGGAAGAAAAAAAAGATTGTGTCGAAAACATCAAAAATTTGCGCGTTTGCGTTTCCGGCGGGCATTGCGACGGCAAAGATCCGGCATATGTTGAAGAATGCTATAAAATGGGTGCCAAAATCGCCAAAATGGGTTTTCGTCTGGATTATGGCTTTTCCAACTCCGGAGTGATGGGGGCGGTTGCCCGCGGCGTGCTGGATAACTGGCGAGAGCGCAAGGATAAATATTATGGCGAGGTAACGCCGATTGTCGGCGTGACCACCCGAGAATATTATGAACTTTACGAAAAAGACGAAGTTTTGCAGCAGATCGGAGAGGTCGTGGTGGAAGATACCCTCGAAAACCGCAAGATCAAACTGCTGGAAGCAGATATTGTCGTCTTTGCCCCCGGCGGCGTCGGCACTTTGGACGAATTGGCATACGACTGCGTGGCCATGCAAGACGGTTTTTTAAAAATCAAACCTTTCATCATCTATAACATCAACGGATTTTTCTATCATATTTTGGAATATCTTAAAGTTTTGGCATCGAGCGGTTTTGCTTTGCCGGTGCCGTTTATCGTGGTGGACGACAGCGAAGAGCTGGAAACGGCTTTTCGGTTGCTGCGTATGCGATACAACAACTGTACCGATGCCAAAGAGGCATATGCCAACGCCCGCCAACTGGCTTATGAACTTCCGTATTTTCTAAAAAAGAAAACCGACAGCAGCATTCATGTGGAAGATATCCGTGCAGAAATGGAAGCCATCGACGCCCACGGCAGCGAAGAACAAAAACAAGGGCTGGCCAACGAAATTGAACAAGCCTATTTGGAAAAGGAAATTGAGCGGATGTATGATCGGTTGGCAAAAACCGGTCGCGATACCGCCATTGTCAGCGATAAGCTGACCCGCTTAAAACAAAGGAAGAAAAAATGGAAATAAAAACCGTTCCGTCATCAGTATGGAACTTCCTTTGGTCTTATTTTTCCCGACAGAAATTTTTGTTTTTCTGCTGTTTGGCAGCCATTATCGGGGGGGAATTTTTAATGCGACTGTCGCTTTATTATGCGGCAGAAATCGTTGCCGTCATCTCCGGCGGAGAGGAACGGACGGCGGCGCTGAAACGGGCGTTGACCTTGGTGGTCATTGCCTCCTCCTTGCTTTTGCTGAAAAATTTGATACAAAGCATTATGCGTTTTCTTGAGGCAAATTTTATGCCGCATTGTTTGGCGGCGGTGGCAAAGGATTTGTTCGACTATGTCCACCAACAATCGCCGGTTTTTTTTGCCGAAGAAATGGCAGGCAATATCTCCAGTAAGACAAAAACGATTATCGACAGCATTTATCCGATGTACTACTTTTTAATCTGGGGGTTTCTGACGCCGCTTTCTGCCATGCTGATTACCCTCGGGTTTGTCATCAAAGTTAATGTGACTTTGGCGTTGATTTTGGCAGTGCTTAATATAACGGTATTTTATGTCAGCTATTGCCTCAGTCGCCGTATGGTGCAAATTTCTAAAAAACGGGCGCAAACGATGTCGGAAGCCAGCGGTGTTTTGGTGGACAGCATCAGCAACGCGGTTTTGGTCAAAAATTTTAGCAATTACCATTTTGAACGACAAAACTATTTCAAGTTTATGAAAGCGGCGATCGCGGCGGATCGGGCGGAAATAAAAAAATTTGGCATCATTTCCGTTTGGCAAAATCTGCTTCGCGCCTTGATACAGATTTTGTTTTATGCTTTGCCGGTGTGGTATTGGTATATCGACGAAATTGACATTGCCAACTTTGTGTTTTTACAGTCGCTGATAGCAATGTTAAACCAGATATTCGGCATGCTTTCGATGAATATTGTGCATTTTTTCAAAATTTACGGCAACATCAGTGACGGGCTGACGCTTTTATCCAAGCCATGCGAGGTTCACGATGCGGACGACGCCGATAAACTGAACCTGCAAAAAGGCGAGATCAGTTTTGTTGACCTCAACTATCACTATAAAAATATGCCCAATTTGTTTAGCGGGTTCAATTTGCATATTGCCGGCGGCGAAAAAGTCGGCTTTGTCGGGCGTTCCGGATCGGGCAAAACCACCCTGATCAAGCTGCTTTCCCGCTATTATGATATTCAGCACGGCAAAATCACGATTGACGGTCAGGATATTGCCCATATTGCTCAAGACAGCCTTCGCCGGCAAATTGCCCTGATACCGCAAGATCCCAATATGTTTAACCGCAGCATTATGGAAAATATCCGCTACGGCCGCACGTCCGCAACCGACGAAGAAGTGTATGCGGCAGCCCGCCGCGCCTATATTCACGATTTTATTATGCGCCTGCCGAACGGATACCAGAGCAAGGTCGGCGAACGCGGCGTGATGCTCTCCGGCGGGGAACGCCAGCGGATAGCGATTGCGCGCGCCATTTTGAAAGACGCCCCGATTCTCATTTTGGACGAGGCAACCTCGGCTCTGGACAGCGAAAGCGAAAAATACATTCAGGAATCCTTAAAAGACCTGATGAAAAACAAAACGGTCATTGCTATTGCCCATAGGCTTTCCACCATCAAAGAAATGGATCGGATTATTGTTATGGACAAAGGGCGGATCGTTGAGAGCGGTTCTCATACGGCGTTGTTGCGCCGACAAGGTGTCTACAAGAGCTTTTTTGCCATGCAGACATCAGGTTTGCTTGAAATTGACGGGAAAGTGCCATGCTCAAAATAGTGTGGTCGTTCTTTTTTCTCTCTGCTTTTGCCGGTGCGTTTTATCGCAGTTTGGGCGGCGACTGGGTTGTTTGGAACGAGCTGACGGCGGCGTTGTTTTCCTCGGCAAAGTCTGCTTTTTTAATTGCCATCAACCTCACCGGCGTACTTTGCCTGTGGCTGGGTTTGTTGAAAATTGCCGAACAATCGGGAATGACCGACGCGCTGGCGCGTTTGCTCAAGCCTTTGTTTGCGCGGATTATGCCGGACGTGTCGGCAAATTCGCCTGCCGTCGGTTCGATGGTGATGAACATTGCCGCCAACATCTTGGGGCTTGACAACGCCGCCACCCCTGCCGGCTTAAAAGCCATGGAACAGCTGCAAGCGGACAATCCGCACAAAGATACGGCTTCCGATGCGCAGATTATGTTTATGGTGCTCAATTCTTCTTCCGTAACCCTCATTCCGATGACGATTTTGATGTATCGGTCAGAACTCGGCAGCGAAAATCCGGCAGCTGTTTTTGTGCCGATTCTGCTGGCAACTTCAGTTTCAACGCTGGTTGGCTTTTTGTCGGTTGCTTTGGTGCAAAAAATCAATCTTTTCAATAGGGTGGTGCTGGGCTGGTTGTTTGCGGCAGTGGTTGCGGTCATAGCCGTTGCTTGGGGTTTTCTGCGTCTGCCGGACAAGGATCGGGCTTTGGTTTCAACAGTTTTCGGCAACATGGTTTTGTTTTCGGTGGTGGCTTTTTTCATTTTGTGGGGCTTGTGGAAGAAAAAAGATGTTTATGAGCTGTTTGTTGAAGGAGCCAAAGAAGGCTTTAAAATTGCGGTAACGATCATTCCCTATCTGGTGGCCATGCTGACGGCGATTGCTGTTTTTCGGGCTTCGGGAATGTTTGATTGGCTGCTTGGCGGCTTAGAAAAGCTTTTGCTTGCTTTGGGGGTGGATACGGCATTTGTACCGGCTCTGCCGACAGCGTTAATGAAGCCGCTTTCCGGCAGTGGATCTCGCGCGCTGATGATCGAAACCATGCAGACTTACGGGGTTGACAGTTTTTCGGGCTTTGTGGCCTCTGTTGTTCAAGGGTCAACGGAAACAACTTTTTATGTTTTGGCGGTTTATTTTGGCGCGGTTAAGATAAACAAAACCCGCTCGGCGCTGCCTTGTGCGCTACTGGCCGATTTGGCGGGCATAGCCACGGCGATTGTCGTTAGCTATTGTTTTTATGGCAAATAGATTTTGATCTGCCGTAAAAAAAGGTACGTTAAAATGCCGCAAAAATCAAGACGAAAAAGCAAGGGATAGCGAAGAAAAAGACTATAACGAAATAACGTACAATATTTTACATCACCTGAACGAAATATTTTTTTAGAGGGGAAGGGTTATGAAAATATTGTATAAAACCATAGGGTTAAGTCTGTTGGTAGGCTGTTTTTGTCTGCTGCTGACCGGCCCGACGATTGCCAAGGTTTGCTTTGTCGGCGAGCCCGATTGCTCCGGCGGCGGCAGTTTTGAAAACTATAAAGATCCGGGGGAAGACGGAAAACTGTGTGAAAATGAAGGGTATGTGTTTAAAGATCAATGCACGGATCAGTCTAAATATGTGGTTGGCTATTGCCCCTACAACAACAACTATGTGATGTGCTGCGGTAAGGACTATGCTTATGATTTGTGCAGTTATCCGCTGGTTTCCGACGGCAAATGCGGCAGCAAGCACAAATGCGTTTGTGATGCCCAATTCCCTTTTAACGACAAATACGAAGAAACTTCCTGCAAAAACAAGTATCCGGGGGCGATTGCCGACGGCGGTTCTTGTGTTCAGAGCGGGTACGATGCCAACAGCGGCGGCAGCATAACCAAGATATATTTTTCCGATTGTGTGTGCAATCCGGCGATATATCGTTATGTGAAAGAGGACTGCATTAACGGAACAGAACCCTCCGACGATGGCTGTACGGGTACAGACGGCATAAGCCGTTATGGATCTTGTATCTGCAATCGGGAAAAATACGAGTTTGCCGCCGGCGATTGCGAATTTGGCGGCAATATCGATAAGAAAGAATATTATTGCATTCAGGGCGGCGCTTATTATTTTGATCGTTGTTACGAATGCGATTCTTATCCGGCAACAACGCTTGACCATGTTTTGGGCGGCGAGGGTGTCGGATATGAAAAATGTACATACGGCAAGCGATACAAAATTTTGCAATGCGAAAAAGGTTATCGTCCCGGTCGTGACGGCGGAAATTGCCGAGAACTGACCTGTGAGGAAGCCGTTGACGAATGGTTGGATACTTATCCCGAAAAGAGAGATCGTTACACTCTGGTGGCAAGTGCGGGCAACATTAAGGAAAGCAAGTTGAAGCATGCAACCAGCAATCCTGCCTACATCAAAACCAAAAACGTCATTTTGGGAGCCAATCAGAAACTGACGCATATTTACGCTGGTATCAACTACTACGGCGCCAGTGCGTTTGGTGCCATAGAGGGTGGTTATATGAAGGAACGTTGCAAGACCAGACCGACCATCATTTACCAACCTCCTTCAAACCAAAACGGCTTTTTTATTCCCCAGCATTCGCCTTTTAATTGGGGCTCTTATGATAAAGGTTCCATTAAGCTTTACGGGCTAAAACTGGATATGAGTCACATTAACAATGCCTTTTCAACCACTTACGGCATCAATGCCTACAATGTGGATATTATTGCCAAAAACTGGATTATTCCGGCGAATGTTGACTATGAACCGAAGTTTGTATATGCCGCAGAATATGACAATGAGGGCTACGAAGCCATGCCGGCGATCAACATCAAGGGAACGCTGAAAATTCAAAGTCCGGTTATTTTTGACGGTATGTCTTTCAACCAAGAAGGCGTCTATGCCGGCAGAGGAAAAATAGATATAGAAGTTTCGCCGAGCTATAAAGGAAAAAACATGGCGACTTTCAGATTTAAAGAAGATCAGGAGTTTTCAGTCGGTTCTGTGTATATGTATCCCAGTCAAGATGACAGTGGTGCAGATTACGATACAAGCATAGCATTTATCGGAGCAACTACGGAAAATCCGGCAAAAATTTATACTAAACTGTTTTTAGGAACAAATTACAACCACTCCAAACGAGCACACAAGATGCATACAAAGCTTTCACAAAATTTGATATGGCATGTATATAAGAACAGTAAAGCATATGATATTTATTTATCTTCAGGCAGTTCAATAATATCTAAAGATTATGGTTCCGGAGAATATGCAAAAATTAAATACAGTAGCGATGGTTATTGGCAATCATGTTCAATGAAAAATCATATCATGAAACCTCATGTCCATTTTAAATGGGCTGTTACATACTGTAAATCTGATGGAAAACGTACTAGATGTGAAAACAAAGAAGCAAAAGATGATTATATACTCTGCTCAGTTGATAGTAAAAAGCAGGCTCGCCTCGTGCATCATTACAACCTTCCTCAATATGGGAGCTGTAGTAAAGTATTAGCCTGCAATAATTCAGCGTGTAAGAAGGAAGAAAATAACGAATTCTATATACATTATAGGTATGATTGTGCTACATGGGCCTACGTTTGTAAAGAGCCTATTTACTTGCTAGACTGTCATTAATCCCCGCCCGTTACCCAAGAAAAGTTTGGGTGATAGATATCCCCTTTAAGGGCG